>VEPA01000083.1 GCA_012026675.1 Betaproteobacteria bacterium | reverse complement strand
GTTTCGCCGCGCAGGAAAAAACCGATAGCGGCGCCGAACAGCAGCCAGGCGACGGCGGCCAGCTTCTGCGCGTCCAGCCAGCGCGCCGAATTCGCGGCGGGAATCAGCCGGGCCGGGACAGGTTCGTCGAGCACGTGGTCATAGGCGCGATGCAGGCTCACGGCCTGGGCACGCCACTCCTCGACCTGCGCGCGAGTTTCGGGATGGCCGGCAAGCCAGGTTTCGACCTGCCTCAGGCGCGCCGGGGCGAGTTGGCCGTCGGCGTAGGCATGCAGGTCGTCTTCGGAGATCGGCGCATTCATGTGCTCACCACTTTCAAATGCGGCGCCGCTTCCTCGGCCAGGATTGCCTTCAGGCGCGCGCGTGCGCGCGACAGGCGGGACATCACGGTGCCCTGGGGAATATTCAGGGCGCGGGCAACTTCGCCGTAGCTCAACTCCTCCAGCCCCACCAGCAACAGAACTTCGCGCTGGTCCAGCGGCAACAGTGCCAGGGCGCGTTCGAGGTCGCGCAGTTCCAGCGCATCCGTCTGGCTGGCGCGCTGCACGGGCAGCGGCAGATCGTCGTCGTCACGGAAATCGATGCGCTGATCGCGGCGCCGGCCATCGACATGGAGGTTGTGCATGATCGAAAACAGCCAGGGCCGCAAATCGCGTTCGCGCTGCCACAGACGCCATTTCTCCAGCGCCCGCTGCAGGGTCTCCTGCACCAGGTCGTCGGCGGTGTCGGCCGTCCCCGGCAGCGCCCGCGCGTAGCGGCGCAGTCGGGGAATCTCGGCAACGATGGCGTCGCGGTTGCTCACCTCTGATGGTCAGGGCTTGGCTACGTGCCAGAGGCCATTGAGGAATCCGTCGCCGGTCTTGTCGCCGGGCTTGGCATCCTTCGTCCAGTAGTACAGCGGCTTGCCCTTGGCCGCCCATTGCATGGTGCCGTCGTCGCGGGTGATGATGCTGTAGTCGCCGCTGGCGGTGTCGCCGGCCGCGGCCATCAGCGGGGGCCAGTTGGCGGCACAGGGGCCGTTACAGGCGCTCTTGCCGCCGGCGTCCTTGTCAAAGGTGTAGAGCGTCATGTCCTTGGCGCCGACCAGTGCGCCGTCCATGGCCTTGACCGGGGCGCCGGCTGCCAGGGCGCTGCCGGCGGTGAGGGCAGTGACGCACAAGGCAGCGATGAGGTTCTTGATTTTCATGGTGATCTCCGTTCGGGTTGGGGGATGTTGCTCCTCATATACGAACGGCAGTGTGGGTTTATTCCGCGCGTCTGCGACAAAGTCGGTGCTGGCGGCACGGTGAGGGCGCAGGTCCCTGTGCCGGATACCGGCTCAGCGGCCGCCGACGCCGCCCTTGCGCACGGTCGAGCCGACGAATCCCTGGTCGGCAAGACAGCTGTCGACCTCATCCCGTCTGTAGTTGCGAATGATTGCCCTGTCGCACATCGCCTTCTTGTAATGCCGCTTCGCCGCGCAATCGCTGGCGAACACCCGCTCGAGTTCGTCACCGATGCACGCACCTGCCGCGATCTCGTCGTCGGTTTCAAGTTGCGACATGCAGTAGTCCGCGATCCAGTGAATTCTCATCCCCGGAATCGGGCATGCGGAAGCTTGCGCGAAAACTGCCGGAGACAGCGAGAGTGCGGCCAGAAGCAGCAGCAAGGCATGCGGGCGCATCCGTCGTTGCGTTTGCCGGACTCAGGGCTTGCGCCAGGTGATGCGGTAGATCGCGTCGGCCTGGTCGTCGGCGACCAGCAGTGAGCCGTCGGGCAGCACCAGCAGATCCGCCGGCCGGCCCCAGGCCGATTCGCCCTGCAGCCAGCCGCTGGCGAAGTTTTCGTAGGTCACGGCGCGGCCATCCTTGACCCGCACCAGGGCGATGCGATAGCCGCTCTTTTTCGAGCGGTTCCAGGAGCCATGCTCGGCAATGAAAATCTGGTTGCGGTATTCGGCGGGGAACATCGCGCCTGTGTAGAAGCGCATGCCCAGGCTGGCGACATGGGGCCCCAGTTTCTGTGCTGGCGCCTCGAACTCGCCGCACTTGCGTCGTGAGCCGAATTCGGGATCGGGGAGGTCTCCGCCATGGCAGAAGGGGTAGCCGAAATGCATACCGGCGCGCGGTGCGCGGTTGAGTTCGTCGGGCGGGCTGTCGTCGCCCAGCATGTCGCGACCGTTGTCGGTGAACCACAGGGCGCCATCCAGCGGGCTCCAGTCGAAGCCGACGCTGTTGCGGATGCCGCGGGCGAAGACCTCGCGCCCGGAGCCGTCGCCATTCATGCGCAACATGGATGCATAGGGATCGCCGGGGTCGCAGATGTTGCAGGGTGCGCCGACCGGCACGTAGAGCTTGCCGTCGGGGCCGAAGGCGATGAACTTCCAGCCGTGGTGGGTATCCTTCGGCAGCGTGTCGGTAACGACGGCCGGGGCGGGTGGTTTGTCGATCTGCCGGTCGATGTCATCGTAGCGCAGGATGCGATTCACTGCGCCGACATACAGCGAGCCGTTCTTCCACGCCAGGCCGCTGGGCAGGTTGAGGCCGTCGGCGATGTGCGTCACGGCGCCGGCGCGGTAGCCGGCATCGAAGCGCACCGCATGGACGCGGCCGGCACCGCGTGAGGCCACATACAGCACGCCACCTTTCTCATCCCTGCCGCCCAGCGCCATCTGCCGCGCGTTATCCACTCGCGCCCAGAGCTCGATGGAAAAGCCCGGCGGCAGCTTGATGGTTTCCAGCGGCAGCGCGCCGGAGCAGGCTGAGCCTGCGCACCAGGCGAGCACGGCGGCGGCGAGCAGATGTTTCATGGTGTCGGCAACGACTCATTCAGTCCCATGGCTGGCATGCCACGGGTCTATTTCGCCGCAAAGCAATAGAACAGGCCGTCACCGCCCGTGGGGCGAATTTTCTCCAGGCTGCAACCCAGCGTCGGGTGGGCCGAATTCCAGGAAGTGGCCCACGGCGCGTCGAGGGGACCGGCGCGATCAAAATGGCCGGTCATCGCCGAGCCGTCGGCCCCGCTCCTGGTCCAGTTGCCGCAGGTCATGTCTGGAAACTGGGCACCCGGAAAGGCCGTTCCGTCGGGTCGCGAGCCGGTCAGTATGTCGTGCTTGTTGGGCTTCTCCGTGCGGCCGTTGACCGGCATGCCTTTTTCGTCCAGTGCCGTCTGTTTGTTCAGGTTGCTGCTGGGCGAGTGCAGGTCTTCGACACTCCTCGCGATCACCTCGCCCCTGGCGTTCTGCCAGGGGCCCGTGCCGATTCTGTCGCGCGCATTGACGAAGTTCGTATCGGGCAATGTCGCGCCCTGGGTGCTCAGGTAGGCACGCCAGGTGCGGCCACCGGCACCGGATGCCTGGGCTAGCGACTGGCAGTAGCGGTCGGCCCCTTCGAGGCCACCGAGGTCGCCGCCCTTGCCGGGGCCGACGCTGGTCACAAAAAAGGTCATGTCCTTGGGACCCGGCTGCATGCTTGCGCAACCCGCCACGCCAATCACGCCGGCCGCAGCCAGCCATGTCATTCTCACCATGCCTTGCATCACGCTCTCCTCTCGGTTTCTATGGTTTGTCAGGCAGATACGCAGCGCGCCGCGCAAAGGGTTCAGCGATGGCGATCGGCGCAGGATTATCTTACCGCTTTGCTCCCGATCGGCAATACTTGCTTGTAATGAGGCATCGACGTCTGCAGTGCAGCCATCAGGGCTGCCATCAGGGCTGCCACGCCAGGGGATTTTGAGCCAGGGCAACAGGCTTGACCGGAGCTTGACCCGTCGAGGATACTCGGAGTCATGCGCTTCAAATACCTGTCATTTCCGGCGGTCTACGCCGAATCCGGTTTCCCTTGTGTCTGCAAGCTTGCACAGGCGCGCCTGCACGAGTGGCAGGCCAGACCGTGCTCGCTCCTGCAGTTGCCCGCCGACAGGATGGCCGTCTCGCCAGCGCCGACTCTTGGCATTTCCGCAAATGGATTCAAGGCCACCGTGCACAATGCCATCAGTTTCGTGCCCATGATTGTCGTGCTGGCCTGGCTGTTTGTCGGTAGCGCATTTGCGCAGGTTCCGGCCATGCACGGCCAGGGTGCGGCGAGCGCCCAGGGCAAGGCGGACAAGCCGGCAATTGTCAGCCAGGCGCCGGGCAATGCGGCAAAAATGGCCGAGCTGGGCGCCCGGCTTGCCAGCGAACGCAAGCTGCTCGAGGTACTGGACGGGCCGAACGGCTTGAGTGCGGGGGCGCCGCCCGGCATCGACCAACGCTCTTTGCAACAGCGCCATATTCGAGTCGCCTTGCTGGTAAGCACTCTCGTGCAATACATGGCTGATCTCGAGAAACTGGACGAGACGGCCAAAAGGCGCGTCGCGATCGAGAAGGAACTGCACGCCTGGACCGGTCTCGCCGAAAAGCCGCCTTACTCGATTCTGCTGGCTGACCGGTTGCGCGCGGAACGCAATGCGGCCAGCACGGAACTGGAAGGACTGCGGGGGCGCAAGGAGTTGCTGCGGCAGACGACCGAAAACCTGCGCGAACGCCTGAAGCTTACCCACCAACAGTTGCGGCAAGTCATTGAAAAGGCCGAGCGCAAGGGCTCGCAGGCAGAAAAGGCGCAGGCTGCCTGGGAGCGGGAATCGATGGAACTGATGGTGCGTCTTACCGAGACCCTGATCAGTCATCAGGAGACCCTGCGGCAACTGCTCGATGAAAAAATCGCCATTGCGCAACTGGACATCGACCTTGTCCAGCGCAAGCAGGAGCAAGTCGTAGCCAATATACGATTTGCGGACACGGATCTGGCGCAAGTGCGTACCGCGCTCACCGTCGCGCGCGACGCGGTGGTTGCCGAAACCGAGCGGATGACCCAGGAATACACGCGGCTCCATCTGGCCGCCCAGGCAGCCCGCAAGGCCAGCGAATCGCTGCGAACGGCAGGGGGGCGCAAGGGCGAAACCCAGGCGCAGTACATGGCTCGCCTGACTCGTCTCGAACAGGACTACGAACTGAAACAGGCGCGACTGGATGCCGTCGCGGCCCAGATCGAGCGTCTGCGCGAACTGCTCGACTTCAACCGGATCAGCGGATCGCTCTGGGAGGCGCGTTACGAGGCCCACCAGAAGCAGGACAGCCGCAGCCGCCTGCTGGCACGCGAATCCGCCGAAAAGGCTCAGCTTTTCCTGATGGCACAGAAAAAGCAGTTTGAACAGATTTTGAAAAGCGCCAACAACCGCGTCATCGACATCGACAGGCGCATGGAAAATGTGGACCTCCCGGCGCAAAACAGCCACCTGCGCGAGTTGCAGAAGGTCTACGGCGAGCACGTCACCGGTATCCAGCGGGTGCTGACGGCACTCGAATTGAACCTGACGCTGGATCAGCAAATGCTCGCCGAATTTGGTGGCAGCGGCAATAACCAGCGCTCGATGGCGGAGCGCGGTCAGCAATGGCAGGCCACCGCCGCCGATTACGCTTCTGCATTCTGGAATTTCGAGTTGATCGCCGTCGAAGATACGATCGAGGTCGACGGCAAACAGATAGTCGGCAAGCGCAGCGTCACCATCGGCAAGATACTTGTCGCCCTGATTCTGGGCGTCGCCGGCTACGCGCTGGCCCTGGTCGTGGCGCGCCTGCTGGCACGCATGCTGGCGCGCTTCTTCGGCTGGCAGCCGGCGCATGCCAGCATACTGCGCAGTTGGCTCCTGGCGGTCGAATTGATGATTCTCGTGGTCATCGTGATGTTCTGGGTGAAGATCCCCCTCACCGTCTTCGCCTTCCTCGGCGGCGCGGTGGCCATCGGCCTCGGTTTCGGCATGCAGACCATGATGAAGAACCTTATCAGCGGACTGATGGTTCTCGGCGAGCGTCCATTCCGCATCGGCGACCTGGTCGAGGTCGGCAGCGTTCGCGGCAACGTGACCAATATCGGCCTGCGCGCCTCGACGATCACCGACGTCAACGGCATAGAGACGATTATTCCGAACAGTACGTTCATCGAGCAGAACCTGACCAACTGGACATACACCAGCGGCCGTGTCCGCTTCAACGTCAAGGTCGGGGTGGCCTATGGATCACCGGTGCGTGTCGTTATCCAGCTGCTCGAGGAAATCGCCGCGCGCCACGGCAAGGTGCTCAAGAATCCTGCCCCCGAAGTACTGTTCGAGGATTTCGCCAGCGATGCGCTGAACTTCGCGCTCTATTACTGGATTGACGTCGGTGCCGGCACGCCCGCGCGCCAGGTGGCCAGCGATCTGCGGGCGATGATCGAGGTCCGGTTCACGGCGCAAGGGATTGCCATTCCGTACCCGCAGCGCGATGTCCACCTTGACGCCACGACACCCTTGCCGGTCAGGATCGTGCCTGACGAGGAATCGCAGGTACATCCCGCGCCGGCAGCACAGCCGGTGCCGTAGTCCGCGGGCATTTTCCAAGCTAAAATGGCCGCGCAGGTGGCTGATTCATTTTCAATACGTGAAGCCTCCGTGCCTGTTGGCAATACCTCTCCCTGACCCTTCACTAGCCGGAAAGTGCGATGAAAAAACTGCTTACCCTCTCCTTGCTGGCGGCCTTCGCCGTTGGCGTTCATGCCGCTGAAGCCCCGAACACGCTGGCAAAGATCAAGTCGTCCAAAACCATCACGCTTGCCTTTGCTCCCAATTCGGTGCCGTTCTCCTATAGCGACACCAAGACATTCAAGCCCGCGGGTTACTCGATCAGCCTGTGCGAAGGCATTGTCGGATCGATCCAGAAACAACTCGGCCTGGATGAACTGAAGATCAACTGGGTGGCCGGAACCACGCCCGAGCGCCTGGCGATGGTGGCCGAGGGCAAGGCCGATATGGAGTGCGGCGTCACCACCAACACGCTCAAGCGCCAGGAAAAAGTCGACTTCAGCACCACCACTTTTCTGCAAACCGGCACTCTGCTGGTGCGCGGCGACAGCGGTGTAAGAAGAGCCGCTGACCTGGCGGGCAAGAAATTGGCGGTCGTCGCCGGGACGACGACCGAAAGGCGCGTGACCGAGGCGCTTGCCAATGCAAAGATCGCCGCAGAAATCCTTCCTTTCAAGGACCGCGACGAAGCCTTCAAGGCTTTGGAGGACAACAAGGCGCAGGCTCTGGCCGGCGACAAGATCGTGCTGGTGGGTCTGGTCGCGCGCGATTCGTCCAACACGCGCTTCGCGCTGCTGGACGAGGACTTCTCCCTGGAACCCTATGCCTTTGCACTGCGTCGTGGCGATCCGGACTTCCGCCTGGCCGTCAATCGCGGTTTGGCCGGCATCTACCGGTCCGGCAATATCGTGCCGATCTTCGACCGCTGGTTCGCACCCTTCAAGCCCAGCGAAGTGCTGATCGCCATCTACGGCCTCAACTCGATGGAAGAGTAGGCTCGAAGAAGCCCGCCTGAAAAAAGCAGCCCTGGGCTGCTTTTTTTTGGCCGGGCATCAGGCGCGGCTAGCAGCGATAAAAGGTCGGTTCCGCATCCGCGCCAGATTACCTTGGGATGTTCAGAAAGGCTTCTTCACCAGGTTCGAAGCACTGTCAGCGACAACTGGCGGGTCGGGATAGGGATCGGGTTCCTGGTTCCCATCCATGAATTCATTGAATTCGTTGTTGCGCTTCTGGGCGAGGCTGGAAGCCAGGTCCCTCGCTCCGGTTTGGCCACCGGCAAGCACCCGGCTGTCCTTGATATATTTCGGATTGACATACTTGTCACCGCCGATGCTCGCTGCATTCAGTGCAGCTTCGATGCGTTTGGCCCTGGCCTGATAGACCTCGGCCAGGGTAATGTGATCGTCCCTGTTGGCATCGATTTCGACGAACAGTTCCGTTGCCCTGGGAAACGCCGCATAAGCTTCCTCGCGCGACAACCTGCCATCGCCATCCCTGTCTGCGGCGCGGAAGCGGATTTCGAATTGTTCCTGGTTGAAGTCCTCTGGCGGTTGCTGGGCTATCGACATTGCCGGGAAGCATGCGAGACAAACAAGCAAGTGACGCATCATTGTTTTCCTGAAGTCAAGTCATCGGAATTAGGATAGCAATATGCACTAAATCCGGCCATACGGCCACGAGAAAAAGCGCGGCAAAAGGACGGCTTGCCCTCGACCGTCGCCGGCGGGGATACTTTGCCAAGTATTGGTGAATTTCTCATGCTGCAAGTACTGAAAAGGATCGCTCCGATGGACCGCGTCAAGTCATCAAATGCCGTTTCTAGATTCGCTTTGGCGACGTTTGTCGCCTGGCTGGCCGGCTGTGCCAGTACCTCGCTGATCTCCAGTTGGGACAGCCCCGACTTTCGGGGTGGTCCCCTGAAGAAGATCGCCGTCTTCGTGATGTCGACGGACGAAAGTGTCCGCCGCTTTGCCGAAGACCAGATGGTGCAGAAAATGCCGGCTGGCACCAAGGCGACTGCCGGCCATACTTTGTTCGACAAGCCCGAGGCGGACAAGGAAAAGGTTCGTGCCGCGCTGGGCAAGGAGGGCTACGACGGCGTTCTGGTGTCGCGCCTGGTCGCAGTGGACAAGTCGGAAACCTATGTCCCTCCACAAACCCATTTTGTGGCGACGGCGCCCCAGATGGGGATCAGTCCCTATTACGGCAACTTCGGCGGCTATTACGGCTACGGATATGTCGTGATGCAGACAACACCGGGCTACACCGTCGAGAATACGACCGTGGTGGTCGAGACCATTCTCTACGCCCTGCCCGAAGACAAGCCGGTTTGGACGGGCACAACCCAGACCCTCGATCCGCGCTCGCGACCGGAAATGATTCAGGCGATTACGCAGCTTGTCGAAGAAGAAATGCAGAAAAAAGGACTCATTGGGGGGAGCGGGAAAGTCTCCGGCCGCTAGACGGCGAAACCTGCCCGATCCTGATTCCCTGCCCGGATTGCCATGCCGCCAAATAGCTTCTCCAGGTGCGGCCGCAGCCGGCTTCCGCCTTGTCGAGCCCGTCGGTAATCCAGGCTTCGAGCAGGGTGTAGGTTACGGCCAGCACCACGGGACCGATAAAAATGCCGACCAGTCCAAAGCCTAGCAAGCCGCCGATGACTCCGGCAAAAATCAGCAGCAGAGGCAGGTCCGCGCCTTTCTTTATAAGAATGGGCCGCAGGAAATTGTCCATGGTGCCGACGATCAGGCTCCATACCAGGAGAAAAATTCCCCATCCCGTATTGCCCATCCAGAACGTCCAGGCGACGGCTGGAATGAGGATCAGTCCCGGCCCGACCTGGGCGATGCACAGCATCAGCATCACTGCCGAGAGCAGGCCCGCAAAAGGCACGCCGGCAACGACCAGGCCGATGGCGCCGAGGACCGTCTGCACCAGAGCCGTGACGCACACCCCGAGGGCCACGCCGCGGATCGCCTGCCCGGCCAGAATGATCGAATTCTCGCCATTATCGCCAGCCAGTCGACGGCCAAAACGCTTGACACCGGCCGCCGCCGCTTCACCGCTGGCATAGAGGATGGCCGACAGGATCACGATCAGCAGAAACTGAATGAGCATGAAGCCCATGTCGCCGATCTTCGCCAGAAGCCACCTGCCGCTGTTGGCCATGTAGGGCTCGATCTTCTCCAGCCGAGCCTGCGGGCCGGCATCGGCCAGTTGCCCCCATAAGGCATTCAGTTTCTTGCCGACGAGCGGCAAGGCAGCCATCCAGTCGGGTAGTTGCGGCAGATCTGCCGCGACCAATTTCCTGCCCAGATTGGCGATCGCCTCGGCGTTGCCGGCAATGGTATTTATCGCCAGGATGAGCGGAACGAACAGCAGGAGCAGCATGGCCAGCGTCATGGCCGTTACCGCCAGCCCTCGCCGGCCGCCGAACCTGTGCTCCAGCGACTTGAGCATCGGCCAGGTTGCCACCACGATCATGGTGGCCCACACCGTAGCCGCCAGGAATGGGCGCAGAACCCAGAGCGTGGCCGCAATCATCAGCAGAATGCAGAGGATCGCCAGTGTCGTGCGGGCCATATCACGTTGAATTTCGGTCATGCGGGGCCTCGCTGAGAAAAATCGAAATCGGATTTTACCGGATGGATCGGCAAGCCGTCCGATCCAGTCGCCTTGCCGCCGGCCGCAGCATCACGTGGCGCCGTCATCCGCCCAGCGCATTGATCGCAAGTACGAGTCCGGTGCCCAGTCCTGCCATGGAGAACCCGACCTTCCAGCTGACATGGCCCGCATAACGCCCACGGGCGAGCCCGCCGAAAAACAGCATTGCCAGCGCGATGGCACGTGACAAGTTCTTCGCAGTTCCCACATCATGGATCAGCAAGAAGGGCAGCACCACGGGAAAGGTCGAGGCAACGACAATCAGGAATATCGCCAGGGCTGCCAACAGGTCCTGCCTTTTCAGCGTCGGTCGTTCCGGCACGGAAACCATGGCAAGGATGCGCTTGCGCACGGCCTCGATCTCCGTTGCCGTAAGGAGTCGCGACGCCGCCTGCGACAATGAATTCTCGATGAGCTTGCACCCGGCCTCGGCATCGCGGGCGGCTTGCACCGATCGGGCCAGCGTAATCAACCTGCCGCGTTCTGCGAGCGTGCGCACCAGGTACATGACCGCGTCGACCAGACCCCATGCAAGGTTGCAGCCCAGTGCCGTCAGGAACAGCGTGCGGATCTGCTCCCTCCCTTCCTCCGCGACCGACACAGCTCCCGTGAAGGTGAGTGCCATGAACAGGCCGAAGAGCATTTCCGATACGCGATCCACTGGGCTGAGCACGGGTTCGCGGGCATTGTTATCGACGTCCTTGTTATCGCTCATGGCAAAGGGAAGGGATGACTGATGGAAGTTCCAGCGGCGAAACGCGAGTATCCGCGACCGTTCGATCCGCGGTCAAGCCTGTTTGCCTCGCTCATGCACGCGACATTTCAAAACATCAGCGTCGTGCGCAGCGACAGCACCCAGGCGCTGTCGCGTGTCGGGTCGAGCGCCGGATCGCGGATATATTGCACGCCGGGCGAGAACAGCAGGCCCTTGGCGAAGGTCCAGTTCCAGTAGGCCTCGACCAGCTTCTCATTGCCTGTCCCCGCCGGGTTGGTTGGCTGGGGTGCCGCGTCGCTGTAGCCGAAGGCGAGGCCGATCTGGTCGCTCGTGCCGCGCCCGAGCGGGTCGTTCATCGCCGCGCCCAGCGCATAGGAGGCGCGGATCGGCGTCACGTAATCGTAAGCCCGGTTGGCGCGTGCGAACACAGCCCAGGTGTCGCTCAGGTTCTGTACTGCGTTCAGCGACCAGCCGTGGCTCTTCGGCGATTGAGCCGGAACGCTTGGCACTTCGTAATACGTGATCGAGTACTGTGCCGCGCCCAGGCCCTTGAAGGCCGGTGTCCATTGCGCGTAGGCGAACCACGAAAAGCCGTCGTCGCCGAAATTTCGCGTAGAAAGTGTCGCGCCTGTGATGTTGTTGGCGCTCTGGAAGCCCGTTGCATACTGGATGGTGCTGGTTGCATTGACCTGGACGTACGCGCCGAGACCGGCGAGGCCATAGGTCGCACTGCCGTTCTGGGCCAGCACATAGTTGTTGAAATTCTCCTGCTGGTTGGCCAGGTACTGATTGCCATCGAAGTTGTAGAACGGGTACTGGCCGGCGGTCACGGAGACCTTGTTGCCCGGCAGGGCATGGGTGTATGTGAACTGGGCAAAGGTGTTCTGTCGCTCCGGATAGTCGTTGACCGGCGTGATCAGGCCCAGCTTGCCCTGCACATCGGCGGCACTTTGCCGCGTGCTGTAGCGTGTTGCGCTATAGGCCAGTTGCAGGGAGCCGGCGCCGGCCGCGCTGTCAAACAGCTTCCAGTCGAGCAGCGGCATGGCCAGCCACTGTCCGGCCGGGCTGCCGCCGTCCTGCAGGCCCCACTGCTGCATGTAGCTCAGGTCCATCGACCATGACAGCCCGGTATCCTTCTCGATGCGCGCCTTGAACTCCGAGTACTCGCCGTAGGGGTCGGTCGCCACCTTGTAGAGCAGGCGGCGCAGCGTGAAGCGCCGCAGGCCGTCTTGCACGCGGCCGATCTTGCCGACAGACGTGGTGTCCGCGCTTCCTGCCAGCGTGTCGTCGGCAGCTGTGGTTTGTGCCAGCGTCGCCTGGCTGGCGGCCAGGAAAATCATCCCGCATGCGGCGGCTAACGAATGGGTGCAATTTTTCAAGATTCAGTCTTCTTTCCCTTGCATGTCACGGCTTCAGCCCGCCACGATGATAAATGCCCGAGGCTGCCGGCTTCCTTTGCGGACCAAAGACAAAGACAGGATCGCTACAGGACCTTGCCCAGCGCCCACTTGAGGACAGAGTGCAGCGGCACCAGTTTGAGGATCACAGGCAGAAATGGCAGCCCCACCGCGACGACGATCTGAACGACCGTCGTGCGATTGACCGGGGTGTACCCCATCTCCCGAATGGCCTGGACGGTTGTGTTCAACTCCGAGGTCGAGGGCAGCGCCGACGAGTCTGCGTGATCCCCTGCGTTTTCCGTCCTTCCAGTCCACTTGTGGTGCATGGTGAGATGCTGCCGGGTTGCCATGCGACCATACTCGATCAGTGCCCGCTCGCGCGCTGAGAACAGCGGTCTGGCGAATACGAGCAGTGGGCCGAGGAATACGATGAGGTTGATCGCCAGCCATGCCCCGATGGCAAACCACACGGTCTCCGGTGGGTACTGCTGGTAGCCGAGATCTTTCAACATGACTGAGGAGATCACGCAACTCATGGCAAAAATGAAGCCGCTGAACACGCTGGGATAAATCGCCAGAAAGCCGAGCCCGGCCGAACGGTCCGGATGAGACGGGATCAGCTGCAGCGGCAGCCGGGAGATGCGGAAGAGCAGTGCGGCCCAGACGAGAAACCACCAGCCCCAGCGCAATGTCATGAACATGAACAAGGGGCCGCACATGTAGCGGACTGCGGTGCCGGCCCACGACAACTGGGGCTGGCCGCCGACCAGCGTGCCTTCCCAACTCGAACCGGTGATCGAGATGATGAGGTCCATGGCGAAGCCGGTCCAGACCAGAGCTGCGGCAAGGAGAGCTCCCTCTGCGATCCAGGAACTGGAGCGACGGTCGGCAATGGCCAGCGCGGCCTCATACCGTGGCAGGCTGTCGAGGGAGAGGAGCCCTGCCTCCCTGAATTGCCGGCCCAGAATCTTGAAGCGGCTGTCGGCGTAACGCTCGGTTGCGACCATTGCCCAGATCGCGATCAGATAGCGTGTCGGGACCGTCAGGTCGGTGAAATACCCCCAGCCGTTGTAGCTGCTGTCGACCAGCGATTGCGCGGCTACGAGCAGTGCAGGCGGCAGCCACGCCAACAAGGCAAGAGTAGTGGCGGTGCGCAGCGAGGTGAGCTGGTCCGCACCGAGCAGTCCGAGGCGGCGCAGGATCCCATAGAACGGGCCGCCGGCTACAAGCGAGAAACTGGTATCGAACTCAACGCGTTCGGATTGCATCAACCGTTATCTCCTTCCAGGAGCAATTCGGGCTCGGCGTCGGATCTGGCTTTTGCGGCACTTGTCGTTCCAAAAAAGTTATGCGAAGCGGTATCCCCTGGGACGGCGTCGGCGGTACGTCGATCCGGGCCGGCAAGGCAAGCTGGGCGGCGCCAGACCAGAGTCACCATCCCGGCTTCCCTCAGCGCCCGCACACGGGCTGAATGCCATCCGGCCCGACCAGATTCGGGTGCGTCGCCGTTGAACGCACGATGCCGGTGGTCGCGTCGAACATCACGTCGAAGAATTCCTCGACACTCCTGTCGTTGCAGAACAACCAGGACCAGGCGAGTTCGTTCCGCCGCGAGTAAAACTCGGTCCATGCCGGTCCCGGCGGACCAAGGACGCGCAGCACTTGGTCCTTGCTCATTCCCGCCCGGACACGCGCAAAATGCGAAGGGTCGAGCGCTTTTTCGATGCGCTGCAGTCTTCCATCCGGCCCGACATAGGCCATGAAAGTCTGCGTGCTTGCCGGGCCGCGCGGATAAGCCAGTTGTTCGCTGCCATCCGGATTCTTCCAGGCCAGCGCCGGTTCGCCCATTGAGGCAAGCACCTCGGGGCGAGTCGATACCCCCGGCTTGAGATTGCTGCCGCTGTAGCCGGCGCAGCCGGACACAAGCAGGACACAGAATACAAGCAGTCCGCGTATCCATGCTGAAGAGTTGCAGTCCATTTCGTCGCCATGCTCAGTCGATTTGAAACCATTTTCACACACTCTGCGACCTTGCCGCCGCTGGCGCATCCGGGGCTTGCGGTAGGGATGGCACGTACAGATTGAGTGCCTGTGATATGTTCGACGGAACAATGGAACTCCACCATGAAAAAGACTCTGCTCCTGATCGCCCTGCTGCTGGTCCAGACATTCGCTCGAGCCGAGTGGATCGAGATCAGCACCGGCGACAGCATCGGAGATGTTTCGGTGTATATCGATTCCGCTGCGGTGCGCAGGGATGGTAACGCGTTCTTTTTCTGGACCTTGTGGGATTTCGCGCACATTCAAGCGGATGTGCCTGGCGTACCCTATCGGTCCGCGAAATCTCAGCAGGAGATCAACTGTGCGACGAAGCAGGCCAGGACCTTGACGCTGTCCTATCATTCAGAACAGATGGCTTTGGGGCAGGTGGTCCTGAGCTACAGCTTCGATGGCTCAGCCGGGGAGTTCGATCGCTCCTGGAAGCCGATAATGCCAAATACGTTCTTCTCGGTAATTTTCGAATCGGTCTGCGAGTTGGCGAAGTGAGGGGGCAGCGAGGGATGCCGCTGCGCACAACTTTTCAAGCCGGGGCAAACTGCTCGCACAAGCCCTTAACTGTTTCGCTTTCGCCGCGAATCCGCAGAAATGCACCGTCTTCGTCGGCGCGCTCGGCCAGCACTTCGCAGCTGGCGAAGATGGCTCCGCGCTGCTGCTGCGCCGACCAGGGCAGGAATAGCTCGGCCTCGACTTGATCCTGCCGGAAAAACCCGACTATCGCCTCGCGCAACACCACCACGTCATCGGCGCGGCGCGCGCTCATGACGATGCAATCGGGGTAGGCGCTGCGCAACGCCGCCTCGCGTGCGGCCTGTGCGCTGGCGTCGCCGACGTGATCGATTTTGTTGAAGATGCGCAGGCGCGGCACGTCCTGGGCGCCGATCTCGGCCAGTACTTTGTCGGTGACCGCCAGCTGGCGCTCGAAGCCGGGATCGCTGGCGTCGATGACGTGGAGCAGCAGCGAGGCATCGAGCGCCTCCTCAAGCGTCGACTTGAAGGAGGCGACCAGCCCGTGCGGCAGGTTCTTGATGAAGCCGACCGTGTCGCTGACCAGGATGCGCGGCTTGCTCTCGGGCTGCAGCGCGCGCACCGTGGTGTCGAGCGTGGCGAAGAGCTTGTTTTCGACCAGGACGTCGCTGCCCGTGAGCGCGCGCATCAGCGTGGACTTGCCGGCGTTGGTATACCCCACCCGCGCCACGTTGGCGCCGCCTTTGCGCTCCTGCCGCCGCGCGCGCTGGGTCTTGCGCTCGGCATCCATGGCGATGATTTCCTGCTGCAGGGCGGCGATCTGGTCGCGGATCTTGCGCCGGTCCAGCTCGGTGTGCGACTCGCCGGCGCCGCGCCCGCCGGTGCCGCTGCGCTGTCGTCCCTGCGGCCCGGCGAGCTTGGCCGCCTCGCGCAGGCGCGGCGCCATGTAGCCCAGCCGTGCGATCTCGACCTGCGCCCGCGCGGCACGGGAACTGGCGTGGCGGTGGAAGATTTCGAGGATGACCATGGTGCGGTCCATGACCTCGCAACCGGTTTCCTTTTCCAGGTTGCGCGCCTGCGAGGGCGAGATCTCGTGGTCGACGAAGATGGCGTCGATCCTGCCGGCCTCCGGGTCGGCGGCGGCATGCAGGGGCTTCTCGAAGGCGCCGGGTGCGGGCTCGCTATCGACGAAGGCGCGTATCTCCTCGCGCTTGCCGGCGCCGAGGTAGGCCGTGGCATCGAAGCTCCCTCGTTTCTGGGTGAAAGTGGCGGCGATCTCGAAACCCAGCGTCTTGGCCAGGTCGCGCAGTTCGGCCAGCGAGGCCTCGAATTCGATGTCGCTGACGTTGGGCAGTTGCACGGCCGCGACGATGGCGGATATGGGCTGGGCTTCTTTGCGCATGCGGGGAATGTCTTATGAGTGGGGGCGAAGCCGGATAGTACCCGTCCGCGCTGCTTGGCGCCTGATCGAGGCCAAGTCGTCGATGTACCGGAAACGATTACCGTTTCGTCCGCCGGATGATTTCGACTTTATTGATGGTAATCAATTAGAAGGGTGCTTTCCTAGTATCAAATGGAGCAGTCTCAGCGTGACGCAATTCATCCTAGCGGGAGCTCAAAATGAAAAAATTCAATTATTTGCTGGCACTGGCCGGCGCCATAGCCTTGCCGGTCTGCGCCCAGGGCAACATTTCCGCGAAGCAGTCCGAGGTCATGAACAAGCTTCTTGCGGTCTATGCCGAAAAGGCCAAGGTCGAGGTCAAGGAGGAAAAAGGCCGCGGAACCGCCTCGGACAAGCCTTTTACGGCCGAGGAGGGACGCAGGTTTTACCTCGTCCGGCGCACCTGGCAGTCGGGCGACTTTACCTGCTCCGGCTGCCATACCGAGGATCCGAAGAAGGAAGGCAAGCACATCAAGACCAAGCTGCCGCTCAAGCCGCTGGCGCCCTCCGCAAACCCCGAGCGCTTTATCGACGCCAACAAGGTGGAAGCCAACTTCCCCGCGCATTGCATGGATCTCCATGAACGGGATTGCACTGCTTTCGAAAAAGGCAATCTCATTGCCTACCTGAAGTCCATCAAGTAAGCGCCGGTTTGTAACATTGAGGGCAGGAAGGCGGCGCTGATTCGCGCGCCCGCCCGAACCGGCTTCATTCTCACCGTGTTGTGACGAGCAAGCAGGCGGCTCAGTCGCCAGCTTGGAGCTTTGCCGTGACCTCGCGCTGCTGGCCGTGGCGCATCACCGTCAGGCGTACCGTGTCGCCGACGCGCAGGTCGTCGAGCAGGGCGCCGAGCTTTTCCATGTCATCGATCTTCTTGCCGTTCACGGCGAGGATGACGTCGCCGGGGGTCACCTCGCCGCCGCGCACCGTGATGCCGCGCAGTCCCGCCGCGGCGGCGGCGGAACCGGGAGCAACCTCGAGTATCACCACGCCGCGCACCCCCAGCAGCGCCAGCAACCGTTCGTTGAGGCGTTCATCGGCTTCGATGCCCAGCGTCGGCCGCACGTACTTGCCGTGGCGGATCAGTTGCGGCACGACGCGATTGACGGTGTCGACCGGCACGGCGAAGCCGATGCCCGCGCTGGCGCCGCTGGGACTGTAGATCGCGGTGTTGATGCCGATCAGGCGGCCGGCGGAATCGAGTAGCGGTCCGCCCGAGTTGCCCGGATTGATCGCGGCGTCGGTCTGGATCAGGTGGTGGATGCTGTTGCCGCCGTCGCCGGAGAGCGAGCGGTCAAGCGCCGAGATGATGCCGCTGGTCAACGTCCAGTCGAGGCCGAAGGGGTTGCCGATGGCGAACACCTTCTGCCCCACGCGCAGGTCGCTGCTGCTGCCGACCGGAACCGGCTCGGGCTTGCGAAAACCGGTGTCGATGCGCAGCACGGCGATGTCGTGGCGGGGACTGGTACCGACTAGCCGGGCCTTGTAGCTGCGGCCGTCGGCGAGCTTGATCGCGGCTTCGCTGGCGCCATCGATGACATGGTGGTTGGTGACGATGTGGCCGGCTTCGTCCCAGATGAAACCCGAGCCGCTGCCGCGCGGCACCGAAAAAACATTGCGGGTCCAGAAGTCCTGCACCCGCTCGCGGGTGGAAATGAAGGCCACGGAGTCGCGCGTGCGCTCGAACAGCGCGATGGGGGCCTTTTCGTCGGCGGCCTATTCGCCGCGCGGGCTAACCGGGCGCGGCTGCGCGGCGGACTTGTCGGCCAGCGCCGGGACTATCAGCAGTACGCCGGCAAAGCTGAACAGCAGGGCAAGGAAGTTGCGCAGGCGGCGGCGCAAAGATCTTGCGCCGCCCAGCCGGGATTGGACGCTTTGAGGGTGAGTCATGAGCTGGCTTCTCCAGGAAATGGGCAGGAGCGCGTGACGGATTTTTCTGCCTTGAGCGCAATGTGGGATTGCCCGCGCCGAGTTCAAGCGGGTCTTGCCAGCCGGGCGGATTCTTTGATAAATTTTTCGCGTTCACGCGGGTTATGAAGGAGCGATGCCATGGACGTTTTTCGCACGGTCGCCGCTCAGGTCGAGGCCGTGCGCCTGCCCTTGTTTTCAGTCACGCTGACGGCCGTGCCGCGCGGGCGAACGCCCTTGCTGCTCATGTTGCATTGGCACGGCTTTCGCACCGAGCCGGAGGGGCGGCCCAACCGCAAGGTGGCCGAGCCGGTGCCGAGTTCGGCGCTTCAGATCAACGCCGACTGGCTGGACTTGGCGCAGCTCGACGGAATCATGCTCGATGCCGCCTGGCAGTTCGGCGCCTGGGATCTGGCGCGCGAGGACCGGCGCGGCTGCAATACCGCGGGTGCGTCCGAGCGCGAGGCCCTGGAATGCCGCCAGGCCTTCGGCGACGACCCTCTGGGCCGGCTCGGCGATACCCGCATGGTGGCGGAGGCGCCCGACCGGGAGGACTTGATGCATCTTGGGGCGCGGGTGGGCTATGTGCGCTGGGCCTTCCGCCCGGTGCGCGGAGGGGTCTGGAGGGAGGGTGCGGAGGACGACACCCTGGCTCCCGACGGCGGCCGGGCACCGCCCTGTCCGGCCGGCGTCGGGCAGACGGCGGGGGGCCGGGCAGGAATGACACGCGTCCGGCTGGGCCGGATCTCGCGCCTTATATTGCCCTGAGGCAGGGACGGACAGGGGCTGCACCACCCTGCGCCACGCCCTTGCGGGGGTGGACTTGAAAACCCGAAAACTGCTCCTATTTTCCGATTCGCCGGTCGCACGACCGGCATGTGGTCGGTTTTGCGGGCGCCTGCCTGTGCGGTGCCTGCGGCCGGCGACACGATTTCATAATCTGACCTTAAGGAGATATCAACATGCAAATACGTCCCCTTTACGACCGGATTATCGTCAGGCGTCTCGAGCAGCAGAAGCAGACCGCCTCCGGCATCGTGATTCCCGATACCGCCAGCGAGAAGCCCGAGCAGGGCGAGGTGACTGCCGTCGGCAACGGCCGGCTGCTGCAGGACGGCAGCGTCCGCGCCCTGCTGGTCAAGCCCGGCGACCGCGTGCTGTTCGGCAAGTACGCCGGACAGACGGTCAAGATCGACGGCGTCGAATACCTCGTGTTGCGCGAGGAAGACGTGCTCGGCATCATCGAAAACGCGGACGCGTCGCTGAAGAAAGCGGCGTAGGCATCCACCAGAAATTCAAGGAGAGAGAACATGGCAGCAAAGGAAGTCAAATTCCATGACAACGCACGCGCCCGCATCGTCAAGGGCGTGAATATCCTGGCCGACGCGGGCAAGGTCACCCTGGGGCCAAAGGGCCGCAATGTGGTGCTAGACAAGAGCTTCGGCGCGCCGACCATCACCAAGGACGGCGTTACCGTGGCCAAGGAAATCGAACTCAAGGACAAGTTCGAGAACATGGGCGCGCAGATGGTCAAGCAGGTCGCCTCGAAGACGGCGGATGTCGCCGGCGACGGTACCACCACCGCCACCGTGCTCGCCCAGGCCATCGTCCAGGAAGGCATGAAGCACGTCGCCGCCGGGATGAATCCGATGGACCTCAAGCGCGGCATCGACAAGGCCGTCGGCACCGTGGTCGAGGAGCTGAAGAAGCTCTCCAGGCCCTGCGCGACGAACAAGGAAATCGCCCAGGTTGCGGCAATCTCGGCGAACTCGGACAGCGCCATCGGCGAGATCATCGCCCAGGCCATGGAGAAGGTCGGCAAGGAGGGCGTGATCACGGTCGAGGATGGCAAGTCGCTGCAAAACGAGCTTGACGTGGTCGAGGGCATGCAGTTCGACCGCGGCTACATCAGCCCCTACTTCATCAACACGCCGGACAAACAGTGCGCGATCCTCGAGGATGCGCTGGTGCTGCTGCACGACAAGAAGATCTCCAGCATCCGCGACCTGCTGCCGGTGCTTGAGGAAGTGGCCAAGGCCGGCAAGCCGCTGTTGATCGTGGCCGAGGACATCGATGGCGAGGCGCTGGCTACCCTGGTGGTGAATGCCATGCGCGGCGTGCTCAAAGTTGCCGCGGTCAAGGCGCCGGGTTTCGGCGACCGGCGCAAGGCCATGCTGGAAGACATCGCCATCCTCACCGGCGGCACCGTGATCGCCGAGGAAACCGGCAAGCAGCTGGAGAAGGCGACGCTGGCCGACCTGGGCCGCGCCAAGCGGGTCGCGGTGTTCAAGGAAAACACCACGATCATCGACGGCGCCGGCAAGCCCGAGGCGATCAAGGCGCGGGTCAAGGCGATCCATACCCAGATCGAGGAGGCGACCTCCGACTACGACAAGGAGAAGCTGCAGGAACGCGTCGCCAAGCTGGCCGGCGGTGTCGCCGTGATCAAGGTCGGCGCCGCTACCGAGGTCGAGATGAAGGAGAAGAAGGACCGCGTCGACGATGCCCTGCACGCGACCCGTGCTGCCGTCGAGGAAGGCATCGTGCCCGGCGGCGGCGTCGCGCTGCTGCGCGCGCGCACCGCGATCAAGGCGCTCAAGGGCGACAACTCAGACCAGGAGGCCGGCATCCGCATCGTCCGGCGCGCGATCGAGGAGCCGCTGCGGGCGATCGCGGCGAATGCGGGCGACGAGCCCGCGGTGGTGGTGGCCAAGGTCGAAGCCGGCCAGGGCAACTTCGGCTACAACGCGGCCACCGGCGGCTATGGTGACCTGCTGGAAATGGGCGTCATCGATCCGACCAAGGTGACGCGCACCGCGCTGCAGAACGCCGCGTCGGTCGCCAGTCTGATCCTGACCACCGACGCTACGGTAGCCGAAGCGCCGAAGGAGGAAAAGCCGGCCGCCCCGGCGATGCCTGAAATGGACTACTAGGAAGT
>VEPA01000172.1 GCA_012026675.1 Betaproteobacteria bacterium | reverse complement strand
TGCCGGTCTGGACGCGAGCGCGGTCGAAGTGCAGCGCGTCGCGCAGGCGGTTTTCCACTTCGCGCTGGATCTTGGTCGATTCCATGTCGATGAAATCGATCACGATCAGGCCGCCGAGGGCGCGCAGTCGCAGCTGACGGGCGATTTCGTCGGCGGCCTGATCGTGATCGATTTCTTCGACTTGGAATCGACCAAGAACCAGCGCGAAGTGGAAAACCGCCTGCGCGACGCGCTGCACTTCGACCGCGCTCGCGTCCAGACCGGCAAGATCAGCCGCTTCGGCCTGCTGGAATTGTCGCGCCAGCGCCTGCGGCCGGCACTCGCCGAGACCAGCTACATCACTTGCCCGCGCTGCACCGGCACTGGCCACATCCGCAGCACCGAGTCCGCCGCGCTGCACATCCTGCGCATCCTCGAAGAGGAAGCCATGAAGGAAAACACCGGCGCCCTGCACTGCCAGGTCCCGGTCGATGTCGGCACTTTCCTGCTCAACGAGAAGCGCGTCGACATCTCGCGCATCGAGATGCGCCACCGCGTCAACCTGGTCATCGTGCCCAACCGGCATCTGGAAACGCCGGCGCATGAAATCGTTCGCCTGCGCCACGACCAGCTCAATGCCGAAGGCATCGTGCTGGCCAGTTACCAGATGGCTGAAAAGCCCGTCGAAGAAGCCTACCAGCCACCGTCGGCGGCCGATGCGAAGCCCGCCAGGACCGAAGCCGCAGTAAAGGGCATCACGCCCGATTCGCCAGCGCCCATCGTCGAACCCAAGGCGGTCGTGGCTGCCCCATCCGCGGCAGCGAACGAAGGCGGCTTCTTCGGCAGGATCGTCTCGTTCTTCATGGGTGACAAGAAAACCCCAGCACCTGCCGCCGCTGAAGATAAGTCCGACAGACCGCCGCGCCGCGACAGCGGGCGCGAGCGTGACCGCAATCGCGATGGCGGGCGTGGCGGACGCGACCGCAATAGCCGCCGTGAAGGCGGCGATCGCAAGGATCGCGGCGAGCAAACCCCGCGTCCCCAGGCAAAGCGCGAAGAACAGCAGATCGAAGGCAGCAATCGCAAACCGCGTGAGCCCCGCGAACCGCGCGAACCCAAGGAAGCACGCGAACCCCGCGAGCCGCGTGAACCCAAGGAAGCTCGCGAGCCGCGTCCTCCGCGCGAACCCCGTGAGCCGCGCCCTCCGCGTGCCGATGCCAGCGCAGTCCAGAACGGCGTCTCTCCGGCGCCAACTTCCGGCACCGAAGGCGGCCAGGACGGTGAAGCCCGCAGCGGACGCCGCAGTCGCGGACGTGGTCGTGGTCGCGGTCGCAGCGAGGAAGGCAGCACGACGGAAGTCGCTGCCGCCGGTACCGATGCAGCCACGGCGGGTGTCTCAGCGGCCGCCTCATTTGTTGCGCAAAGCGCCGGCACCATTACGGATGTAGCCGTGACGGCACCAGTTCCGATCGCCCAGCAAGCCGCCATCGAGCCGACGCCGGCTGCAGTGCAGGAAGCAGCATCTGCCGCCTTTGCGCCCGCAGCCACATTCGAACCCACCGCGGCACCTGTGGCAGCCGAACCGTCGCCGCAGCCGGAAGCCGTAGCCGAAGCAGCGGTCGTCGCAATGCCGCCGCCTGCCGCCGATCCCATCGTCGTGCCGCCGGCTTCGGTGCCTGCCGTGGTCGATATCAAGGAGTCCCTGCAGCAGATCGGCCTGGTGATGATAGAAACCAGCCACGCAGCACCGGTCGCAGATAGCTTCGCCCCGGCACAGCCGCTCGGTCGCAAGCCCAAGCCGGCGCCGGTGCTCGCCAACGAGCCGCTGCAAATGGTCGAAACCAAACACGACTGACAGACCGCAAGCGCAGCAAGACAACGGGCACCCGAGGGTGCCCGTTGTTTATTGTGTCCCAGAAGGATTGCCGGAGCCCGTATCCCGTCGCTGGGAACTCAGCCTGAGCAACATCTGCATCACCGCCTCCTCGACCAGGTCAAGAACCTCTTCGAAACCTTCCATTCCGCCGTAATAGGGATCGGGCACCTCGTCATCCTCGAAGCGTTCGCTGAACTCCAGCAGCAGAGCGAGCTTGTCGTGGTACAGCTGCGGACAGGCGCGTTTGAGCCACTCGAGGTGGTCGCGCCCCATGGCGATCACGTGGTCGAAGCGGATGAAGTCGAACTCCGTCACGCGCCGCGCGCGCAGATGCGCGAGCTCGTAGCCGCGCCTTGCCGCCGCGGTGACGGTACGCGGATCCGGCGTGTCGCCGACGTGGTAGCCATGGGTGCCTGCGGAATCGAATTCGAAGGCCTCGTCGAGCCCCATCTTCTCCGCCAGCCGGCGCGCCACGCCTTCCGCCGTCGGCGAGCGACAGATATTGCCGGTGCAGACGAACAGTATGCGGCGCGGCATCAGGCGGCATCTCCGGGCGCGTCGTGGGCCTCGCCGCCGAAGGCCAGGTGCTTGACGCGGAACAGTTCGTCGCGCGCCGCTGCGGCCTCTTCGAATTCCAGGTTTTTCGCATGCTCCTGCATGGCTTTCTCCAGTCTGCGGATCTCGCGCGCCAGATCCTTTTCGCTCATCACCTCGTAGCGCGCCGCCTCCTGCGCCGCCTTGAGATCGCGCACGGCCGTGTCGGCATCATAAACCCCGTCGATCATGTCCTTGATGCGCTTCTTCACGCCGATCGGCGTGATGCCTTCGGCTTCGTTGTGCGCCAGCTGCTTCGCCCTCCGCCGCGCGGTCTCATCCATCGCGCGCCGCATCGAATCCGTGACCCGATCAGCATAGAGAATGGCGGTACCGTTGAGGTGCCGCGCCGCCCGACCCATGGTCTGGATCAGCGAGCGCGTCGAGCGCAGGAAACCCTCCTTGTCGGCGTCGAGGATCGCCACCAGCGAGACCTCGGGGATGTCGAGTCCCTCGCGCAGCAGGTTGATGCCGACCAGCACGTCAAACACGCCAAGACGCAGGTCGCGGATGATCTCGACCCGCTCCACAGTGTCGATATCGGAGTGCAGGTAGCGCACCTTGATGCCGTTATCGCCCATGTACTCAGTCAGTTGCTCGGCCAGGCGCTTGGTCAGCGTCGTCACCAGCACCCTCTCGCCAGAGGCGATGCGCTTCTTGCACTCGCATAGCAGGTCGTCCACCTGGGTGCTGGCCGGGCGCACCTCGACCAATGGATCAACCAGTCCGGTCGGCCGCACCAACTGCTCGACGACCTGGCCCTGATGTTTCTCCTCGTAGTCGGCTGGCGTCGCCGAGACGAATACCGTCTGCGGCATCAGTTTCTCGAACTCTTCGAACTTCAAGGGCCGGTTGTCCAGCGCCGAAGGCAGGCGGAAGCCGTAGTCGACCAGGTTTTCCTTGCGCGAGCGGTCGCCCTTGTACATGCCACCGACCTGCGGGATGGTCACGTGAGATTCGTCGACGAACATGATCGCGTCCGCCGGCAGGTAGTCGTAGAGCGTCGGCGGCGGCTCGCCGGCCTGGCGGCCCGAGAGATGCCGCGAGTAGTTTTCGATGCCCTTGCAGAAGCCCAGCTGGTCCAGCATTTCAAGGTCGAAGCGCGTGCGCTGCTCGATGCGCTGGCATTCGACCAGCTTCTGCTGCGCCTGAAAGAACTCGATGCGCTCGCGCAGCTCTTCCTTGATCGCCTCAACCGCCTTGAGCACCGTGGCGCGCGGGGTAACGTAGTGACTGGAGGGAAACACCGTGAAGCGGCCCAGCTTCTGCCGCATGTGGCCGGTCAGCGGATCGAACAGCGTGATCGATTCCACTTCGTCGTCGAACAGCGTGATGCGCACCGCGCTTTCAGCATTCTCCGCCGGGAAAATGTCGATCACGTCGCCACGCACGCGATAGACGCCACGACGGAAATCCATTTCGTTGCGTTCGTACTGCATCTCGGTCAGGCGCCGGATGATCTCTCGCTGGCCGACCTTCTCGCCCTGCTTCAGGTGCAGGATCATGCTGTGGTAATCGACCGGGTCGCCGATACCGTAGATCGCTGATACCGTGCACACGATGAGCTCGTCGCGCCGCTCCAGCAGGCTCTTGGTCGCCGACAGACGCATCTGTTCGATGTGCTCGTTGATCGACGAATCCTTCTCGATGAAAAGGTCGCGCGACGGGACGTAGGCCTCGGGCTGGTAGTAGTCGTAATAGGAAACGAAATATTCGACGGCGTTCTCGGGGAAGAACTCGCGGAATTCCGAGTAGAGCTGCGCCGCCAGCGTCTTGTTCGGCGCCAGCACCAGCGCGGGGCGGCCCAGGCGGGCGATGACGCTGGCCATGGTGAAAGTCTTGCCCGAGCCAGTGACCCCAAGCAGGGTCTGGAAGGACAGTCCGTCCTCAAGGCCCTCGGTCAACAGGCGGATCGCCTCGGGCTGATCGCCGGCCGGCAGAAACGGCTGGTGCAGACGCCACGGACTGCCCGCAAACTCGACCACCGGCACCTTCAAATCATGAATCTCGGCCACACGAACACCCTGTTTTGCTTATCGAAACCAGGGCAAGTCCTGATCGAAGTCGCCCCGGCATTCAGGTATTATTGCGCGCTTCGCATCGCAGCATTGAATTGCCGTAGCGCCAGCGCCGACTTTCACAACCTACCCGTACCCGGAGCATTCATGTCCTCACTCTTCGCCGCCGTCGAAATGGCCCCCCGCGACCCCATCCTGGGTCTCAACGAAGCCTTCAATGCCGACCCGAATCCGAAAAAGGTTAACCTCGGCGTCGGCGTCTACTTCGGCGACGACGGCAAAATCCCGCTGCTGGCCGCCGTAAAGACCGCCGAGAAGGCACGCCTGGAAACCCAGCCGGCACGCGGCTACCAGCCCATCGAAGGCATCCCGGCCTACAACAACGCGGTGCAAAACCTGCTCTTCGGCCAGGATTCCGCACTCCTCGCCGCCGGCCGCGCCATCACCTGCGAATGCCTGGGCGGCACCGGCGCGCTCAAGGTCGGCGCCGACTACCTGAAGCGCCTGCTGCCCGGTTCCAGCGTCTACATCAGCGACCCGAGCTGGGAAAACCACCGCGCCCTGTTCGAATCGGCCGGCTTCACGGTCGAGAACTACGCCTACTACGACCCGGCAACGCGCGGCGTCAACTTCGCCGGCATGAAGGCCGCGCTGGCCGCGATGCCGGCCAAGTCCATCGTCGTGCTGCACGCCTGCTGCCACAACCCCACCGGCGCCGACCTCTCGGCCGCCCAGTGGGCCGAAGTGGTCGAACTGGTCAAGCAGCGCGACCTCGTCGCCTTCATCGACATGGCCTACCAGGGCTTCGCCGACGGCATCAAGCCAGACGCCATTGCACTCGACCTGTTCGCCGCCTCCGGCCTGCAGTTCCTGGTCTCCAGCAGCTTTTCCAAGTCCTTCTCGCTGTATGGCGAGCGCGTCGGCGCGCTGCCCCTCATCACCGCCGGCAAGGACGAATCGGCCCGCGTGCTGTCGCAGGTCAAGCGCGTCATCCGCACCAACTACAGCAACCCGCCCACCCACGGCGGTGCCGTGGTCGCCGCCGTGCTCTCCAACCCTGAACTGCGCCAGCAGTGGGAAGACGAACTGGCCGGCATGCGCGAGCGCATCCGCGCCATGCGCATGAGCCTGGTCGACAAGCTCATCGCCGCCGGCGCCACGGGCTTCGACTTCATCAAGGTCCAGCGCGGCATGTTCAGCTACACCGGACTCAATGCCGAACAGGTCGAAAAACTGCGTGCCGAGTTCGGCATCTACGCCGTCAGCACCGGCCGCATCTGCGTCGCCGCGCTCAACACGCGCAACATCGACTACGTCGCCAAGGCCATCGCAACGGTGCTGAAGAAATAGCGAGAATTAGCGAGACTGAAATAGCGAGACTATTGCGAGCACAAGCCGGCGCGGCTATAATCCGCGCCTCTTGAATATTCCTCGATAGCTCAGTCGGTAGAGCGCCGGACTGTTAATCCGTAGGTCCCTGGTTCGAGCCCAGGTCGAGGAGCCAGATACTGCAAGGGGTTAGCGGATAGCATCCACTAACCCCTTTCTCTTTTTCTGGCCGGTGTACGCTCCTTGTAATCGATTCCCGACCATCAAAATCACTTACTTCAATGCGACCAGATCAAGCTGGCGTTTTGCCCCACCCCAGCGCCGCCAAAGTCGCCGCCGACCATTCGGGATGCCCCAGCAACGCGGTCGCCAGCTCAGCTGCGCCGATGTCATCAAACAGGACGGCGGTGTAACGGCCGGGATCGTCTAGCGCCCGCTCCAGGGCAATGCACAAACCCTTGCGGGCCTTCGTTGGCAACCGACAGTAGTCTGCCATGCAGCGGGCGCAGATCGCCACCACGCCACAGCGCTGGCCATCGTCGGAGACGGCGGCAAAGGCTTGTCCCAAGGCTGCAGCGGGCATCCGGCAGCGCGGGCAGAGTTTTGGCGTGCTGTGCGCCATGGGATCAGTCAAGAAGACGCTCGATCATCCCGTTGCTGTTCCTTGGGATTGGTTCAAGAAGCGCGAACAGGTCGCCGATGCCGACGCCCTTCTGGTGCAGCCTTGCCAGGAACCGTTCGCGGAAATGGCGCAGGGCAACGCATTCGATCTGGTACGCCCGCGCCTTGGATACGCCCAACGCGGCGGCAACCTCCTCCAGCGTGGCAATGTCGCCATATCGAAAAGGAGAATGGCTCATGCGTCAGTTGTTGCGCCAGGACGATACGAAACTACCGGAACCGCGGGTTACGCCATTCATCTGGCGCTTGCGGTCCTTGATGATCTGATCCAATTGCCGGCGCGCCGGGGATGGTGCCGGCGCTTCGCCGGCCGGCATCGCGGCTGCGCGTTCCTTGCGGGCGATCACGGCAGCCAGGCCGCCCCATAGGCGCAGAGCCGCCAGCGCATAGACGAACGAATCCAGCGCTTCATTGCGCGGGCGCTGCTGCACCCATTCCTGGCTCGCGCGCCCTCTGTGGTGCTTCACCACCAGCTTCTCTGCGGTCAGCTGGGCGAAGTATTCATCGTCGCAGCCGGCGGCCTCGCTGAAGTGGATATAGCCGGGGCCGGGCTGCACCTGGCGCAGCCGCGAGTGCACCAGCACCTTGGCCTGGTCGACGCCGATGATCTGCACCGGGCTGCCGCCGATCTTGCGCCGGTTGCGCAGACGCCTGGCGCGCTTGGTTGCGTCCTCCACCACCGGCCGGTCGAATCCGGACGCGCCCTTGATGGCGAAAGCGAACCGGCGGCGCTCGCAGAACGTGTAAACCATGCTGCTGTTGAAGCCGGAATCGATCGCCACGGCATGCGGCTCGTGGTCCGTCAGCAACTCGTGCAGATCCTGCCAAATCTCGGGGCGGGCGGTGTCGCCGGGCAGTACGGCATGCTCCAGCAACCACGCCTCCTCGCCGCCGCCCCAGGCCACCACGCTGCACTCGATGCGGTCTTTCTGCACGTCGACGCCAGCGGAAACTGCCAGTTGCGGAATGTCGTCGCGCTCGTATTCTTCCAGGCGCGCCATCAGCCCGACCGGCTCCACCGCATCACCCTGGTCTTCCCACGGTTCGCCCAGGCTGGTGTTCACCCACGTCTTCAACATTTCGGATCCGCCGTGCTTTGCCTGCAGGAAGTCGGCGGCAACATCGGACCAGCGGCGCCAGGGCGAATACAGTTCGGACAGGTGAAAGCCGGCCGTGCCGGTAAATGGCGCGCCGGCAATCCACTGGCCGGCCATCAGCATGGCGGTCTTGTGGCGCTCATCGATGCAGCTGCCGCAATGCTCGCAGACGTAGTGCGCCGTTTCCGGCCTGTCTTCGTCCCAGCGGACGTTCGCCCAAGCCAGCACCTGGTACTCGCCGCAGTCGGGACAGGGAACGTGATAGCGCCGCTGGTCGGAGTTTTCAAAGGCGTGTTCGATGCGGGACAGACCCTTGATCGTCGGCGTACTGGTCAGGATGATCTTCCGGTTCCAGAACGTGGCTGTTCGCTTGATCGCCAGATTGACTGGATCGCCTTCGCTGCCGGCGCTGGCCGGGTAGCGGTCGATTTCATCGCCCAGGACAATGCGAATCGGGCGGCTGGCCAGATTCGCCGGGCTGTTCGCGCCAGTGAGCGTGATATGTCCGCCGGCAAAGGTTTTGTGCAGCATCGTGTTCCCGCTGTCGCGGGATCGCGGGTCTTTCACCTGGCCGCGCAGGATCGGCGTATCGCGCAGCATCGTCGACAACCGGTCTTTCGAAAACGCCTGCGCCATTTCCAAGGTAGGCATCAGCACCAGGATCGGCGCCGGGTCCTGGCTGATGTAGTAGCCGATCACGTTTTCCAGCACGGCGGTCTTGCCGATCTGCGCACTACTCATCACCGCCAGGCGGTCAACAGTGGGATCGGTCACGGCGTCCATGATGCCGCGCTGGTACTCCGCGCGACTGGTGCGGAACTGGCCGGGCTCAGCCGACGATTCCGGCGACAGGCGGCGGTATCGGTCGGCCCATTCGCTGATGGTCAGGCGCGGCGGCGGCGTCAGCGTGCGCAGCGCATCCTGGCGCAACTGGCTGATGATCGCAGCGGCGTTACGCATCGGCGGCAAGTTCCTGCAGGGCTTCGTACACTGCGTCGGCCAGCAGGGCTTCCATTTCCGCCAGGGTATTGGCGCCCAGCGCTTGCGCGGCCAGTTTCGTTGGCAGGCTCAACAGCTTGGCGCGGACGTTGGCAAGGATCTGCTGCCACTCGTTGCGCACCAGATCAACCTCGATCAGCTGACCGGCCTTCTCGCGCTCCTCGTACTCTGCCAGCTTGGCCTCGTGCACCGTTTTCTTGGCCCTGGCCGTGTTGTACAACTGGTACGCCTTGCTGCTGACTTCCACGCCCTCTTTGCGGCCGGCGCCAGGACGCGCGCCGCCTTGTCCAGAGGCGATTTTCGGGGTTTTCGCAGGCTTGCTTTTACCGTCTATAAGCGTTTGCTTATTCATGGTTTTTTTCTATGGGTAGGAATTGATCGCCGCGCGAATAGACCCCCGGTGTAAAGCCCAGAGAGGACCCGCGCACTTGACATGCTGTCAATCACCGCGCCGACCTAATGGCATCGGCCAGCGCGCTATCGAACTCGGTAGCGAAGGTGTCGCGCACTACGCGCTCGGCCAGTTCGCGGAACTTGAAGCGGGGCCGGTACTTCGCAGTCTTCTGACTGAAGACGATCACCGGAATGATTCCATTGGGCATGCGGCGATAGATGCCGACAGGCAGATCACGCCGGTTCTTGGGTTGGCCATAGAACAGGGATAGGTCGGACGGCGCCTTGCCGCGCGCATTGATGCCCAGGCGCGTCTTGACGGCGGCGCCGTACTTGCCGGTTCGCGCTGAGGCGATCAGCTTGGCGATCACGCCGCGCGGGATGTTGCCGTACTGGTCGAGCGTCACATTGCCCGGCAGCTTGATGCCGCGCGCACCAGGCGAGCGGACACCGCCCTCGATCTGCAGTCGCATGTATCTGGCCTGGCGATCCTTGAACCCGATCACCGCCTCCAGCTTGTCACGGCGCGCCGGGGTAATGAACGTGCCTTGCTTGGTGAATTGGTTCGGGCGGTCAAGGTCGCGCTCCAGGGCGGCAGGGATGGCGCGCTGCACGGCCTGCGCCGTGCGCGTCAATGCCTTGGCAGTGGCGAACCGGACCTGCTTCTGCAGGTTCCCTAGCATGCTCAGGGTTCCGGCTTTCTCTACCGTGACCTTGATCATTGCCGCGTCTCCGACGCCGCCGGCATTTCAATCAGGGTATCGATTGCGCCGCATGCCTGACTGACCAGCGCATCGTTCATCGCGCCCATAACCACCAGCAGCAAATCATCTGACAGTTGCGGCAGCAGCTGCACGGCGGTATCGCACCAGGCGCGCGGATCCTGCGCATCGAAAGCAGCGTCAAGCTGATCGCCCAGCACATCGACGTCGACCGGTTCCTGCGTGTAGGCGAACCGCTCGACAATCTCAGCCAGGTAGCGGATCTGGTCATGCGTCAGCAACATCAAGGTCCGCAGCATCGCCTGCCGCCATGCGCCGGGCTTGTCGTTGTTGCGCGCGTCATCCAGGCGGCGGTACAGCGCATCAAGCCGGCCGTGCCGATCCGCTTCGCTGGCGATGTCTGCCTGTATAGAGCGGATCGCGTCTTCCATCGCCACCTTGGCGGCGGGTTGCTGGCCGTCCAGGAAGGCATCGATCTTGTCGGCGGTATCGATGAAAGGCTGGCGCCGGCTCGCGGTGCAGCCAATGGATTCGCTAATGGTGCGCAGGGTGGCTGCCATCTGTGCCAGGTCTTCGGCCGTGGTGTAGCTGTATTTCTTGGTCATGGTTCGGGATCCTCAAGACGATGGTTGCAATTGGGGCAGCGCGCTCCGGTGTAATCGCTGGCCGGGACAATATCCAGGGTGCGCCCGCTTCGAATGTTTCTCACCTCGGTCCCGGCCAGGATGAAATGACCAAGCGCCAGAATGTCGACGTTCGCCATGTACTGATCAATCCTGTCGGCCGACTTGATATCGTTCGGGGATGGTTCGGCGGTTCCGGTTGGATGGTTGTGCAAAAAATAGGCCGCGCTTGCTCCTGCCGCGATGCCCAGCCGCGCAGCGCGGTTGACACTGAATGAAGCGGTTGTTTCGCCACCGTAGGCGATACGGTCATAGCCGAGCAAGCGCTGGTTGGAGTCCAACCAATAGCCGAGCAACACCTCGTTCCTTTCCTCGGCAAGCTCAAGATAGGCATGCACAGCCACATCGGTCGGGCGCCCAATGGGCAGACCATCACCGGCCATGCGCGCCGCAAGCGCTTTCAGCGCTTGGGCGATCAGGGCATCATCAGCTGCAGATTCATGCACCACGGGCTTCGGCCTGCTTCAGACCCGCAAGACGGGCGGCCTGCGCATCGCTGAGCTTGTAGCCTATCGGCTGCAGCTGGTTCCGGAAATACTCGTCGACGAAGGCGGCGGTAATCACTCGGATCGCAATGCGGGGCATTGCCAGAACGTTGATGCCGGCGGTCTGTACTTCCATCAGCCGGCGGTGTTCCTCCACGCGCAAGGCGCCCATATCCAGCAGGAAGTCGACCGTCTTCTCGGCAGCGGCCAGTTGCTCCTCGCGAATACCGGTCTCGTAGATGCCCTTGCCGATTTCGTTTTTGCGGTCGCGGATCTGCGTATCGATCTGGCCGGCCGCGTCACGCAAGACGACTAGGCGACTGTTGACGGCCTGGATTTCCTCGCGATAGGTTGCGCGATCAATCACCCCCGACGCCGACGCCACGCCGGATGCAATCGCGGCCGCCTCGTTTTTCGGGTCCGGTGTGGCGGCGACGCGGCCGAGAAGATCGGCCAGTTCATCCTCGCCATTTTTGATTTCGGTACCGACGTTTGCACGGCGCTTGAGCAGTTCCGGATAATCGGCGTCCGCGTCCAGTGCGGCATCGATCTGATTGCGAAATGCGACTTCCTGCGGTTTTTTCGAAAACATGGTGATTCCTTTCAGTGGGTAGAGTGCTGCATGGAATAGCGCGCCAGCAACAGGGCTTCGGCGCGGTTGTGATCTTTGACGCGATCAAGCGGTGCTGCGGGAAATAGGCGACTCGCTTCCGAGCGCGCAAGGTTCTTGTCGCTGCTGATGCCGGCTTCGCGTTTCCAGACGGCAGGCGTCACCAGGCGCAAGGGGATGCCCAGCGCCTGAACGACGCCGGTAATGCTGCCCAGGGTGTGACCCATGCTGAAGACGCTGGCCACGCCCTGGCCGGGCATGCTGCCGACCTGTTCCACCACGGCCAGCGCGATCTGATCGGCATGCGGGCGCAGCAGGCGCGCCAGGGCGGCAGGGTCGATTTCGTGTTTCACTCGCCCCTTGCCGCGCGCCATCACCGGCAGATCCTCCACGCTGTGCATGCTGCCCTTGTCGTCGAGCAGCGCCAGCGCGCCGGTCAAGCCGGGATCGATGCCGAGATACAGACCGGGCTTCATACTCGGGCCTCGCCGAAAATCTTCTCGGCAATCGCCTGGCCACGCATCAGGGCCGCCATAGCATCGCGCTGGAATTCGCCGCGGGCGTGTTCGATGCCGTTGGCGATCACCAGATACAGCCAGCCGTAATGCGGGACAAAGCGCACCACGATGTCAAAGCCCGCGTCCACCGTCACGCCTCCCAATTCAGCCGGCGCCAGATCGAGCGCACGGTGGCGGTGTCGGCGGCGTTGTAGGTGGCGATCCGGTCGACCTCGCCGGCCAGCCAGGCATCGAATACCTTGCTGCCATCCAGATCGCCCTTCGGGCTCTGGATGCCGAGCGCCGCGCACAGGCGCGCCAGCCCGACGGTGCCGCGATGGCCGGCCCACATCAACATGGTGCAGCCGTAATCCTTGCCATCGCGGGCGGCCGGGCCGGGCAGCTTGAACGGCGCCGGCAGGCCAAGAATGATCGAGCGGCGCCAGACGAAGCCAAGATCGAAGGCGGCGTTGTGCGCGACGAAATACGGATCGCCGGGATAGCGGCGGCCATCGGCAGCGGCGACCGCTTCCGCGTGCAGCAACTCGGTCACGCCGGAAAGGAAACGGTCAAGCAGCTCCACTTCCGGCTCGCCCGGTGCGCGTGCAGATGTCTGCACGTCGCTGGTGTCGCTGCACCAGGCGATGCTCACCAGTTCGCCGCTGGTGGCGTCAAATGCCTGCTTGCGGTAGCCCTCCTCGATGGCGGCGGGCGCGTCTTCCTCCCACCACTTGGCAATGGTCTCAGGTTTTTTGTAGGTTGCCGGCGGCTTGATGGTGGCGAGTACCAGGTCGCGCGCATCAGGGGCCTGGCTGGGGATGGTTTCAACGTCGATATAGATTCTCATGGTCGGATCCTCAGAAGGGGATGTCGTCGGAGAAATCATCGAAGCTGCCCGGCGCCGGCGCCGACGCCTGCGGCATCGCCGGCGGCGCGGGATTCTTCAGCGCCTGGTATTCCGGCGTGCCGACGATCTTTTCCTGCAGGCCGTCGCTCAACTGGTCGAACGCGGCCTGGTCGAACTTCTCCAGGTCGAAGGCCAGCAAGTCGTTGTCGCCCTCCGGTTTCGGCATGCCTTTGGGCAGCGCCATGATGCTGGCCACGTTGATGTAGTCGCGGCCGTTCTTCTCGACCTTGATCAGGTTGAGCAGGCAGAAGGCGCCCAGCACCTTGGGCAGTTCGAAGCCCTTCAGTTCCTCGGGCGTGAAGTCGCGGCCGCGCCAGGCGGCAAGATCCTTCCGCAACTGCGCCTTCTCGTGCAGGCTGCCGGTGTAGCGTTTGGCCACGGAAAACGGCCGGCCGTCGCTCATGCGCTCGTCGCTGAGCAGTTCCCAGCAGACCAGCACCTTGCGGGCGGTTTTCTGCTCGCCCTGGAACTCGGTCTGCTGCGTGCCAAGGTCAATGATTCGGTAACACCTTGCGGTGTGCGTGCCAGCAGGAGCAAGTTCGAAGCTGCCGGCGCCTTCGGATACGGTCAGACCCATGTTGTCGGTCCTTTCAGAGGGAGATTGATCGGGAGTCGGTCGCGGGTCGGTCTTTTGTCGGTCGTGGTGGTCTTCCCGAAATTTCCCGAAATTTCCCGAAACGGGAATTTCCGGTAGTTTCCTGTTCCCGAAATTTCCCGACGGCGTATACATACGCCGGGGAAGTTCGGGAAAAACCGGTCGGGAGTTTTCAGGCGCACCAGATCCACCCTTCACGCAGTACAAGTGCGCCTCGATTGATCAATCCGGTGATGGCTTCGTTGATTCGTTCCTTCTGCCGCTTCGGTTCGACTTCAGGCAGCCGGCCGCGCAACTTCGCGGCAGCGTCTTCCAGGCGTAACGCTGGCCGGCCTGCTGGCAGATCGGATGGCGCGCCGGCCGCGAACAGGGCAGCTGGCTGGCGCAGCATTTCGCCCAACGCATCCCAGACGATGCGCTGGTTGCCGCCGCTGGGCAGCTTGACGGCGCGCAGGGCTTTGGCCGGGTCTTCCTCCTGCTCGATCACGCAGCTGGTGAGCGGGTCGCCATCCTCATCGATGCCGACGTCCACCACCTTCAGCCGGAACGGGTGTTCCTTGCCGTCTTCGCCGTCGCGGGTCTTGCGGTTGATCCAGTTGCGGCGGTCGCCGTCGCGACGCACTTCAAGACCGAAGTCGAGCGCGGCAAACAGGCTGGAGTGTCCGCGCGGCCCGCGCGATGCATCCTTGCCGGTGTGATGGATTACCAGCACCAGGCCGCCAATCTCAGACTGCAGCCACTTCAAAGCGGTCACCACGTCGCCCATGTCGGCGCTGTCGTTTTCGTCGATACCAGGGGCGGCGCGGTTCAGTGTGTCGAAGATCACAATCCCCTCGATCTGACCGGCGGCGCGGATCGCTTGCACCAGGTCAATGCGGTCTGCCTGGCTGAGTATGTCCAACGCCGTAGTCACGGCGCGGAAGGTGTTCGGCAGGCTGCCGTGACTCTGTTCATACGCCTGCACGCGCTGCGCCACGCCGGCCTCGCCTTCGGCGGCGATGTAGGTCACCGGGCAGGCATGCGTCTTGTAGCCGTGCCAATCAACACCGCGCGAACAGGCGCCGGCCAGATCGAGCGCGATAAACGACTTGCCGGCCGTGGACGCACCGTAGATCGATCCAATTCCGGATTTCGGCATGACGCGCTTGATGCGCCAATGGATCGGCTCCAAGGCGCCCAAGTCGGCAGGCGTCAGCAACTTGTAGCGGCTCGCCACTTTTTTGGGTTTGGCCAGCAGTTCGGCAACCGCTTGCAGACCGTCGCGCTGGTGCAAGTCGTTGATGTCGCCATTTCGGCCAAGGCTGGCCGGCGGCTCGATCCATGCGCCGGATATTTCGTGCGCAATGGCGGCCATCTGGTTCTCTTTGCCGACATCGGCGACCAGCACCAGCTGTACCTGCGGGAATCGCTCGCGCAGGGCCGCCGCAACGCCCGCAATTCGCCCGACGCCGAAGGCCACCGCGGCGGGCAAGCGTGTCGCCTGGTGTGCGCTCCAGCCCTGGCCGATTCCCTCCGTGATGTAGATCACGCCGGCATCTGGCAGCGGACCGCCGACCACAAAACAGGCGTCAGGAAACTGACCAGGGCGGGTGTCCTTCAGGAACCGCTTCGCGGCGCCGATGGTCTGCACGGCGACCAGTTCGCCGTCGAGCGTGAAAAGGGGAACAGCCAGCGCGCCGTCGCCGGTCACGCGCAGACCGTCAGGCTGGCCCAGCTTGCTCTTGATGTAGGATTGCGCCGCCGTAGCGGGCGCGTAGCGGCTCCAGGCGCGGTTGGCAATGTCTATGCTCAAGGTCGATTGCTCTGGCGCGCTGGCGGCCGGTTTCGCGGCGGCAGCGGCGGCCTGTAAGTCGGCGCTGGCTGCACGGCGCTGATCGTCGCGCCAGCCAGCTGCACGCGCGGCCTGAAACAGCGTTCGTTCGGTGTATCCGCCTTCCGCGTTCAGGCTGCGATAGGTGTCGCCGAAGTCGCGATCGTTGAAGTTGGGACCGTTGGCGGACCATGTCCGGATAACATCTTCATCCAGCCCGGCCGCCTTCGCCGATGCCACCAGGCGCCACCACGCATCGCGATCTGCCGGACAAGGTGTAGCGAGTAGCGCACTCATGGCGCGGTCCGGTTCGGCGGTGCGGTCGTGTCCATTGACGCGCATCAGACGCTCACCCCGATGTTGCGCAAGGCGGATACCAGCGGCGTATATGTCTCGGGATCCATGGCCGTGACCAGCACCGCGCCGGTTGCCACTGGAAACTTGACGCCTTCAAACTGCACGGCCTTGGCGCGCGGGCTGATCAGCAGTTTGTCCCTGGCCGCGAATGCCAGCGCGGTCAACAGCGGATCGCAGTTGCGCCGGCCTTGGGCGGCCTTGCTGGCGGCGCGCAGGCGCTGCAGCAGGCGCCGCTTGGCAACTGTCGGTGAAATATTCATTACCGGCCGCGCTTCTGGTCGCGCCGATGCTGCCGCGCCCGGCGGCGCGCGCCCTTCTGCTGGGCGGCCATCAGATGCTATCCAGGCTGATTTGAACGGCGGGCCAGACCAGGCGGCCATTGGCAAGCTTGCGGGGGCGAACACCGAAGTAGGATCCGGTGATGCAGAACCGCTTGCGAACCGTTTGATCCTTGACCTGGTTGAGTGCCGCGAATTGACCAGACGAAAGCGTGAAGCTGTTTTCCGTCCGCTGGCCTTCAGTTCCCGGTGTCGCGGCGTGCGCTACGCTGGCGATGCGGTTGATGTTGCCGGGTATGCCGTTGCGGTTAGTTTCCATGCTGAACCCCGTAAATAAGTTGATTCAGGGCGCATGGTGTTGGCTATCAGGACATCTTGTTTGCGAATTCTTTCGGCGGTAATTCGGCGGCGATCAGGTCGGCAATTCTCCTGGCTCCAAGTTTGGGGCGCTGCTTTTCGCCGGGAAGCGCGGGTTCTTGCGGGAAAAATACGCCAGCCCACTCGACAATCGGTGACTGGTATTGCTTCGTCTTACGACCGCGATCAAGGTCGCGGCGGGTGGATTCCCATGCCGTATTGACAGCCACACCACCACAGTCGCGCCAGCTCTGAATCGCCCATTGGGCTGCGAATATCTGCCAACCCTTGATGCTGCCCGGCTCCAGCTTGGGCAATGCCGCCCAGGCTGATTTCGCCGCCTGTCGAATGGCTTCGGGTGTGGGGTTGTTCAGCTGGCCGATTGCGAGCAACTGGTCAAACATATATGCCCTGGTGATGGTGTCGGCATTGGCATACATCAACACAAGGCCATCATCTGCGGCCTTGGCCAGCGCATTCAGATGCTGCTTGACCTCTTTTGCTCCTGGACTGGCGCGGGCTGTGGCTTGAAGGCCCTTGATTAGATGAACGGTCCATCCGATGGCGCCGATTTGCTCGGATGACAGCGCCGCTCCGATGGCGCTTTCCAGAGTGTCTATCTCGTCTTTGGTTAGGAGACCAACATCGTCCACCCGAAGCATCCTGCTCGGATGTTTCATGCGTAGCGCTTTTATCGGTGCGCCCATCTTCAAAACCGCTACGACAACGCCCGCATAACCGCCTTGTGATCCTTGGCAATCACATTGAGCAACACCAGCGCCGGGCCGGCCGGAGCGCGGTCTCCGCGCTCCCAATGCCGCAGCGTGGCCACGGAAAACCCGAAGCGCGCCGCGAACTGCTCCTGCGTCATGCCGACGCGCTGGCGCACTCCCTTGACGTCGACCGACTCGGGGCGATAGACCAGCACGCCCGTCCGCTTGGCGCCGCGTGCGTGCGCCGTCGCCTCGATCAGTCCCTGCTTGATGCTGTCGAATGCCTTGCCCATGTCTCAATCCTCAAACCATGTCGATACCAGGATATCCACCAGCTTCGCCAGATCGTTGCGCTCCGCCTTGCTCAGGTTCGCCCGTTCGTTCTTGGCGAACAGCGTCAGCAAGTACAACGGCATCGCCTCGCTATGGACGTAGTAGATCACCCTCACCCCGCCGCTTTTACCCCGGCCTCCACGCGCCCAACGCAGCTTGCGGACGCCTCCAGTGCCTTCGATCAGATCGCCGGCCCTCGGGTGCGCCGCAAGGTAGACAACCAGATCGCGGCGCTCGTCGGGCGATAGCAACTTGTCCGCCAGGCGGATGTATTCCGGGGTTTCGGCGACGGTGATGAGCATGATAAAGACTAATCCAATGGATTACAATACACGGTCAATTGAAATACGGCGCAGTGCCGTATTACATACCCGGAAAGCGGGCATCTAAAGGTGGGCTGCGTCCACATTTAATTGTCCCGCATCCGGACATTACCCCTTAGTCGGCCTCCGATCTTCGATCGAAACGACTTTGCGGAGCGAACTAATTTCGGCATCAATTTTGGCATCAATTTCATCGCTCTCGGACTGAACCCGACCAATCATCACCCGACGATCTTCTTCGGCCATGGCGGACAGCGGAAGCCACCGACCGGGGTCAATATTCGGCGTCCCGGTGGTTGCGATCGTATGGATGTACTCCGCCAAGGTTGCAACGATGCCCTCCTGCTCTGGCGTCATAGGGCCAAGGGCAGAGACCAGGGCTCGTGTGTCCGCTAGCTGCTTTCCGTAATACCCGGCGATAGTCGGGTCGCTGTCCACAGAGAATTCCGCTGACTGTTCAAGCTTGCGCAATGCATCCATACACTTTATGGCTCCGGCGATTCGGGAAGCCTCGATTGTGCGGGCGCTCATGCTGCACCTCCATCGCGCAGAGCATTTAAGCGATTTACGCATTCCCCCGCCAGGTCTGCGCATGCCCAAAGATATGTATCTTGGATGTCGTCGGAATAAGTCCGGAAAGATTCGCCGCCACCTCCATAGGTCACCATCAATAGAGCTCGGAGATGCATCAATTTTGTGTGTAGCGTTTCAATGCCATCGCCTATGGGATCGATGCCAGTTTTTGCGGTCGCTTCGGGAGTTGCGGTATTCTTTAAAGTAGCCATGATGAAACTCCTCTGTAGTTGCTTCGTGGTCAGGGCCGGCTTGGTGCTGGTACCACCTTGCCGGCCCGCTTTGCCTGAGTCCGTCAGGCGGCGGCCTTGCTCTTTGCCTCGCGCGCCGCGTCCAGATCGGCGACTTCGGCGGGAGGTGGTTCCGCTGCCTTGGCTTCAATGAAGTCAGCCACGGCCTGCCAGCCGGCCCTCAAGGTGTCGTCATCTGTGCGCACGTAGTTGGTGCCGGTCACGTCCCCGGCGTGCAAGTGGTTCATCATGTCTTTGAGAGCGTAGGCATTCACCAGGCGAGCGGCAATGGTGGCAAACGTCGAGCGCAGATCCTTGGCGCGAAACACCGCACCGCTTCGATCGATGATGGTGGCAATGGTCTTCTTGCCGTCCGCCAGAACAAACAGTGCATCTTCCGGTTTCTTGCCGGCGATGTTGCGCTTGACGATGGCGGCCACCTGGCGCGAAAACAATATCTCATGATCTTCTCGGTTCTTGGTGTCGCGGATCGTGAGGCGGGCCGCGACCGTGTCGCAGTCCTTGACCAGGATTTTCTTCGGCTCGGATACCCGCGCGCCGGTCAGCACCAGGAACCGAAAGTAATCGCGGGTCGGCGGATTGGCCGCCAGATCGAGTGCCTTCCACCATCCGCCGATGCGCTCGACCGGAATCGGCTTCTTGGCGGCCTTCGATTGAGGAACGCGGATGCGATCTTTGCCGGCCGCTTCGCGGCTCAGTGGGTTGTTCGCAATCTTGACGCCGTTCCAGTTCAAAACCGCGCGCAACACCTGCATCGCGTAGGCGGCCTGTCGCTCGCCATGCTTCAGCGCATTCTGGTGGACGGCCCGAATGGCATCGCTATCGATCTTGTGTAAAGGCACGTCGGCCAGGGAATAGAGCAAGCCAGGCTGGCCCATGGTTCCGTTCTTGCGCTTCTTCGGCGCGGCGACCATGGCCAGGTAGTCATGCTGGGTTCGGGGCTTCAGCGGCAGGCTGTCGGTTTCGCGGCGCTTTTTCTCAACGTAGTCTTTCACCGCATCAAAGAATGTGTGCTTGGCGCGGTTGGCTTCGTCGCGAATTTTCTGGATGCGCTCCTTCTTTTCCGTCCTTGGATCGATGCCTTTGTCGATCAGTGCTCGCAGGCGGCGCGCCTCCTCGCGCGCGCCGGGCCTGGAATGATCGCCGGTTTCGATATCCCACACCCGAATGTCGCCGATCACCATTCGAATGTCTTTGCCGTCAAGCTTCCCTTGGAAGATGAAAGACTTCTTTCCGGTCGGGTTTTGCTTATTGGGCGGCGTGGCGCGCACGGCAAGGCCAGGGACATCGATATCCCAAAGAAACGTCTGAGGCGTGGCGGGCGAGCAAAGGAACCCGTTGATACGTCCTGTCGTCAGTTTTAGCTTTCCCATCTTGCCCGCCTTTCCGTGTACGCTCCATGTAAGCGATTTTGATAATACGGATCAACGCCGGTCAATGCAAGGAAAACGTTATATTGACTGTAATGTACTGCTACAACAGCCTTTTATTTGAGACAATCAACAGGGATCAACGCCGATCAATATGCTACTTTCCCGACTGTTAATCCGTAGGTCCCTGGTTCGAGCCCAGGTCGAGGAGCCAGAATTTGTCGTTTCACGTCTTGCACTTAGCCCAGCCATCGCGGTTGGGCTTTTTGCATTTCGGGGACCATGTGACTAATGGTCCGTAGGTCGGCACAGGAAGCCCTGGTTGGTATGGAGGCGAGCGCAGACAGGGTTTCCAATTATCGATGCCTGACGTAAGGGGAATTCATGCGAATCATTCTTTGCTTGTTGGCCTTGGTCGCCGCGCCGGCGTGGGCCGAGTGGGTAAAAATGGACGAGACTGATACCGGCACCTATTACATTGACCCCAGCACAATCCGCAAGAACGGTCAGTTTCGCAAGGTGTGGCAAGTGCAAGACCTGAAGCAGAGAGCCAGGGGCGGCGAGATGTCACAGCGAGTCCTTTGGGAATTCGACTGCAGGGAAAAGAGATTCAGATTCCTCTCTTACTCCACTCACTTCGAGCCGAAGGCAACTGGAAAAACACTTGTTTCGGAAGGTGATACTGACGACTGGGATTCTGTTCCCCCAGATTCCGCCGCCGAGGCTATCCTCAAGTTTGTCTGCGCCAAGTAGATCATTCGTGCTGCCTGGCCGGAGCCTCACACAGCACTTGAAAGCCTTGCAGATAGATAAGGGACAGCATATTGCCCGCCCCCGACAGCTACTCTGAAACTGACGGTGCCGATTTCATCGCCCACATTGCGGAGGTATTCATGAACTGGACTTATTTATCCATCTTGATGGCTGGCCTCCTGCCAATGGCTTGTGCCGGTATCGCAAAGCTGGGTTTCAAGGACTACGACAACCACAATCCCCGTGCCTGGCTTGCCAAGCAGACCGGATTTCGTGCGCGAGCCAATGCCGCTCAAGCGAACAGTTTCGAGGCCTTTCCCTTCTTTGCTGCAGCCGTATTGCTGGCTCTACTGGCCAACGTGGATCATGGCAGGATCGATGCACTGAGCATCGGCTTCGTCGTGGCACGTGTCGCCTACATTGCCTGTTACGTGGCGGACTGGGCAACATTGCGTTCCACTGTCTGGACCGTCGGCTATGGCTGCACCATTGCCCTCATCGTTCTGGCTATGCAGGCTCCATTGAAGGGGGGATAGTCAGGGCGCCTCCGGCATGAGGACGTTTGCTTGCGGCTGGGTGCTCACCAGCTGCGGACGCGCCCGGTATCGACATGCACGAACTGTTCAGTCTGGTAATAGCCAACACCGCCTTGTCCAAGGGAAATGGCGGCATCTCGCACATCTGCAAGGGAGGTACCGGCGAGGCGCAGATCCATTGCTTTTCCGTCCATGTGCAAACTGTGTTTAGCCACACCGCCACCTCGTGTCTGGCGCAGCATGGCATTGGTCAGCGAACTGCGAAAACCCGAAATCACCTCAAACGGCTTGTTGCTACCAAGTTCACGGTGCAACCGAAACAACAGGTCGAACAAATTCGGGTCTATCTTGCCTACAACGCCTGAATAATGATCCCTCAGAAAGTGATTGAGAGTACCCAAGGCTTGCGGCAGGTGTTTCTCACCGACGGCATAAACCAAGGAAAGGTGCTCGCCGGTATGGGTATGAAAAAAAGACAAGGTCCTTGCCTCGGGAAGCGCCGCCGTCGCATTGCGGAAAAAGGGCAGCAGCGTACCGGTCGCAACTATTTTGGCGGTATGGCGCAGAAACGCGCGGCGAGGATGCTGATTGAGATATTTCATTGATGGAAGGTGAAAAGTTTACTTCGCTCCTGCCTGCCTCGGAACAGAATTGTTTTGCCGCAAAATTTTCAACTCAAGGGAACGCCTTCGCAGAGCATCATCCAGCTGCCGATCTTTTCCGTAGAGGTCGGGAAGGAAGTATACACGTCCGTCGTTCCGGACGATGGTGGTGATGTATGCAATCACCACGGGCAAAGGCTCCTCAAGGCGCAGGGTGCTGGAGGTTCCTTTCTTCATGGCTTCCTGGATGCGCTCATCGGTCCACTCCGGCTGATTCTCGAGAACAAACTTCGCCAGCGCTACGGGATCCTGAACGCGGATGCAGCCGTGGCTGAAATCCCTCTGGCCGCGAAGAAACAGTGACCTTGCCGGAGTATCGTGCAAGTAGATGTTGTCGTCGTTGGGAAAGACAAACTTGATGTCGCCCAGAGGATTCTTCGGTCCCGGTCGTTGTCGAATTCGCATCTTGCCCTGCTCTGCTGCAAGTAGGTTGGCTTCGGACAGGTCGGCAAGCGTCTGGCCTTGGCCATTCAGAAATTCGAAACCCTGTTGCTGGAAATAGGCCGGATCACGCTTCAGCCTTGGAATAATTTCCTCCCTGGCGATGGACGGGGGAACATTCCAGTAAGGACTGAATTCGATGAAACGCATCTCCATGTTTAAAAGTGGTGTCTGCCTTTTCATGGCCCTGCCGACGATGACCTTCGTGATCAGCTTGAGCTCCACACGGCCATTCACAACCTCATACGCACGGACCGTGAATTCCGGAATATTGACAACCACCATGCGTGGCCCCAGGAGGAGTGGCGTCCAGCGCAGACGCTCCAGGGCCAATTCGATCTGGCGTACCCGCAAGGCCGGCGAGATATCCAGTTGCGCCACTGTTTGCTTGCCGATTACTCCATCCGTTTCCAGTCCGTGCCGTAACTGAAAGGACTTGACGCCCTCAACCAAAGCCCCTTCATACCGCCTGCCCGGCACGGCCTCCGCTTCCGGCAAATCGCCGAGCAAGGCCAGCCGCCGGGCCAAGAGCGCCGTGCCGCTGTATTCCCTGCCAGGTTGGAGCTTTCTGCCGGAAAACTTCGGCATGCCTGATTCCCAGGCTGCCACCACGGCTGGATCAGTGGCAAGCACCCGATAATCAGCCAGAGCCTTGCGCAAGGCAGCGTAGAGCGGAATTGCGGGCTCGGCCTGACGAACCGCCTCCGGCAGGCGATGGCCGGCGACAGCTACCCGCAGATGAGCCTCCGGATCAAATCCACCCACGTCCGGCACGATGAATTTTGCATTGATCTGGCGAGGGTCTATCCGGCCGAAACGGAGATCCGATAGATAGCGGCTCATTGCTTCGGTCAGCCGCATCTCCAGCCGGACCAAAGCATCAGCCGGCAACTGCTGCTCACGTTCTGCGCTGGCAATAGCCTGCGCCAAACCTTCAGCCTCGTAATCTTCCGGCTCCAGCCCATCGGTTGCGGCCGTGAGAAGAATCTTTGCGGCTTGCCCGGCCTCCGCCTTCGGGCGTCCCTTGTCAAACCAGAGAGCATTTTCGAGTGCCGCGGCGCAGGGCATCAAGCCAAGGTTGAGTACCAAGCCCAGCAGCACTGCGCTGTTCCGAAACAAGCTGCTCACCATGCTCGTTAAATACGAATTCATAAGCATATTGTACGTGCGCAAACTCCTCCTCCGACCAGCCGACCTGTCGCCAGCCGCTTTGATATGCGGAAATTCCGCCGCGCCCGACGCGCTTCAGAGGAATGACATTGAGTGTCGGCAGACATCCCTTCGGCCGTCGCTGGCGGGCCACAACTTGGGGAACTGGGGCTACACTTGAACTTCTTCGGGCTATCCCTGACAGGGAAGGAGGAACCATGCGCACCTTGATGGCAGCATTCATGCTGGTTTTCGTCACATCTGCGTCAGCCGCTTCCAAGGAGGAAATCAATGCCGAAGTGCGCCAGGCCCTCAAGAACTTTCAGAAGCAGACCAGTGCCGGCTACGAGTTGTCAAAGAATGCAAAAGGAATACTGGTCTTCCCGAACGTCATCAAGGCCGGCATAGGAATTGGTGGCGAGTTTGGAGAAGGTGCTCTGTTGGTGAAAGGCACTACGGTCGCCTACTACAATATCGCGGCTGCCTCCATCGGTTTTCAGCTGGGCGCTCAGGCACGCAGCCAGATCGTGCTATTCATGAACGACAAGGTTCTTGGCGAGTTCCGCAAGAGCGAAGGCTGGAAAGCCGGGGTCGATGGCAGTGTGGCGTTGGCGACGCTCGGCGCAGGCGGCGCCATTGATACCGAAACGGCGAAGCAGCCCATCATCGGGTTCATCTTCTCGAACAAGGGCTTGATGTACAACCTGACTTTTGAGGGTTCCAAGATCACGCGCATCGAGAAATAGCACTTGATATCATGGAAACGATGAAGAATATGGCGTGTCGATCCATGCCGGAACGAATGCTTTACGGAGACTGACCATGACCATCTCGATGTACGAAGCCAGCGCCCCCCGCTTTGCCAATATGCTGCGCAACCTGGACGCCATACTTGCCAAAGCCCAGGCCCACGCGGCCGCCAAGAAGATCGACCCCGCCGTCTTGCTGGCCGCAAGGTTGTTTCCAGACATGCTTCCATTCGTAAAACAGGTTCAGATTGCCACCGACCATGCCAAAGGCGCGGTTGCCCGGCTGGCCGGGGTCGAGGTGCCCAAGTTTGAGGACACCGAGCAAAGCTTCGAGGAACTCCGGGCACGTCTGGCCAAGACCATGGTTTTCGTGGAATCCTTTTCTGCAGGACAAATCGATGGTTCGGAGGAACGGGAAATCGCACTCAGGGTAGGCGGCCAGGACATGACGTTCAAGGGCATGCCCTACCTGCTCGGCTTCGCCATTCCGAATTTCTACTTTCACCTGGTGACGGCGTACAACATACTGCGCCATAACGGCCTGGAAATCGGAAAACGCGATTTCATAGGCAATCCGTAGGTCGTTCCAGGACCTCCGAGACCACGCAGCTCAATTCGCCATCCGACACGAACGAATGGATGGCGACAGCTGGAAGCTTTTTGTTGTCCTTCTGACCTGGCCGCTTCAAAATGAACTCGCTAATTTTCAGAGGAACATTGGAATGACATACGCACGCAATGTTGGACTCAGTGCCTCCGAGGATCGAATCGAACAATTGATCGCCGAACGATTGCGTCCGGGTGCGAACAAGGAGGATATCGATGCCCGTATCTGGGATCTATTCGGCGAAGAGTGGGCCATCATGTTTACCGATCTGGCCGGCTTCTCGAGAGGCGTGGCAGCGTTCGGAATCATCCACTTTCTCCAGGTGATTTACGAATCGCAGCATCTGTTGATTCCCTGCATCGACCAGCATGACGGCATCCTGCTCAAACTCGAGGGAGACAGCATGCTGGTCATTTTCCGCAATGCCCTGAAAGCCGTCGCCTGCGCCCTGGAGATGCAAAGCGCCTGCATTTCCTACAGCCAACAGCGCGAAGAGCCGGAGAAAGTGCGCCTGTGCGTGGGGCTGGGTTTCGGTCGCGTGCTGCGGATAGGCGACCGCGACGTCTACGGGAGCGAGGTCAACGCTGCGGCCAAGCTGGGTGAAGACATCGCCGGAGCCGGTGAAATTCTGGTAACCGATGCGGTTCGCGCGCAGACCAGCATGAAGCATGACTTCCAGCCAATTGACCGCGTTCCCCCCGGCGCCGAGGCGGCATTTCGACTGGTCATGTAATGGTTTGGCTAGTCCGGCTTGTTGCCGAGCTTGGCCTGAAAGCTCATCACCTTCGGGGAACTCATCGCCAATTCAATTTCGAATTTTGATTTTCCACCGGTGTAGCGCTCGCCATTGGCAAGGAAGATGGCGGGTACGCCGCGAAGGTTCATCGATCTGCCCAGCGCCGTCACCTGGTCGATCGCTCCGGCATCGCAGCTCGGAGCCTTGGGAACCGTTTGGGCCATCATCCATGCGTTCCATGCCTTGCTCCGGTCCGGAGAGCACCAGATGGACTCGGACATGTTCTTCGATGACGGCAGAAGTATGGGATAGAGGAAAACGTAGATCGTAAGGTCGGTGAGGTCGGAAAGTTCCCTGGTCAACCTCCTGCAATAGATGCAGTGCGGATCCTCGAAGACTGCAAGCATCCGCAATCCGTTGCCGCGTACTTCCTTGATGGCAAGATTCAGCGGCAGGCCCCCGAACAACTGCGGCGATCGATCTGCCGAGTCGGCAAGAACCGTGCTGCAGGTCACTGTCAGCAAGAAGGCCAGTGAGAAGCGGGAGCAAGTTTTCATCACGTGCAGCTTCTGGCGGCCCGCGCGGCGCCGCCAGGACCCTCTAGTCGCTACTGCCGACGAGTTTGAATACGACGCGACGATTCAGCGGGTTGCTCGGAGCGACACCCGGCACTGAACTGCTTGACCCTTTACCGATGGGTATCAGTCTGTCGCGTTTGATGCCGGGCTTTTGTGCAAGGTAATGAGCTACCGAGCTGGCCCTATCCTTTGACAGCGCCATATTTTTCTCTGCATCACCGGTCTCGTCGGTATACCCTTCAATCAGGACGCAGAGATCAGGGGAAAGCGCCAGGAGTTTTGCGATGCTGTCCAATGTTCCATCGGAATCGGGAAGAATCTTGGTGCTGCCAACGTCGAACCGAATCGAAAAGTCGACCACATCGGTTTTGACGCCGGCTGGAAGGTTTGCGCAATCCAGCCTTGCCACCGGTTTTGCGACATTTTCGGGCTTTGCCGGCAGCGCAGGCCTGGACGTCATGCGGTCGGCAAGGCTCTTCAACTCGGCGCGCAACTGCCCAATTTCGCTGCGCAGTTCCGCCGTCGAATTGGCATTTGAATTTGCGGATGGAGTGACCTGGCTTCTGTTTGAAGGCACGAAACTACCAAGTACGGCTATAGCCAGCACAATCGAAACGACGGCCAGAACTCCGGTGACGATTGTGGTTTTCTTCGAACTGGCCGCAGATCGCGCAATATCGGTTCGCGAGTGGACAACATGGCTCTTCAGCTCCGACAATTCGAAGCGAATGTCATGGATCGCCTGATCGGCCGGCGTCCCCAACAAGGGTGCATCTTCGCCTTGTCCAGTCTGTGGCGATGCTGCAGGAACCTTTTCCTCTGCGGAGGGCAGATCAAGGCTTTCTTCGGAGAGCAATGGAGGCATGGGCGCGACGTTCTGTTCAGAACTGTGGGGAAACCGCAATGTAGCAGAATTACATAAACGGGGAAGCTAATCCCGGCTGGCGCCAGATGATATAATTTTATTTTCGATCCGCAGCTGGCCTTGGCGATTTCTGGCCCGCGACGGCAATCCAACACATTGATTTAATTAGACTTGAGTCGGACGGTCTATCTTCCGCTCCCTGGTTCGAGAGCAGGTCGAGGAGCCAAAGATTTGTTGTTGTAGTTCTTGCACTTAGCCCAGCCGGCGCGGTTGGGCTTTTTGCATTCTGGAACACTTCCGGAAATGGAAAAGGCTTACACGATGCGACCGGCTTTCCTGCTGCTTTCCTTCCTCTGCTCGGGATGCGCCGTAGTGACGGTGGCCGATGCCGCGGTTTCCGTGGCGGCCACCACGATCAAAGTGGCCGCTACCGTGGTCGAAACGACCGTGGATGTCACCGCTGCAGGCGTCAAGACGGTCGTCGGCAATGACCCGGAAGAAAAAAAGTAAACGCGGCCTGTTCAATTTTCTGGCGATTTCAACATGAGTTCTCACCCAACCCGTCACCCTGTCAAATTCTGCGATGTTGCCCTTGGCCAGCGTTTCTACGACCCCATCAGCGCGGAGTATTTCGTGAAGCAGAACGACACCACCGCGGCGATGGTTACGGGCCCGGGCGACGGCACCGTGCCGGACGAATTCGAGGCCGACGACATCGTCGGCCTCGACCAGTAGCAAAGGCGTTGGTATGTCGACATCCGATCACCCGCATCATCAATCGCAGAGCCGGAAATAAACCATGACCACCCTGCCCCAGTGTCCGCAATGCAGTTCGGAACTCACCTATGAAGACGGCGAAATGTACGTCTGCCCTGAATGCGCGCACGAATGGCCCCAAATGGCGGCGATAAGTAACAATGACACGCGCGTCGTCCGCGACGCCAATGGCAATGCCCTGCAGGACGGCGACAGCGTGACCGTGATCAAGGATCTCAAGGTCAAAGGCTCGTCGCTGGTGGGCAAGGTCGGCACCAAGGTGAAGAACATCCGTCTGGTCGACGGCGATCACGATATCGATTGCAAGATCGATGGCATCGGCGCGATGCAACTGAAATCGGAATTCGTCAAAAAGGCGTAGGCCACGCCAAGCTCATTTCCCGTTGTCGCAACAATTCACACAAAGGCATCTCCATGAAAAAGCTGACCGCAACTGCCGCTACCCTGCTTATCGCCCTCTCGTTCCACGCTTCCGCGGCCGAACCCAGGGAAGAGAAGACAGCCTCCGGAATTGTCATCACCGTCATCAAGGAAGGAAGCGGAGCCAGTCCAAAAAGCAGCGATACCGTGAAGGTCCATTACCGCGGCACTCTGGTCAACGGCAAGGAATTCGACAGTTCCTACGGACGCGGGCAACCAACCTCCTTCCCCTTGAACCGGGTGATCCCCTGCTGGGCCGAAGGCATGCAAACGATGAAGACCGGCGGCAAGTCGAAACTGGTCTGCCCGCCCAATCTGGCCTACGGCAGCCGCGGCGTTCCCGGCACGATTCCTCCCGATGCAACCCTGATTTTCGAAGTTGAACTTCTGGAAATTGCCAAATAGCCGCTTGACGTCTGTTTTTCCTGCGCGAAGGCGCGATTCCAGCCTTCCGTTCAATACTTATCATTTGTCCGGTACAACCATGTCCCTTCCTGCAAACATCTATTGCTATCACTGCGGCCGCCATCACCCCAGTGCCGAAATGCGCCAGATCGAAACCAAGGGCGGAAAGAAGTGGCGCTGCATCAAGTCGATCGAGGCCACCAAAATCACCAGCGCACAACGCGATGCCTTCGGTAAAACCGTAACCATGATCAACAAGGCCGAACAACAGGCGCGCGTCAAGGCGCGGCTCAACGCCGAACGACTGCTGTCGGCGGGCTAGCGTCGCCCGGCAATATCCGCCGAGCATGCAAGGCATTTCTTCAGGCACTGCGGGACTTTTGGCAGCACTGCTGCTCTTCCTGGCCGCGATGCCGGTGGCGGCCGAGATGGACAGCGATCAACTGAAGCTGTTCCGGCAGGAGGCCGAAGCATTCAACCGGCAAGATCCTTTTGCCAACGCCTATCGTGCCGGCCACTACAACGGCTATGTGGCGGGCATCCTCGATGCCCTGCAGGGGCGCAGTGTCTGTTTCAGGGAATGCATCTGCGAACTCGACAAGATGGTCGAACGGCAGCTTGCAGACCATCCGGAAATGAATGATCGCCCGGTGGTCGAATGGCTGGTGCCATTGATGGAGAAGCAGTTTCCCTGCAAGTAGTTGCGGCTGGCTGCTCGACTCCGCGAGTGGCAACGATCGAATCCATTCCCGGCTGGCGAATTCCAGGAGTCGGTGCTGGCATGACGGTGATTGTGCGACGGCGGACAATGCGGGATAATTCTTTGTATACCGCATACAAAGGATCCCTTGATGACCCGCGCCTACGCCAATCCCCTGCTTGCCGCACCTGCTCGCGCCCTGCCCCGCGCCGTCGCCATCATCGGCGCCGGCACGATTGGCCCCGACATCGGCTACTACCTCAAGAGTGCACTGCCGGACCTGAAACTGTATCTCGTCGATGTCTCGCAAAAGGCCGTGGATAGCGCCCTGCTGCGCTTTCAGGACTACTCGAAAAAAGCCGTGGCCAGGGGCAAGATGAGCGAGGCCGATGCCGTAGCGGTCACATCGAATCTGGTCGGTACGCTGGACTATGCCGACATCGCCGGCTGCGACTGGGTGATCGAGGCCGCCACGGAAAACCTGACGCTGAAACGCAAAATATTTGCCCAAATCGAGGCGGTGGTGCGGCCTGATGCGCTGATCACTTCCAACACCAGTTCCCTGCCGGCGGCGCAGATTTTCTCCGCCTTGAAGCGCCAGGAGCGGGCCACGGTAACGCATTTCTTCGCCCCGGCCTGGCGCAATCCCGCGGTGGAAGTCATCGCCTGGGAGGAGACCGATCCGGCCGTGGTCGAGTACCTGCGCTGGGTGTTCTGCACGACCGGCAAGGTGCCGCTGGTGACCGCCGACGTGGCCTGCTTCATGCTCGACCGAATCTTCGACAACTGGTGCAACGAGGCGGCCCTGCTGCTCGACCGCGCCACCGCTGCCGAAATCGACAGCGTCGCCGCCGAGTTCGTCCATGCCGGGCCCTTCTTCGTGCTCAACCTCGCACGCGGCAATCCGATCATCACCGAAACCAACACCCTGCAGGCCGAGATGGAAGGCGAACACTACATACCGGCGCCCGTCTTCCGTTCGGTCGACACCTGGGTCACGGTGCCGCCCGGCAAGCGCGTCGAGGTCGCTGCGGACACGGCGAGGGCAGTGCGCGAGCGCCTGCTCGGCATCCTGTTTTCGCAGAGTGTCGACATCATCGACCGCAAGATCGGCGAGCTGGCCGACCTCGATCTGGGCTGCCGGCTCGCGCTGGGCTTCAGGAACGGCCCGCTCGACCTGATGAAGAGTCTTGGCGAGCAGGCCACCGGTCGCGCCCTGATGCGCCTGCGCGAAGAGCGCCCCGGCATGCCGATGCCCACGCGCCCGTTCGATGCCTATCAGGATTTTCTGCGTCACATCCTGGTCGATGACCTGGACGGTGTCAAAGTCATCACCCTGCGCCGGCCCGAAGCCATGAATGCGCTGCATGACGAGATGAACGATGAAATCCTGTCCGTCATCCGCCGCTACGAGAACGATCCCAGGGTGACCGGCTTCGTCCTCACCGGCTACGGCACGCGCGCCTTCTGCGCCGGGGCCGACATCGGCCGCTTCGTCGACATGCTGGGCGATGCACCGGCCGCTGCGCAGTACGCGCGCGACTGCTCGCGCCTGCTGGTGCATCTGGACCGGATGAACAAGCCCGTCGTGGCGGCCCTGAACGGCATGGCGCTGGGCGGCGGACTCGAACTCGCGATGCGCTGCCACGCCATCGTGGCCGTGAAGCACGCCTGGCTGCAACTGCCCGAAGTCACCCTGGGCATCGTGCCCGGCATCGGCGCCATGGTAGTGCCCTATCGTCGCTGGCCACATGCGACGGCAACCTTCAACGCCATGCTGCGCCAGGCCGAACGCCTGAAGGCCGTGCGCGCCCACGAACTGGGCATCGTCAGCGCCCTGGCCGATGACTATTCGTCGCTGATCCGGATGGCCACGGCACGGGTACGCGAACTCTCGAACACACTCGTGCCAATCGGCGACGCTCCGGTGGCCGTCAGCATCGACGCGGTGGAAGCACGCAGCGCCGGCGGCCAGATCCTCAGCCGTGAATGCATAGCCATCATGGAGCAGGCCATCCGTGACGCCGCCGCTGCGCCGAGCTTTGCCGCCGCGCTCGAAGCCGGCTACCTGGCCTTCGGCCGGTCAGCCTGTACCGCGGCCGCGCACGAGGGCATTACGTCCTTCAAGGAAAAGCGCCAGGCGGATTTCAGCAAGACGAATTAGCCGGTAGTCGGCGTGACTGCTGCATGCGACCGGACAATCGACTGATCAGCGGAGAAAGAGATGGCCCTACTGCAAGATTCTCACGCGCATGGAGTTGCCTGCAGGGTTGGTGCCATAAGCTTCATTGCCACCGTGGTGACAGCGTGCGCCACCCCACAGCTACCTGTCTCCGGTGAGAAAGTCCAAATCCACGAGCTGCACTGCAATGCAGACCAGTCTGTCGTCGCGACTGCATCGATGAGAGTGCCCGGTGAAATACTGGAAGCGGAAGGCGCACTCCTGTACTCACCCGATGGAGGATTAACCTGGTCGGTCACTACACGTGGCGGTGATCTAAGAGGTATCACGCCCAGATTCTTCGCCGATCCCCGAGACGGATCCGATGCGAATCGTCCACTGGTGGTCACAGGCTATAACTCCGGATTCCAATGGACCTATCAGCTTGGAGGGTGGAAGAAATCCACGGACTCAGGACAAACCTGGGCACCGATTCCCGCGCGCCTGCCTGCCGTCGGCTCGAGGGACCCAATGGGCTGGCCGCCGCCCCTCCTCGTCGTCGACGCAACCGGACGACTGGCAACAATTCGCAAGGCGCCGTCGCTCGCGCTGCTGACCTCGGATGATCGAGGAATGACCTGGAATGAGACTGGCCAGTCGGCAACTCATGGCTTCAATGACCTGATGAGCAGTCTCCTTGACCTGAGTACTGATGGCCGCGGTCGCTTGATCGCCGTAGGTGTGGCTACCTCACCACTCAAATCATTTGGGGCGTATCGCACGGTGATTGTCCAATCCGACGACAGCGGAAAGACGTGGTCCGTTGCGATGGATGAAATTGGCACGGGAAGTTGCATGCCCAACGTCATCGGCACCCCGGATGGACCGATGCTCGTAAATTACGGATGCGCCGAAAGTGACAGGCTTTATTTTTTCTCAGCCGACGGCGGGCGCAGGTGGCAAGCCAGAAGGTTCAATCGCTACGCTTACGGAGCCTTCGAACTTGTGACCGCTCTCGACGACAAGCGCTGGGTTGCCCTCTCCATCGATGGCCAGTCGCTGGTCGCGTGGACCTCGGATAACGGGGGCGATGAGTGGCGCCGTCACGCGACCGGATTCGCGATTCTCCACGGTAGTCGGCATCTACACTCGCGCTCCATTGTCATCCTGCCCAGCGGGGTTCTGCTTGCCTATGTCGGCGACGGGCAGATCCTGCGATCCTCCGACCGGGGCGAGTCGTGGAGACTCATTGATTCCGGACTTCCGCGCGACGGAAATTATGAGCTGTCGGCGAGTTGTACCGACGGAAACCAGCTGGTCGTTCTGGGTGGTGGCCAAGGAATGCTCGTACGCTCGCTGGATGGAGGAGTCACCTGGCAGCGCGGTCGATTGCCTTGAACAGACACCGGCTTTCTACTGCAGTCGCATGCATTCGCATTGCACACAAGCCAGCACACTACCGCTCTCCTACGAATGCCCTACCAGCTTTCCCGTATCTCGAATAAGGTCATTGTAGTATTTGCTTGTTCATCAGCTCGGAATAGCGTTACCCAAAAGTAGATTTCATTGGGCGGTTGTTCTGCCCTTGGGATACGCAAATGAGCGGCAAAAATCCTCTTTGCAAGCGCGCCGTCGGGCTATGCA
>VEPA01000151.1 GCA_012026675.1 Betaproteobacteria bacterium | reverse complement strand
CGATCGCCGGATGCTGCGCCGCCCGGGCGTAGAACTCCATGACCTCGGTCTTGGGCCAGAAGAACAGCAGGGGGCCCAGCGTGATCTGCATCAGCGCCACGGCCTGTTGTAGGCGCCGAGGGTGATTTGGGAACCCTCCGCGACCTTGCTCAGCTCCGCCGCCCAGACTGGTTTCACGGCAAACTTCTCCGGCGCAGCAACGGCGGCGTCAATGGCCTGGCGCAGGTTGCGCGTCACCTGCGCGACATAGGTCGGGCTGCGCTGGCGGCCCTCGACCTTGATTGCGGCGACGCCGATTCTGATGATTTCGGGCAGCATTTCAAGCACGTTGAGGCTGGTCGGTTCTTCCATGGCGTAGTAGGTCTCTCCGGCGACCTCGAAGCGCCCCTTGCAGATGGTCGGGTAGCCGGCGTTCTCGTCGTTGCCGTAACGGTCGATGAGAATGCCGTTCAAGCGCACGTCCATCTCGTCCGGTTTCTTTTCCCACTGAACGTATTTGGCCGGCGAGCAGGCGCCGACGGTGTTGGGCGACTCGCCCGTGGCGTAGGAGGACAACCAGCAACGGCCCTCGTTCATGACGCAGAGGCTACCGAAGCCGAAGACCTCGATCTCGACCTCGGTGTGGCGGATCACGTTCTCGACCTGCGCCAGGGTCAGCACGCGCGGCAGCACGGCGCGCTGGATGCCGAATTTCTCGCGGCAGAAATTGATCGCCTCGTAGCTGGTGGCGGATGCCTGCACCGAAAGATGGCGGCGCATGTCCGGATAGGTCTGCGCGGCATAGTCGAGCACGCCGGGATCGGCGATGATGACCGCGGCGATGCCGAGCTTGGCCGCACTATCAACCGAGCGCGTCCAGTCGGCGAAACGTCCGGACTGCCCATAGGTGTTGATCGCAGCCAAGACCTTGCGCCCGCGCTGATGAGCGTAGCGAATGCCTTCGGCCAGGCTCTTGGCGTCGAAGTTCAGCCCGGCGAAGTTGCGCGCGTTGGTGTCGTTGCGAAAGCCGAGATAGACGTCGTCGGCGCCGTTATCGACGGCCGCCTTGAGCGCCGGCAGACTGCCGGCCGGACACACGAGTTGTGGTTTTGCCACGCTTGCCATCCTTTAGAGAGGGCGCGAGTGTAGACGAAACCCCTGAAAAATCAGTTGATCAGGGTCAAACGAGGCGGATTCGGGCGCCATCCGGCCGGACGGCAGCTATCGACGTAACGCCAGCGCCGACTCTCGCGATTAGCGCAGGTCGGACGCCAGCGAGGCGCGCACCGGCTCCGGCAGGGGCCCGGTGGAGAATGTGTACTCGGGATGATCGACGCCGACTGCCAGTGCCGCGCCGCCCTTGGCCGCCGCCATCATTCCCGTCGACAACTCGAAGCGCAGGAAATGCACGGCCGAGGTCTTTTCCTCATTCTCGCGTTCGAGGTCCTCGTCGGCGATCGCGAAGACAGGGTCGAAACCATCGACGCGAACCCAGACGCGGTCCTCGACGCCCTTCAGCCTGGCCAGCATCTCGCGCCGCTGGCTCTCGTCGGCGTACTCGATCTGCATGGTGACCTTGAAGTTGCTGCCGGTGGGCAGCAGCGGCACATAGGATTCCAGCTCGTGGCGGATCCCATCTTCCTCGAAGATCTTCTCGACGCGGAGCATTTCCTGGATCTGGTAGCGGATCAGCAGTTCGTTCTCGAAGATCAGCAGGATGTTTTCGCCGAGCTTGACGCGGCGCAGCTTCTTCTGTTGCATGACCTCGGAGCGCATGGCGGGACGCGCTCTGGCATAGGCTTCAAGGGTCATCAGGGATTCACGGGTGATGGTCATTGCGCTTTCCATTTATTCAAGTCCGTAAGCGATTCTGAGCAGCGTCAGCGGATGCTGTTTCTCCTTGCGGCCGGCGGCGCCGGCGTCGTTCATGCCCTGCAGGATGTGGCGGCCGGCGATGGCGCAATCGGAACTGACGTAGTCCGGCTCGTCCTTGGCCATGGCCTTGAACACCGGCTTGCCGATTTTCATCGACAGTTCGTAATACTCTTCCTTGACGCCCCAGGTGCCGTCGTGGCCGGCGCAGCGTTCGACGGTGTTGACCGTTGCGCCCGTCATCTTGAGCATTTCCTCGGTCTTGCGGCCGACGTTCTGCACGCGCGAATGGCAGGGGATATGGTACGAAACCTTGCCCAGATCCACCTTGAAGTCGGTCTTCAGCAGGCCGTCCTTGTTGCGCAGCACGAAGTACTCGAAAGGGTCATACATCGCCTCCGATACTTCCTTGCAGCGCGTGTCGTCGGGAAACAGCAGCGGGATCTCGCTCTTGAACATCAGGGTGCACGACGGCACCGGCGTGACGATGGCGTAGCCAGCCTGCGCCAGCTCGTGCATCAAGGGAATGTTGCGTTCCTTGTATTTCTCCACGGTCTCGAGGTCGCCCAGTTCCAGCTTGGGCATGCCGCAGCAGGTTTCGCCCTGCACGATGCGGTAGGGAACCTCGTTGTGGTCGAGGAGCTTGAGCAGGTCGTGGCCGATGCCCGGCTCGTTGTAATTGACGTAGCAGGTGGAGAACACGGCGACCTTGCCGGGGCTCCTGGCGCCATCCCTGACCGGATGGTTGTGGCTCGCAGTCGAGTCGGCACGGAAGTTGGCCGAGTCGAACTCGGGCAGCTGGCGGCGCGCATCGACACCGAGCGCCTTCTGCAGCACGGCACGCGCGGGACCGAACTTGTTGGCGGCATTGACGACCTGCGCTACCACGGGGATCGAAGACAGGGTGCCAACCAGCTCGGTGGAAGTCAGCAGCTTGTCGCGGAATTTCATCTTGCCCGTCTTGTACTGGATGGCCTTGGCGCGCAGCATGGTGTGCGGGAAATCGAGGTTCCATTCGTGCGGCGGCACATAGGGGCATTTGGTCATGTAGCAGACATCGCACAGGTAGCACTGGTCGACGACTTTCCAGAATTTTTCCTTGGGCACGCCCGCAGTTTCGGCATCGCCCGCTTCGTCGATGTAATCGAAGAGCAGCGGGAAGGCATTGCACAGCGAGACGCAGCGGCGGCAGCCGTGGCAGATGTCGAAAATGCGTTCGAGCTCCTTCTCGCATGAGGCTTCGTCGTAGAAATCGGGATTCTTCCAGTCGATCGGATGACGGGTCGGAGCCTGGAGGTTGCCTTCGCGCATGGGATGTCCGTTCTGTTTTCGATTTCAAAAGTCAGCGCCGGCGATACGGCGCGCCGAACCGCAGCGCGCCGTTCGCAAGTGCAAGTCAGCCGTTCAGACTATCCAGCGTGCGCTGGAACTTGTTGGCGTGGGAACGCTCTGCCTTGGCCAGCGTCTCGCACCAGTCAGCGATTTCGTCGAAGCCTTCGTCGCGCGCAGTCTTGGCCATGCCCGGGTACATGTCCGTGTACTCATGCGTCTCGCCGGCGATCGAGGCCTTCAGGTTGTCGGCGGTAGCGCCGATCGGCAGTCCGGTGGCCGGATCGCCGCAGGCCTCGAGGTATTCGAGGTGGCCGTGGGCATGTCCAGTTTCACCTTCGGCGGTGGAACGGAAGACGGCGGAAACGTCGTTGAAGCCCTCGATGTCGGCCTTGTTCGCGAAATACAGATAGCGGCGATTGGCCTGGGATTCGCCGGCAAATGCGGCTTTCAGGTTGCCTTCGGTTTTGGAACCCTTGAGTGCTGCCATAGTGATTCTCCTCTGCGTTGGATAGGGGGCGCCGCGCCAGTGCACGGCCCCAAGTCACTGAGCGCAAGCGCTCGCCGACCTGAACAGACTTTAGCCGAGTAAGTCTGCAAGTTCTAATTGTATTTTTCGACTAAAGCGATAGAGACCCGCTATCGCCTCAATGAATCGCCCTAGTGCCCGGCAAATGGCAGTCGAGTACGGCCTGGCGCATCGCGTCAATCGCCTTGTGGCGCGGAAAACTGGAACGCCAGACCAGGCCGACGCGGCGCGTCGGGCTCGGTTCAACGAAAGTCTTGACCCTTAGCAGGGGATCGTCGGCGGGAATGCCGTCGACGCTGCTGGCGGGCATCACCGTTACGCCAACGCCGGAAGAAACCATGTGGCGTATGGTTTCCAGCGAGCTGCCCTCCAGTACCTGGGGCGACTCGCCGCGACTGGCACGGGTGCAAAGGTCGAGTACCTGGTCGCGGAAACAGTTGCCGGCGCCGAGCATCAGGAGCGGTTCTTCGAGCAGTTGAACGGGGCGCAGCGACTTGAGTTTGGCCCAGGGATGCGCGACCGGCACCAGGGTTCGGAAGTCTTCGTCATACACCGGCTGCGCAACCAGCCCGGGCTCTTCGATAGGCAGCGCCAGAACCAGTAAATCCAGTTCCGACGACTTTAGCCGTTCCAGCAGGTTTTCGGTGTAACCCTCGGCGATGAACAGCGGCATCTGCGGCGCCAGCGCCTTGACTCGCGGCACCAGTGCCGGCAGCAGCCAGGGGCCGATGGTGTAGATTACGCCCAGACGCAAGGGTCCGGCCAGCGGATCCTTCCCGGCGGCTGCAATCTCTGCTACACGGGCGGCTTCGGCCAGTGCCCGCTCCGCCTGAGCCACCACTTCGGCACCAATCGGCGTGGCGCGGACATCGCCGGAACTGCGCTCGAACAGGGCGACGCCGAGTTCCTCTTCAAGTTTCTTCACCGCTACCGACAGCGTCGGCTGCGACACGTTGCACTTGTCCGCAGCGCGGCCGAAATGGCGCTCTCGGGCAAGTGCGACGATGTAGCGGAGCTCGGTCAGGGTCATGAGGGACGGGCGGTGTCGGATGGAAATCGGCGCTGAAGCTGTCCAGCCCAGGTGTGGCAATTGGCGCCGGCGCCAGTTCGCGGGAGACTATCACGGTCCCGCGCTCCGCGCCGGGGACGACGCGAAAACCCAGCTTCAGGGAGAGCTGCAAGGCCGGCGTATTGCTGGCCAAAATGATTCCATGCATCTCGCGCTGGCCTGCGGTTTTGGCAATCTCCAGCAAAGCGGCGAGCAGGCGGCGGCCAAGTCCGATGCCGCGCACCTGTGGCAGCAGCATCAGGGCATATTCGGCACTGCCGGCAATCGCCACGTACTCTGCGTGACCCAGCACCTCGCCGTCCGGGGCGAGCGCCAGGAGTCCGACACGGTCGCCGCCATCGCTTGCAGCGAGCCTGCCCAGGAGCGCCAGGTTGGCTGCCTCGCCGTGGGCGAAATAGCGCTGGTAGAGTCCGTCACGGTCCATCGCGGCGAGAAAGCGGGCAACGCGGTCGCGATCATCCGGACCTCCGGTGCGCAAGCGAATTTGCATGGGGTCTGCGGTCCACAACTGGCGCTTGCTCACGGGGCTCCGATCCTCGGTCGGCGCGAAACCGGTATGACGTAGGGCTGGCGGCGGCATCGGCGCGGCGCGCTGCCAGATTCGATCAACGGCGTAGCGAGAAGACCGAACGATCGTACTAATAATGGGCGAAAAAAAAGCGGCCCTTTGGCTTTGATTTAGTTCCATGATCACTCCTTTGCGTGAATTTCCGCGTTGTCCCGGACCAGGCGGTCGAAGGCAAGGAGCGCGCGGCGGTCAGCGTCCTGGTCATTGAAGAGTCGGCGATTCTGTTGCGTCGCCTGGTAAATCCCGTTCAATTCGAAAACGAACTGCTCGATGTCTGTATCGGGGCGCAGTTCGCCGGACTCGATCGCCCTGGCGACCAACTCGCCCAAACTGCGGCGCAGGGCCAGCAGCGCATTCTTCACCTCCTCGCGCAGCGGACCGGGCTGGTCGTCGAACTCCGCAGCGGCGGCGTTGATCACGCAACCGCCGGGCAGGTTGACGGCCCGCGTCCAGTCCAGCCAATTGACGATGACCGCGCGCAGGCGGGCCAGTCCGCGCGGCTGCCGTAACGCCGGGCGTAGCACAACCTCGGCAAACCGCATCTGCGATTCACGCAGCACGGCGAGTTGCAACTCTTCCTTGGATCCGAAGTGGGCAAACAGGCCACTCTTCGACATGCGGGTACGTTCGGCCAGCATGCCGATGCTCAATCCGCCCACGCCAACGCAACTCGCCAGCGAGAACGCCTCGTCGAGAATTGCCTGCCTTGTCTGCTCGCCTTTACCCATGGACGCTTTATAGAACGACCGTTCGTTCTTGTCAACCCCTGACAAAAGATTTGAAGGTCTAGAGTCCTGTCACCCAGGGCATGACCACTGGCAACAGCAAGGCAGTCATCAATCCATTGAGGCCCATCGCCAGGGCGGCAAAGGCGCCGGCCTGCTCGCTTTCCTGAAAGGCGCGGGCAGTGCCGATGCCGTGCGAAGCAATGCCCAGGGCGAAGCCGCGCACGGCATCGTCCTCGACCTTCAGCGCCCGGTAGATGTAACGCGCACCCACGGCGCCGAGGATGCCCGTCATGATCACCAGCACCGCGGTCAGCGAAGGCAGCCCGCCGATGCGCTCCGCGATGCCCATGGCGATGGGAGTCGTGACAGATTTCGGTGCCAGCGAAAGCTGGGTGGCCCGGCTGGCGCCCAGCAGCGCACCGATGGCGACTGCCGAGAGTGCGGCGGTTAGCGAGCCGACCAGCAGCGCGCCAAGCAGAGGCAGCGCCATGCGCTTGAGGCGATCGAACTGGGCGTAGAGCGGAATCGCGAGAGCCACGGTGGCCGGGCCGAGCAGAAAATGGACGAACTGAGCGCCATCGAAGTAGGTTTGATAGGAAGTCTCTGTCAACCACAGCAGAGTCACCAGGGCAGCGACGGCGAGCAGCACCGGATTCGCCAGCGGATGCCCGCCGCACCGTTGGTGCAGGTAACAGGCGCCCTGATAGGCCAGCAGCGTCATGGTCAGGCCGAGCAGCGGCGACGCGGCGAGGTAGACCCAGATTTCTCCCAGACGCGGCGTCATGGCACGCTCGTCGGCGCCTGGGAGCGCCTGATCAGCCTGCGCAGTACCAGCGCCGTCACAGCTATGGTGAAGGCGGTGCTCAAGAGTAGCGAAACCACCAGAGGCAGCCACTCGTCAGACAAGCGTTGATAGTGCAGCATAACGCCTGTTCCCGCCGGCACGAAGAGCAGCGACAAATGCTGCAGCAAGCCTTGCGCGGTATCGCGCAGATCGGTCGACGGGCCACCGCGCGCCGCGAGCGTCGCGAACAGCAGCGCCATGCCGATCACCGGTCCCGGAATGGGCAGCTCAAAAGCCCGGGAGAGAACCTCGCCGAGAAGCTGAAACACAAGCAGCAGGGTAATGGCGCCGATCATTTGCGCGACTGGCTCTCCGGTCTCGACAAGGTGGAGCAAACAATATACCGCAGGCAATGGCGGGCAGGCTGGGCGCGGCATTGATATGAATCAATGTATGCGTGCTGCATTGAAGCATAATGATACTTTGCGAGCGCGAGAGCTTCCGCGCCGACAATTCCATGAAATGGGTGCACTCCCCCAGGTCCCTGAGCGATGAAACGCGCTGCGCCACAGCTGACAGAACCGGCCCACACTCCACTCATACCAGGCGCAGCCAAATTCAGGCTGTTGAGCTATTTCACGATCGCGGCGCTATCGACGTTT
>VEPA01000147.1 GCA_012026675.1 Betaproteobacteria bacterium | reverse complement strand
GGCAAGGACCCGTCCAAGGTCGACCGTTCCGCTGCCTATGCCGGCCGCTACGTGGCGAAGAACATCGTTGCCGCCGGACTGGCCAGCAAGTGCCTGGTGCAGATCTCCTACGCCATCGGCGTCGCCGAGCCGACCTCGGTCTGGGTCACCACGCAGGGCACCGGCAAGATCCCCGCCGCGCCCATCGCCGAACTGGTGAAGAAGCATTTCGACCTGCGGCCGAAGGGCATCGTCACCATGCTCAACCTGCTCCGCCCGATCTACGAAAAGACCGCCGCCTACGGCCACTTCGGCCGCGACGAGCCGGAATTCAGCTGGGAAGCGATCGACAAGGCCGCTGCCTTGAGGGATGACGCGGGGTTCTGATTCCACCCTCCGGGAAATTGGAAATGGCCCGTTCGCGGGCCATTTTTTTTGGCATGCAACCAGCCGGGCCGTTCATGGTCAATAATTCAGGCTTGTCGTGGAGAACAACATGCATGATCTGGCAAAAAATGTTTTGGGCGGCGTCCTGCAGCCCTGCAGCACTGATCCGATGACCGGATTTTTCCGCACCGGCGACTGCCAGGTGACCGAAGAGGACGTCGGCAACCATGGCGTTTGCATTGTCGCCACCGCCGAGTTTCTGGCCTTCTCGCGTTCGCGCGGCAACGACCTGTCTACGCCGCATCCGGAGTTCGAGTTCCCCGGTGTCAAGCCGGGGCAGCGCTGGTGCCTGTGTTCTGCGCGCTGGCAGGAAGCCTTGCAGGCTGGCAAGGCGCCGCAGGTGGTGCTCGAGGCCACATCGCTCGCCGCGCTGGAAGTCGTCCGTCTGGCCGACCTCAAGCGTTACGCCGTCAAGCTTGATCAGGAAAAATGATGAGCGAACTCTACAAACTCTCGGCCAAAGGCCTGGACGGTTCCATGCGCTCGATGGAGGATTGCAGGGGCCGCGTGCTGCTGATCGTCAATGTCGCCAGCGGCTGCGGCTTCACGCCGCAGTATGCCGGGCTCGAAGCCCTGTGGCGCAAGTACGGCAAGCGCGGGCTGACCGTCATGGGTTTTCCCTGCAACCAGTTCGGCGGCCAGGAGCCGGGTAGCGAGGCCGAGATCGGCGAGTTCTGCAGCCTGACCTACGACGTGACGTTCCCGATGTTCGCCAAGGTGGATGTCAATGGCGACAACACCCATCCGATCTTCGCCTTCCTCAAGGCCGGTGCGCCCGGCCTGCTCGGCACCGAAGGCATCAAGTGGAATTTCACCAAATTCCTGGTCGACCGCGAGGGCAAGGTGGTCGGTCGCTATGGATCGGCGCACAAGCCCGGGGACATGGCTGAGGACATCGAGCGGCTGCTCTAGCCGACCGGAATCGGGCAGTCATTCATCCACTGGTCGGCAAGGCCGCGAACGGCTTGCGGCGAGCTCCTCCGCCGTATTGATGTTGCTGAAGGCTTCGGCCTCGTCGTCGAACGAGACGATGGCGACATCGAGCGACGCATGCCAGCGGTCGATTCGCCGTCCGCCGCCGGCGAGGTAGTCGGCAAGGCTGGCGAGCAGATCTCGCCGGCAAAGGCAGAAGACGGGATGCACCTGTTCGAAGGTGCGAGCTACCGCGAGATCGGCGCCTTTCGCCAGCATTCCGGCATGCAGGCGGGCAACGAGATCGGCGGGCAGAAAAGGCGAGTCGCAAGGCGCGGTCGCGACCAGCGGGTGCGACGCCCGCTGCAGCGCGGCGTGGAGTCCGGCGAGGGGGCCGGCAAATTCGGGAATGTCGTCGGCAAACACCGGATAGCCGAAGCTCTCGTAAGCGGCGCGGTTCTGATTGGCGTTGATCCGCAGGTCGTCGACTTGCGGTGCCAGGCGCTCGATCACCCAGCTCACCATGGGCCGACCGTCGAGCAACTGCAAGCCCTTGTCGACGCCGCCCATGCGCCGGCCCAGGCCGCCAGCCAGGATGACGCCGGAAATTTTGTCGCTCATTGCGTGAATCGTCCCCTCGCGGAAATCAGATCCCTGAGACAACGGCGCCTCGGCGGCCTTGCCGGCGAAACCATCGCGAGCGCGTTTTCAAGCACCGGCTTCGCCGCGTGCTGCGCCGGCCTTGCGGGCAGTGAGTCCGGGGGCGGCAGGATTGAAAGTCGGCGCTGGCAGTACGGCGGGAAACTCGACGCTGTCGAGCGTGGTGGTGCCGATGAACTGGCCCATCGCGTAGTGCTGTTCGGTCATGGCGACCTGGCGGCCATCGACCGCCCGGTAGTTTTCATAGCCCGTGGCAAACTCCATCGAGGAATTGCTGAGCGACAGGATGCCGCGCGAACGCCGGATCAGAAGCGTCGCCGGATCGATTTCGACAATCAGCCGGATGTCTTCCCGTACCTGCCATTCCAGCACTCTTGCCGGTTTGCCCGCGCCGTCCGGCCGGGTGCCGAGATCGTTCACGCGTTGTGCATTTTCCTGCAGGCGCCAGGCCAGTCCCATGCGCGCCGCCTGCAGCACCAGCGCCCCGTGAAATGCGGCCGTGGCCGGCTGGCCCTGTTGCCAGGCCTCGGCACCGCGCAGCAAACGCGATTCAGAGGCGCCGGGATAGCGGATCTCGATGCGGAAGCGGTCGGGCGCCTGCCACCAGCGTTCCACCGGGCCCTTGCCGCGGCGCATGGATTCGGTGACGCCGCGTTCGTGGATCGCGGTGGGCGCCGCGCCGCCGCCGTGCGCGGCGACCACCCGGGCCAGAAATTCGCCGGCATCGGCCAGCGCGGGCGTCGTCAGCGCCAGCCAGAGCAGGCAGGCGGTCAATGATTGCCTTGCGGGTCCGGCCATGATTGCTCCTGTTGTTCGCCCACCAGGGCCGTGAAGCGGCCGGCTTCAGGAATCCAGGCGGCCCTTGCCCTTGTTTTCCGGCCGCGGATTCGGCGCGGGCGCCGCCTTGGGCGCCAGGTCGACCTTGGCACCGCCGAGGTTTCTCGTGATTTCGATCACGCCGGACACAATCCGTTCCTCGGGATTTTTCTGGCAGTAGCTGTCGAGCAGCGGTATCAGCACGCTGACGCTGACGACCACCGGGCTCGCCGTACCCGTGCGGCCATAAACATTGTGCCCGGCGATAAAGCCCTGCGCCCATTCCAGCGCCATTGCTCGCGATTCGGTATTGCCCGCCGTCTTCCATTGTTGCCACTCGCTGCATTTGCGAACGCCCATGCCGGAGAGCTTGACGTCCCTGGACTGCGCCTGGACGTTGTCGAACGGGGCGCCCAGCAGCATCAGCGCAAGAATGGGAATCAGCGAGGCGGCGCGAAGGCGATGGATGGACATCGTGCGAGCGGGACGGAAGTGGCGGGCAGACGATATCCTAGCAGTTTGCCGCCGGGTTGCGACGCCAGGTGGCCGCTGATCTGCGCCAGCCGAATTTGTGGCACAGTAGCCCGGATTCGCGCGCCGGGACCGTAGCGCGGTCGAAAGGACCATCGAAATGCATAAAGGAGACTTGGCGGCACTCGGCCTGATGGCGCTGCTGGCGGCGGCGCCGGCCGCTGCACAGAAGGCCGATGCCGCCGCCAGCAACAAGCAGGCGGCGCAGAACCGCGTCGTGTTCCAGGTCAATGAAGACGACTCGCGCAAGTGGAACACGGTGCTGGCCAACCTCAACAATGTGCAGGAAGAGCTCGGCAAGGTCGACATTTCGGTGGTGGTCATCGGGCCGGGACTGGGCATGCTCAAGGCCGACGCGTTGACCGCGAACGGGGTGCAGGATGCGATGTCGGCCGGCGTGCGTTTCGTCGCCTGTGGCAATTCGATGCAGGCGCAGCATCTGACCAGGGACGACATGATCGATGGCATCGACTACGCCAGGGCCGGCTATGTCGAAGTCATGCGCCTGCAGGGATTGGGCTATGCCTATATCCGGCCATGATGCAGGCTGATCGACAGGCCGCCGCGCCGCTGCTCGACTGGTCGCGCATCGACACCGTCCTGCTCGACATGGACGGCACCCTGCTCGACCTGAATTTCGACAATCATTTCTGGCAGATCCATTTGCCGCGGCGCTATGCCGAAGCGCGAGGCATGTCGCCGGCGGCCGGGCGCGAGGAACTGATGACCCGCTATCACGGTCGCGCCGGCACGCTGGAGTGGTACTCGGTTGATTTCTGGGAGACCGAGCTGGAGCTCGACATCATGCGTTTCAAGGCGGAAGTCGCGCACCTGATCGACATCCATCCCCATGTGCCGGCCTTTCTCGATGCGCTGCGCGCCAGCGGGAGGCGCGTGGTGCTGGCGACCAACGCGCATCACAAGAGCGTGACCCTGAAAATGGCCAAGACCGGACTCAGTCCGCGCTTCGACGCCATCGTCAGCTCCCACGAACTGGGCTCGGCCAAGGAGGAGCAGGCCTTTTGGCAGAAACTGGCGCAGATCGAGCCCTTCGACCCGGCGCGTACCCTGCTGGTCGACGACAGCCTGCCGGTGCTCGACAGTGCCCGCCTGTATGGCATCGCGCACCTGGTCACGATCAAGAGACCGGATACGGCCAGGCCGGAAAAAGACACCGGCGGCTATCCGGCAATCGACGATTTCTCACAGCTCATGCCCTGCTAGGATTTGCTGCAGCGCAGCTTGACCTCGCCGGACAACAGCCTGTAGCTTGTATACAAAATAT
>VEPA01000209.1 GCA_012026675.1 Betaproteobacteria bacterium | reverse complement strand
GGTGCTGCCGACGCGACTGGGCGCCAGGTTGGCATTGGTTTCCGCAGGGTAATTGGTGATGTTCTGCTACTCGGTACGCAGCATCGGATCGGGCAGAGCGCCCGCCGGATAGACGCGCTCCGCCGCCGCTTCGGCTTCCAGGCGCATGGCGGCGTATTCCGGATTTCGCGCTTTGGCGTAGTCGAGCAGGCTTTCGACATTGGCGCCGATCGGCCGCTCGGCCGGCTGGGCGTGCACGCCGGGCAGGGCAAGCACCAGCGCAGCCAGCAGGAGCAAAGCTGCCCGCATGGCGCTACTTCGCCGCTTCGACGCGGACGACGATGTACTCGCCGGCCTTTTCCTCGGCGCGGAAGCGCACCTTGTCACCATCCTTGATCGACGCCGGCACCACCCCTTTTTTGAAGGTGAATGTCATAGTCATGGCACCCATGCCCAGATTCTCGATCGGGCCATGGGTCAGCGTAATGCTGCCTGCCGCCCTGTCCAGCCTCCTGACCGTGCCTTCGGACAATGCTTGCTTGTCCGCCTTGTCCGCCTTGGCCGCCGGGGCGGCGTGCGCGGAATGGTCCATCGCGATCGCGGGTTGCAAAAACAATCCAAACGCAGCCACCATCGCGGCGCGCGGAACAAGGTGTTTCATGAGGATCTCCCAGAAGGCAAAAAAGAATTGAAAACAGCGCTGGCGCCGTTGCGATGCCGCGATTGTGCGCCTGCAGCATCGATGCCCGCACGAGATTACAGAAATGTAATCAGCGTGTCAGCTTCCGGTGAGGATGCCGCCTGGCAACGGCGCCAGGGCGCAATCAACGGTGGGCGCGCAGGCCGTGGCGGCGATAGCCGCGCCGTGAACCAGAAGGTGCTGCCTGCGTCGGGGAACTCGAAAGGACGCTGCAAGAACAAATTGGGGACCGGACTGCTCAGTCAAGCTCCCCTTCGTCAACGGGATCCCAGAGATCCGGCTCCACCGTGCCTAAAACAGTTCCCCCGAATTCATTCCACAGGGAACGCGCATCAGCGTAGGCAATCCTGACTCCGGAACGAATGGCTTCATCGAGCTTCTTGCCATAATGTTCGATGACGTATTGTGTCGTCTGCGAAAGCTCGCCGCTATAGACAACGGCAGCATGGTCGATAACGAAGAACATGATCGCCTCCTGTTGCTTTGAGTGCCCAGATTGCAGAGACCGCTTCATCTTGGCCTTGAAGCATGCACAGGATGTGCCACGAATGAAAAGAAGAAGAGGGGCAAAGAGTTACCGGCTCTGATACTCATCGTTAACGACAAAATCCGGATGCAGGTTGACAAATTGCGTACGCAAAATCGGCACAACCGGCAATAACTGCAGGCCACGTGAGAAAGCTGGGATCAGACACCAGCGGCCACCGAAAAACAGCTATACGAATGGGGGATTTCACTTACGGCCCCCTGAAGCAGGCAGGACCCGTCCTGATCGGCCCCATCCAAGGCGTTCGATCTATTTACCCTGCTGAATATGCGTCACGACAATCGCGCCACCGGATTTCTCGGCGACGAATTTCACCTTGTCACCGACTTTCAGCTTTTCGAACATGACGGGGTCCTTGACCTGAAACACCATGCTCATGGCCGGCATGTCGAGGCTCTTGATTTCACCGTGTTTGATGGTAATTTTTTTGTTGTCCTTATCGATCTTGCGGATTTCACCGTCAGTCATATCGGCGCTTGGCGCCGTCGCTTGTGCGGCAGCCGGTTTTTCCTGGGCATGCGCTGGAATAGAAGAAGCCGCGGCTTTTCCGCTCACGGCAACAGCACCCTTCATGCCAGCGCCGTAGTGACCCGGTTGCAGGCACGCAAAATTCACTTTCCCTGCCTTGGTGAAATGCCAAATGATTTCACCTGACTTGCCTGATTGCACGGTCACCATGTTTTCATCCGCATGCTCCATTTCTGGGTTTTTTTTCATAGCCTCGTAGTGTTCCTTCAATTCCTTTTCGGTGCCCAGGACCATTTCGTGCTTGACCTTGCCTGAGTTCTTGACGACAAACCTGATGGTTTCACCTTGTTTGACGGCTATGCGGGCGGGTATGAAGCGCATGGCATCCGTCATATCAACGGCAACGGTGCGCGTTACCGTAGCAGCCTTGCCAGGTTGTCCGATGACACCGGAATCGCCATGATGACTGCCCGCGTGGTCGCCGCCTGCCACGGCCGTCGAGGCGACAAGTGCGGTGGCGAGCACAGCGGTGAACAAATTGAATTTCATCGAATTTCCTTTCGGCTATCTCTTAGTGCCACGGCAGGGTCAGCGGGTCAGGCAGATACCAAGGGTGCAGCGAGCACCCCGTCGCAACCTGGCGGGGAACCATATTCTGCAAACGCCCTCCCGACCGGACGCTGACGCCAGGATTACATTTCTGTAATCTTTGCCGGACGGCGCGCCGACAAGGGCACAATCGCGGCAAAACCCGGGCGCCGGCATGGAAGAAAAGAGCGATGAAGATTCTGGTTGTCGAAGACGAGCCAAAGACAGGTGACTACCTCAGGCAGGGTCTGGTCGAGGCCGGCTTCGGCGTCGATCTGGCGCGCGACGGTGTCGATGGCCTGCATCTGGGGGAGACCGGCGATTACGATCTGGCGATCCTCGACGTGATGCTGCCCGGGCTGGATGGCTGGCAGGTACTGGCCGGCATGCGCCACGCCGGACGCGGGATGCCGGTCCTGTTCCTTACCGCGCGCGATCAGGTCGAGGACCGCGTCAAGGGCCTGGAACTGGGCGCCGACGATTACCTGGTGAAACCCTTCGCCTTTGCCGAACTGCTGGCGCGCGTGCGCACGCTGCTGCGCCGGGGCAGCCGCAACAAGGAAGCGGAACAGATGCGCGTCGCCGATCTCGAACTCGACCTGCTGCGCCGCCGGGTTACGCGCGGCGGTCGGCGCATCGACCTCACGGCCAAGGAGTTCGCCCTGCTCGAACTGCTGCTGCGCCGCCGCGGCGAAGTGCTGCCGCGCTCGCTGATCGCCTCGCAGATCTGGGACATGAACTTCGATTCCGATACCAATGTCATCGAAGTGGCGGTGCGCCGCCTGCGTGCAAAAATGGACGACGACTTCGAGCCAAAGCTGATCCGCACCGTGCGCGGCATGGGCTATGTGCTCGAGGATGATGCCGGATGAAGCGCCGCGGCAAGTCGATTACTTGGCGCCTGACCCTGCTGTTCACATCGGCCTCGACGGCAGTGCTGCTGGCGCTCGGCCTGCTGATCGGCAATGCCGTGGAGCAGCACTTCGTCGAGCAGGACATGGATCTGATGAACGGCAAGCTGCATCTGGCCGGCCACTTGCTGGAGAAAATCCGGGCACGGTCCGAGTTCGCTGATTTGCCGGCGCAGTTCGAGGAGGCATTGGTCGGCCATCACGATCTCGACGTCGTGGTGCGCGATGCCGCCGGGCAAAACCTGTTCGCCACTGTGGGAGCCGGCTTTCCGCCCACATTGCTGGCGCGCAACGCCGTCGCGAGCCCGCCTCGTCCCGATTTCTGGCGGCAGGACGGTCCTTCCGGCCGGCAACCCCGGCGCGGCATCTCCGCCCTGCTGGCGACCGGCATCGCCGGCGAGCCGCCGGTGCTGGTCGCGGTGTCGGTGGACATCACGCACCACGAGCATTTCATGGCCTCGTTCCAGCGCACCCTGTGGCTGTTCGGCACCGTCGCTGCGGCGCTGGCCGGCCTGCTCGGCTGGGCCGCCGTCAGGCGCGGCCTGGCACCTCTGCATGCCATCCGCCAGGGTGCAGCGGGCGTTACCGCCAGCCGGCTCGACTATCGTCTGGCCCTCGATGCGGTGCCGATCGAACTGGCCGATCTCGCGGAAACCCTGCACGACATGCTGGCCCGCCTCGAAGATTCCTTCCGCCGCCTGAAGGATTTTTCCTCCGACCTGGCGCACGAACTGCGCACGCCGATCAGCAACCTGATGACCCAGACCCAGGTCGCGCTGACCCGCGCCCGCAGCCCCGACGAATACCGCGAAGTGCTGGCGTCCAACGTCGAGGAATACGAACGCCTGGCGCGCATGGTGGGCGACATGCTGTTCCTGGCGCAGGCCGAGCACGGCCTGGTAGTGCCCAACCGCGAAGCGGTGGACCTGGCGAACGAAGTGCGCGAACTGTTCGATTTCTTCGACGCGCTGGCCGAGCAAAAGAGTCTCCGGCTTTTGCTGACAGGAAACGGGCAGATTTCCGGCGACAAACTCATGCTGCGCCGGGCACTGGCCAACCTGCTCTCAAATGCCATTCGCCACTCGCCGGCGGGCGGCAGCATCCGCGTCGGCATCGAGGCGACGGACGGCCACACAACACTCGCCATCGAAAACAGCGGCGAGCCGATCCCGCCGGAACACCTGTCGCGAATCTTCGACCGCTTCTACCGTGCCGACCCGTCGCGGCACCGCAGTAACGAAGGCGCCGGGCTCGGCCTCGCCATCACGCGCTCCATCATCCGTGCGCACGGCGGTGAAATTTCCGCGCAATCCACGGCCGACGGTGTCCGCTTCGAGATCCGGCTGGCGCGCTGAACCGCGAGTGGCCCGAGTGGCATGGGGCGCCGTGTCGCCAGCGCCGACTTTCAATCAAGGACGCGCAAGCGAGCCCGGCAAAGGCTCCGGCAAATCAGGTGCCCCTCAATCCTCTTCTTCCTGCGGTCTGAACGCGGCGGCCAGCTTCTGCTGCACTTGTGGCGGCACCTGGGCGTGGCGGGCGAATTCGATGCTGTAGGCGCCCTGGCCGCCGGTCATGGACTTCAGGCGCGAGGCGTAGTCGGTGATCTCGGCCAGCGGCACTTCACCGGTGATCGAGGCCGTGCCGCCGGGACGCGGATTGGTGCCGGTGATGTGGCCGCGCCGGCTCGACAAGTCGCCGGTCAGGTCGCCGATCGCCGCTTCGGGGGCGACGATTTCGATAGTGACAATGGGCTCCAGCACGATCGGGTTGGCGGCACGGATGGCTGCCACCGTGGCCTTGCGCCCGGCGGTGACGAAGGCGACTTCCTTGCCATCGACCGGATGGGTCTTGCCGTCATAGACGATGACGCGCAGGTCCTCGACCGGAAAGCCAGCCGTGACGCCACCCTCCAGCGCCTGGAGCACGCCCTTCTCGACCGCCGGCATGAACACGCCGGGAATCACGCCGCCCTTGACATGGTCCACGAACTCGAAGCCGGCGCCGCGCGGCAGCGGCTCGATCTTCAGGTACACCTCGCCGAACTGGCCGGCGCCGCCCGACTGCTTCTTGTGCCGGCAATGGCCTTCGGCCTTGGTCGTGACGGTTTCGCGATAGGGAATCAGCGGCGGCCGGGTGTCGAGTTCGAGCTTGAACTGGGTCGCCATCTTTTCCAGCTTGTAGCGCAGATGCATTTCGCCCAGGCCGCGGATCACGGTCTCGTGGGTGGTGGGATGGCGTTCGACCTCGAAACAGGGGTCTTCGAGCTCCAGCTTGTGCAGGATGTCGAACAGGCGCTGCTCGTCGCCCTTGCGCCGGGTCTCGACGGCGAGGCCCTGCATCGGCTTGGGAAATTCCAGCGGCTTCAGGTGGATGTGGTCCTCTTCGTGGGAATCATGCAGCACGGCATCGAAGTCCAACTCCTCGACCTTGGCGATGGCGCCGATGTCGCCCGGCAGCAGGCTGTCGACCTCGACATAGTCCTTGCCCTGCAACTGGTAGAGATGGGCGACCTTGAACGGCCGCTTTCCGTCGCCGACGAAGAGCTGGCTGTCTTTTTTCACAGTGCCCTGATGCACGCGGAAGATGCCCACCTTGCCCATGTAGGGATCGGCGACGACCTTGAAGACGTGGGCCAGCACGTGCAGTCCTGCATCGGGTACGGCAGCGAAGGGCTCTCCGGCATGACCCGGCTCACCCTTGTAGAAGGATGGCGGATTGCCCTCGGCCGGATTCGGCGCCAGCGAAGCCAGCACGTGCAGCAGTTCGCCGATGCCGGCGCCGGTGCGCGCCGAGGTAAACAGGATCGGGATCAGATGTCCCTCGCGCAGCGCTTTTTCGAACGGCGCGTGGAGGTCGGCCGCGCTCGGATCCTTGCCCTCCTCAAGATAGCGCGCCAGCAGGGACTCATCCTCCTCCACCAGCTGATCGATCAGTTCGCGGTGGGCATGGGCGATCGAATCGAAGTCGGCGTCGCCATTATCGTGCTCGAGCACCTCGACCACGTCCCGGCTGCCATGCGCCGGCAGGTCGAGCAGCAGGCACTGCTTGCCGAAGCGCTCGCGGATGGCGGCCACCAGGCCGGGCAGATCGACATTGTCGGCATCGATCTTGTTGATCACGATCATGCGCGCCAGACCGCGTGCCTGTGCCACCCGCATCATGCGCTCGGTGGCGAGCTCGATGCCGGTCTGGGCATTGATGACGACGATGGCGGTATCGACGCCCGCCAGCGCAGCAGTGGCCTGTCCGGCGAAATCCGGGTATCCCGGGGTGTCGATGAGGTGGATGTGCACGCCTTCCCAGGCAAAGTTGGCCAGCGCAGAATTCAGCGAATGCCCGGCGGTTTTTTCCTGCGCATCGAAATCGCAGACGGTACTTCCCTTCTCGACGCTGCCCTTGGCGGTAATGGCCCCGGCATGGAACAGCAGGGATTCCGCCAGCGTGGTCTTGCCGGCGCCGCCGTGGCCGACAAGGGCCACGGCGCGGAGGGATTCGGTGGTGTAGCTGGCCATGATGCAGACTCCCTTTTTGCTTGTATTGGGCCAAATTTTACCCCGCCGAGTCGCTCCGGTCCCGCGCGGCATAATGATCGCGCGAGGGAATGCGCCAGAGCACCAGCGCGGTGGAAATCCCGATGAAAGCCAGCAGCCCCTGCAGCCACGGCCTGCCGGAAAAGCTCCAGATCGAAACGCAGATCGTCAGGCTCATAAGCGTAATGGCGATGAGCTTGATGCGAAACGGCATGCTGTGGTGGCGCCGCCATTCGATGATCAGCGGGCCGAAGGTCGGATTGCCGATCAACCAGCGATAGAAGGGTTCCGAGGCCCGCGCATAGCAGGCGGCCGCTACCAGCACGAAGGGTGTGGTCGGCAGGCCGGGCAAAAAGATGCCGATGATGCCCAACAGCAGCGCGATGCTGCCGCAGGTCCACAAAACCGCGCGCACCAGCAGCGAGGGATGAAGTTCCGACTCGGGAATCTCGTAGGGTGGCTCCGGTTTGTCGGCCATCATCCGCGCAGCGCCCGGGCGATGAAGTTGCGCGACACTGTCGTGCGCGGCACACGGCCGGAGAACCAGGTGCGCACATCCTGCTCGAGGCCGATGCCGTGCATGTAGTTGTACAAGGCCTTGTTCAGCGCGATGCCCAGCGCATCGTGGTCGACGCCGGTGGGATCGATGAAACCGACGTCGTTCCTGGCGAACGTGACCTTGGGCAACGGCTGCAGCCTGACGCCATACTGTTCGGGATGCAAGCCGACCGGCGAGTGCACGGTGCACGCAAAGCGGTGGAAGAAGCCGGACTGGATGCAGCCCGCGGCGAACAGCTGGCGGACGTATTCCAAGGCATCGACGGTGTCCTGCACGGTCTGCGTCGGGAATCCGTACATCAGGTAGGCATGGACCAGGATGCCGGCCCCGGTGAAGGCATGCGTGACACGCGCCACCTGCTCCACCGAGACGCCCTTCTGCATGAGTTTCAGCAGGCGGTCGGAGGCGACTTCGAGCCCGCCCGACACGGCGATGCAGCCGCTGTCGGCAAGTTCGGCGCAAAGCTCGGGGGTGAAGGATTTCTCGAAGCGGATGTTGCCCCACCAGGAGATCGCCCGCTGGCGTTTCTCCAGTTCGGCGGCGAGGGCGCGCAAAGCCTTGGGCGGCGCCGCTTCATCGACGAAATGGAACCCCGTCTGTCCGGTCTCGGCGATGATGGCCTCGATGCGGTCGACCAGCGTCGTCGCCGCGAGCGCCTCGTAGCGCGAAATGTAGTCGAGCGTAACGTCGCAGAAGCTGCACTTTTTCCAGTAGCAGCCATGGGCCACGGTCAGCTTGTTCCAGCGCGCATCGGACCAGAGCCGGTGCATCGGATTCAACATGTCCAGCAGCGACAGGTAGCGGTCGCGCGGCAGCCCGTCCCAGGTCGGCGCGCCGGCTTCGGCGAAGGGAATGTCGGGTTCCCTGGCATCGATGTAGCGCACAGCCTTTTCGCTGCGCAGGAAGGTGCGCACCAGGCGGTCCTGCGGCAGTTCGCCCTGCAGGTGTTCGAGCAGCGCCAGCAGCGGGCGCTCGCCATCGTCGAGCGTGACGTAGTCGAAGCAATCGAAGACGCGCGGCTCGGCGAGTTCGCGCAGTTCGGTATTGACGAAGCCGCCGCCGAGCACGGTGACGATGGCGGGATCCTGCGCCTTGATCGCCCGGGCGATGCGGAAGGCGCCATAAACATTGCCGGGGAATGGCGCCGAAACCAGCACCACGTGCGGCGCATGCCGTTGCACGGCCTCCTGCGTCAGTTCGCGCAGCGTGCGATCGACCAGGTTCTCCGGTGCGGCCAGGGCCTGTGCCAGCGGTTCGAAGGTGGCCTGGCTTTGCGCCAGCGACTCGGCGTAGCGCACGAATTCGAAACGGGCATCGACCGCATCGCGCAGCACGTCGGCAACATCGTCTAGGTAGAGCGTGGCGAAGTGCCGCGCTCTATCGGTCACGCCGAGCGCACCGAAGGCCCAGGCCAGCGGATCGCCGCCCTCATCATCGACATAGGCCTCCAGCGGCTCGAAGCGCGGCCCTTCAGGCAGGAAGTTGCGGCCCGCGATGCGATGCGCGATGGATGGATCGCGGCCCTGCAGGAAAGCCACAGCCTGTGCGATGGTCGCCAGATAATGTTCGAATTGCCGTTCGAAGGCCTGCACCCGCGGCGTGCGCTGCCTGGCAGGCAAGGCCCGGATGCACTCGCGCAGCGCGCGCAGGCCGTCGGGCGCGAACAGGCGCAATACCAGCGCCAGCGCCAGATCCTCCTGCACGGCGGGGTAGCCGCGCGAACGAAGGAAGCCGGTCAGGTAGGCCGTCGACGGATAGGGCGTATTCAGCTGCGTCATCGGCGGGATGACGGAGAGAATCTTCAGCGGCCTTGCTGGCATGGCGGTCGCGGCTCGGACATGCGGCAATGATAGTGCCTTTGCCGCCCGCTACCGGGCCGCCGGCGGCAAGGACTACTCGTGGAGGAAAAGGGAGCGGTTGCCGAACAGCGGAAAGTCGTGCTGGCCGGAATCGCGGCCCTCGACATAATCCTTGTGATAGCGTTCGATCAGTTCGACTTCGCTCTTCGATCCGAATATGAAGGCGGTGCGCTGGTGCAGGTCGACGGGCTCCACGTCGAGGATGCGGCCGCGGCCCGTGGTGGCGCCGCCGCCGGCCTGTTCCATGATGAAGGCAATCGGATTGGCTTCGTGGAGCAGGCGCAGACGGCCGCCCGCGTCGCGGGTCCGGGCATCGACGGGATAGAGGAAAACCCCGCCCCTGACCAGCACGCGGTAAGCCTCGGCGATCAGCGAGGCAACCCAGCGCATGCCGAAATCGCGGGCCCGCGGGCCGGTCTTGCCCGCCAGGCATTCCTTCACGTAGCGTCGCACCGGCGGTTCCCAGAAGCGCTCATTGGAAGCGGTGACGGCAAAGGCGGCAGCATCGTCGGGGAGCCTCAACTTCGGCTGGGCGAGCACGAACTCGCCGATCTCGCGATCGAGCATGAAGACGTTGACGCCGTTGCCGGTGGTCAGCACCAGTCGCGTCGACGCTCCGTAGAGC
>VEPA01000238.1 GCA_012026675.1 Betaproteobacteria bacterium | reverse complement strand
TTGCTCGGCCACGCCGACATTTCCACCACGCAGATCTACACCCATGTGCTTGAGGAACGCCTGAAGGCGCTGGTGCGCGACCTGCACCCGCTGACGGACCGATAATGAATATCGATTCCTTGTGGATACATCAAATATTGATTGACTATTGATGATTATCTTGTATCCTTATTTCTCTGTCGAGGTTTGTCCGGGTGACCGGACGTGTTGTCCCCTTGCAGTGGGATCATGAGACAAGGGACTCAAAGGGCATCCAAACCTCGTAGAAAAAGAACTCGATGCACGACTAACAGGTGGGGGTTTCCACCTGTAAAAGCCTTCCGAAGATGGTGAAGAGCAGACACTCAAACCTTTGGCGAATAGCGATGATTGATTCCAAGGCTCTAACAAACGCCCTCGCCAGGACTCCGTGCTGGTTTCTGCTCTGCGATTTTTCCCGCGGGGTCCAGAGGTGCGAGGGCTGTAGGGACCTTGGATGCGCTACAAGCCCAAGATCGGAGAAGAACTTGCACTGAGTGCTGCGGTTATTGCAGCGAAGACGAGGCAAGCCAGAGAATGCACGCGATCGACGATCGCGCTGCTAATTATGGTAGCGGCGCTGCTGGCGCTGGTAAGCGGCGCGAGGTTTGGCTTGTACCATGGGGACTTCAGCGTCCTCCAAACTGTTTGGGCGATCATTGCCGTCCCCGTTGGCTACGTAATCGCACACTACTTTCGAGACTCGAACACGGATGGAAAAGAAGACAACAACTCGCGTACAGCTTGAACTGCCGGAAAGCTCAATGGAGCGGCTACGAGCACTGCGTGAAAAAACAGAAGCCACGTCTTATGCAGAGGTGATCAAGAATTCTCTTCGGCTTTACGAAGCCCTAATTAAAGAAGCCGAGAGCGGCAACCAGGTCTGCATCAAAGATAGGAAGGGCAAAGAAACGTCTTATCGGATGATTTTTTGATAGATTTTCCGCGCCTCTAGTCCCGCGCTTTATCAGAGGTCTACAACTGCTAGGGAGCGCCTGAAGGCGCTGGTGCGCGACCTGCACCCGCTGGCGGATGGTTGACGGCGCTGTATCCATACGGTGGAAAATTTTGCGGTTTCTGATAAATTAAGAAGATGAAGCGCGACGAGGTCATAGCCATCCTACGGCAGCATGAGAGCACGCTGCGTGCACGCGGCGTGACGCATGCCGCCCTATTTGGATCGGTGGCACGTGGCGAGGCGCGACCGGACAGCGATATCGATATCATGATCGAGCTTGACCCGAACGCGCCAATTGGCATTTTCCAGTACGCCGGGCTCAAACAGTATATTGCCGATCTCATTCATGGTCCTGTCGATGTGGTGAACAAGGAGGCATTGAAACGTCATCTGCGCGAGCCGGTGACGGTCGATGCCGTCTATGCTTTCTAAACGCGCGGCGGATGCGCTTGCCGATATCCTCCGCAATATCGACTTGGCGCGCTCATTTACTGCACGCATGGATTTCGACGCGTTTTGTGCCGATGTGCGCACGGTCTATGCCGTAACGCGGTGCTTTGAAATTATTTCCGAGGCTTCGCGCCGGCTGCCGGAGAGCCTGAAATCACGGCACCCAACTATTCCGTGGGCTGACATTGCTGGCGCCGGCAATGTTTACCGTCACGACTATGAGGACCTGGTCGAACGACAGCTTTGGCATACACTTCGGCACGATCTGGAACCGCTGCGCCAGGTCATGCTGAGAGAGCTTGCCGCCGAAGCTGGCGGCGGCACGTAAAATCGATATTAACCCGCTTGCTTGACTTAAAGGCGCTGTCCGGGTCACCTCGCCCTTTCACACCCCTGCCGGGACTCCATGCTAGCCGGAACCATGCGCACCTACCTCGATTTCGAAAAACCGGTGGCCGAACTGGAGGCCAAGGTCGAGGAACTGCGCGCCATGAGCGAGAGCGGCGACGCCGTCTCGGTCGGCGACGAGATCGGCCGGCTCGAGAGCAAGGCGGCGCTGGCGCTCAAGGAACTCTATGCCGAGCTCACCCCCTGGCAGAAGGCGCAGGTGGCGCGCCATCCGCAGCGCCCGCATTGCCTGGACGTCATCGCCGGCCTGATCGACGGCTTCATGCCGCTGGCCGGCGACCGCAAGTTCGGCGACGACCCGGCCATTGTCGGCGGCTTCGGCCGCTTCCGCGGCGAGAGCGTCTG
>VEPA01000124.1 GCA_012026675.1 Betaproteobacteria bacterium | reverse complement strand
TATGCGTTGGATTTTTACGAAAAGCAGGTGAACAATGGCGGCCACAGCCAGTTCATCGGAAATTCGGGTGCACGGTTGCAAGCCAATCTGGAGCACGCCCTTTGCGGAGCCCAAATGCTCGGCGTGGAAGAATTGGTGCAGTTGTTGAGCGAATGCCGGGACTGGTGCGAGGCCAATCCCGCTGAGCGGGATAGGCAGGACGGATGGCGCAATCGAGCCGCCGCTCTAGACGCCCTGGATGAGCGCCTCTACGCCTTAGAGTATGACGACATCGCCTATGCCTCCTTTGTCGCAGAGCAGCCCGAAACGGTGCAAACCTGGATCAAAGCTGCAACGGGGGCGACGGATTTTCGGGCGCGCAGCAAATATTATCTGGCTGCGGGCGCGTGGCTGCTGAAACAGCCAACTACAGGGCTATTGGCCAGCGGCGATGTAGATGCGGCTCTTGAAAAAGTCTTGAAGCAACACGCCCGGGCTTCCTAGCGGCGACCGTGTTTCTTCCCGGAGTTTGAAATCCCGTCGCACGATGCGCGATCATCAGGCGCGGAGGGGTGAGGAATTCCGGGGATTGGTTCGTCAAGCTCCGCCGGCGGCTTGGTCGCCGGCCTGATCGGGAATAGGTAGTATCGCGCTCTCACCTTGATTGTCGCGCGGCAAATGTGGGCAAATGCGTATGACGATTTCCCAGTGGAGGGGGTGATGATCTGGGCAACAACATCGGCGCGGATGGCAGCCCGTTACTACACGGCGCCCACCCGCCTTCGGGCGGGCAGTTGCTTTTCCAGCCAACCAAGGATCCAAGGATTGCTGGCGATTGTTCCGATCACTCCAGTTCATCGTGATCATGCTTGCGAGAGTCCGCAGAAATTGATGGGAGGTTCTTTTGTTATGAGGCTGTCTGCAATGAAACTGCGCCATGTCCCGATTGCCTTCTTCGCATTTTGCGTGACAGTCTCGTCATTGGTCTTCGCCGGACCTTCGATGGCCGAAGGCAGATGTCCTGACGGGTACTTCCCCATCGGCGGAGGAGGCGCCGGGTAGGAAGGCTGCGCACCGATGGGCGATAACTCGGACCGCGGGCCTGGCCGACCTCAACCGCAGTGGGAATCGCGCTGGGGCGCAGTCGCTGTCACCAACGGCGCATTTGGATATTCGCACTCCTGGCCTACGGAACGGCAGGCGATAAACAAAGCACTTGCGGAATGCAGTCGGGACGCTGGAGGCGCCACCTGTACCTTGAGCCTGTCGTATCATGACCAATGCATTGCGCTTGCTTGGGGAAATCCGGGAAGCAACTCAGTCTCGGCGCCCGAAATCGCGCAGGCTGAAAGCCTAGCACTGAAAAATTGCTCGAAACGGACCAAGAACTGCAAGATACACTATTCGGGTTGCAGTTTCCCCGAACGCGTGCGCTAACAGGGTTCCATGCGGCGGGTTCCACGAGGTCAACCGCGCTTCGGGAGTTTATCCGCCTCAGTGCTTAAGCAGCCCCCGCCCGCTGTCCGGTCAAACGGGTTGCACTCCATCGATCTGGAAGAGGTTGTATGACAATAGACAATGGTCCGTCGCGAAAGAGGGTTCGCGTCATTGAGACGTTTGCGTTGGGCCTCCTCTATCTGTTTCTGGTAACTTCGTTTTTTGGCGTCGCCGCTATCTGACCGGATGGGACGCCAACCGGAGTCGACCGGAGGGTTTCGTTGGTCGTTCGACGACGGTAGATCTGACCTCCGGAATCCTCTCTTTCGCAATCATGTCTGGCGCGGTGTGGGCGCTGCGCGGATGCAAAATCGTCTACAACATCGTCTTATGCTTTGCTGCTTCCGCTCTTGTTGCGGCGGCAGACTTTTTCTCGGTCATGGCGTTCTTCAGAATGTTTCACGCCGATGAGGGAATAAACCTCTCGCTGGGATACAATGCCGAAGATATGTTCATCTGCTGGATGATGTACCTGGGCTGGTGCTGCGCAACACAGATGCTGCTGTTCAATTTTGATGTTCAGGACCGAGAACATCGGCTTGCGGTCGCGCGCGAGGAAGCCCTTGCGGCGCAGATGCAGGCGCTGCGTTATCAAGTAAATCCGCATTTCCTGTTCAACACTCTCAACTCGATCGCGGGACTGATCGAAGAAGGCACGCCGACGCAGGCCGAGCGAATGGTTCTGTCACTCTCGACTTTCTTACGTACAACTCTCGCTCTTGATCCCCTGCATGATGTGCCCCTCGCCGATGAATTCGCCTTGCAGGAGGAATATCTGGAAATTGAGCGTGAACGTTTTTCTGACCGCAGGCGTTTCAAATCGATATCTCGGAGGATGCGCGCCAAGCTCTCGTGCCGAGCCCTCATCCTACAGCCCTTGATTGAAAACGCCATCAAGCACGGTGTCGGCGCCACGATCGGCAAGGTGGAAATAGCGCTGCGGGCGCGCAAGCAAGGGGGCCGGATCCAGATTACCGTCGAAAACGACATGCCTGTTGCAGGCGACAATCCCAACAAGCCCGCTGGCATGGGGATAGGCCTGCGCAATGTTGCTGATCGGTTGCGGGCACGCTTTCAGGACGATGGTCGATTTACCTCCGGCCCTATAGCACGGGACTGCTATCGTGCGTCGATCGACCTACCCTGGAGAACCGCATGAGTGGAATGTCCAACAATTGTCCGACGACGAACCGCTCGCCCGCCGCAGACTGACCCGATAGCTCGCGCATTTGCTTGCTCGGATTTCTTGCTTGCGACCATCAGCGCCTGCGGTAACGAATATCCGCGACGAGTTCCCAGCAATCTTTGGTCGGGTAAAGAAGCAATCGCCCATCGACTCGCCTTCCCGGACGATATGGTTTGCCGTCGAGGTCGAACGGCGTCCCCAAATCGTCGCCGCCGGCGGATTGTCCCCGGTAATGCACGCGCGTCCAGTCGACGGAAATCTGATTGCTCTGGCTCTGATCAAACTCCATCATCACATATTCATTCTTGTCGCCGGGCTTCGCCGGGCCGGTCGATTTCCAATAGAAATCGAACATTTGGATGGGAAATTTGTCGTAACTCTCTTTCGGAATCGCGCTCTTCCTCATCTCGCTGTTCTCGCCGCGTTCCTCATAATCGATCTGAGGCGCGGCGTATTTTTTTCGTACCGCCGCCGATCTGATCATTGCCCAGAACAGCTCTTTATAACTTCGGGACTGGCACGCGAGCGCCGCCTGTTCGAGTTCTTGCCGGTCCCGCTCGGCAAGGGGGCTTTCGGCGCCGCCCCATGCCGGCTCGGCAGACAGGATTTGAGGCAGCGCCAGTGCGACCAAAAGGCGGATGAAGAGAAAAGTCGAAGAGAAGGCGGACATTTTCCACTCATGTCGGATATTGCTTCCTGTCGATGCTATCGTCAGTCCGCTTCGAAGTTGAGCGCAAAAGGGAACCGGTACGCCGTGTATATTGATGGCGTTCGGCTTTGGGCATATCCATGGATGGAACGGCTTGCGCGAGGACTGGCGATGTCTCGAAGACGATGGCGACAAATCGGCACTGTCGGCATTCTAGCCTGTTCATATTGCCTTTGGCCGTCCGCGCCCGGCTTTGCCGGACCAGGCGGCAGCGATGAAGCAGCTCTCGACTATGTCACCAAATTTAGCGCGGAAGTCGCGCCGGAGGACATGGTGAGCAGCAAGGGCGAGGCCTTGCTCGACACGCTCGCCATTCTCCAGCAAGACCGCTTCAACGTCCATGTGCGAAGCGTGCGCCAGAAGGGCGATGGCATCGACGCCTATTTTGTGGAGAAGACGCACCGTCTCGAAATCGCCGGCGCCACGTTGACGATCAACAAAGAAACGAGCGCGGCCATCGTCGACGGCAATCCGTCGCTGCTGGTGGACGTCTACCGCCACATGTGCTACGGTCGGTTGGAGATCTCTGTCGGACTCTCGGTCGGGGCCCCGGCCGAGGGAATTGAAGCTGCGGAGACGCCGCGCCCGTTGCATGAGATTCCCCTGCAGTATCGAGGAAAATGGGCCTATTCGGCCCATAATTGCACCGCGGGAGAGCCGACCGCCATCCTCGTGATCGATTCCGAAGGTCTGCATCAGGCGGAAG
>VEPA01000140.1 GCA_012026675.1 Betaproteobacteria bacterium | reverse complement strand
TCCCACCCCAGTTCGCTGGGTACTGTATTTCCTGTTACTTGTTGTCGGCACCGTGTTAAGCGTTGCCGCACTTGCCGGCATTGCGTTAATCCTCGCTTATCCACAGCTTCCTTCCGTGGAGGTGCTGACCGACTACCGACCGAAAATACCCCTGCGTATTTACTCCAGCGACGGCCACCTGATCGGTGAATTCGGCGAGGAGCGGCGCAACTTTGCATTTATCAAGGATGTACCTGCCGTCATGACGCAAGCGATTCTCGCGGCCGAAGACGAGCGCTTTTACCAGCATCCCGGCATCGACACACTGGGCGTATTACGCGCAGCGTATTCCAATTTCGTCGGTGGCGGCAAGCGCCAGGGAGCATCAACCATCACCATGCAGGTGGCACGCAACTTTTTCCTTTCCAGTGAAAAGACCCTGACACGCAAACTTTATGAGATGTTACTTGCTTTCAAAATTGAGAACAATCTGGGCAAGGATCAAATCCTCGAGATTTATGTCAACCAGATTTACCTTGGTCAGCGCGCTTACGGCTTCGCCGCAGCCGCACAGATTTATTATGGCAAGGCACTCAAGGATGTCAGCATCGCCGAGGCGGCCATGCTCGCCGGCTTGCCGAAAGCGCCTTCAGCCTATAACCCGGTCGCCAATCCGAAGCGGGCCCAGTTGCGCCAGCGCTACGTCCTGCGCCGGATGCATGAATTGAACTTCATCAACGATGCCCAGTGGAAATCTGCGCAAGCGGAAACACTACACATCAAGCGCGACATCAACGACTTCGGTGTCCACGCCGAGCATGTCGCCGAAATGGCGCGCCAGATCGCCGTCGAGCGCTTTCCCGATGAGGTATACAACCGCGGCCTGCGCGTAATCACCACCATCGACCGCGACGACCAGCAGGCCGCCTACCTGGCGGTGCGGCGCGGCGTCATCGATTACGACCGTCGCCACGGCTATCGCGGCGCCGAAGCCTACGTCGACATGAAAGACATCAGTTCGGATCAGGACGAAGAACTTGAAGAGCAACTGACCGAGTACGACGACAGCGACGATCTGCTCCCGGCCATTGTCCTCGAAGCCTCCCCCAGGCAGGTACGGGTCTATCTGCGCGGAGGCGAAGTCCTCAAGATCACCGATGAAGGCCTCAAGTTTGCTGCTCGCATGCTGGATGACAAGGCGGCGCCCAACAAGCGCGTGCGGCGCGGCGCGGGTGTTCGCGTGCAAAGAGCCGAAAAGGGCTGGCAGATCGTCCAGCTTCCGGAGGTCGAGGCGGCTTTCGTCGCCGCCAGCCCGGTTGACGGCGCGATCCGGGCGCTGGTCGGCGGTTTCGATTTCCATCGCAGCAAGTTCAATCACGTCACCCAAGCATGGCGTCAGCCCGGCTCCAGCTTCAAGCCCTTCATCTATTCTGCCGGTCTGGAAAAGGGTTACACCCCGGCATCGGTGATCCCCGACGAACCGATCTCTATCTCCGCCGAAGAAACCGGCTCCCAGGCCTGGGAGCCAAAGAACTACGACGGCAAATACGAAGGCCCCATGAGCCTGCGCACCGCGCTGGCGAAATCCAAGAACATGGTTTCGATCCGGCTGCTGCGTTCCATCGGCACCCATTACGCGCAGGACTATGTAACCCGGTTCGGTTTCGATGCCGACAAGAATCCGCCCTATCTGACTCTGGCACTTGGCGCCGGTGCGGTGACGCCATGGCAGCAACTCGCCGCATATTCCATATTCGCCAACGGCGGCTACCGCATCGAGCCGTACATCGTGCGCCAGATCATTGACGACAAGGGCACCGTGCTGGCTGCCATCAAACCCTCGCTTGCCGGCGACGAGACGCTACGCGCGATCGACGCGCGCAACGCCTGGCTGATGGACAGCATGATGCACGACGTGGTGCGGCGCGGCACCGCCACCCGTGCGGGAGCCGTGCTCAAGCGCGGCGACCTGGCGGGCAAGACCGGTACCACCAACGACTATATCGATGCATGGTTCTGCGGCTACCAGCCTACTGTGGTCGGCATCGCCTGGATCGGCTTCGATCAGCCGAAGCGCATGGGCAACGGCGAAACCGGCGGGGCCGCGGCACTGCCCATCTGGATCGGCTTTATGGAGCACGCCCTGAAGGGCGTGCCCGAAAGCTGGCAGGAAACCCCGGAAGGGCTGGTACCGATACTCGCCCACGATCCGTCGGGCAAGACCGTCAAGGAACTGATCTACAAGGAGCACCTGCCGCCGTCCGCCCCCGATGAACCCAAGGACGAAGCGCAACAAGAGCCGGCGCCGGTGCAGGACGCGAAACCCAGACTGGTCGAAAAGCCTGTTGCGGACAAACCTGTACCGCCGAAGCCGGCCGAAAAGAAACTCTAAAGTTCGACCTTGACGCCGGCCTGTTCCGAAACAGTGCGGGCCAACGCCACCAGAAGTTCCTCCCCATCGCGCGTGCCCAGCCAGCGCCCGCCATCGGGCCGGAAGTGATACCCCCCCGACTTGGCCGCCACCCAGATTTCGCGCGCGGCGCCGTGGCGATTGACAATGATCTTCGAACCGTTTTCGAACTCGATCTCTATCACGCCGCCGGGCTTGGTTTCGAAATCGAAATCGGCCACGCCGCTCGCCGAAGCGGCTTCCAGCGCCGCCTCGATGCGCGCCAGTTCGGCGTCGGCCGCCAGCATGAATTCCCGCTCATCCATCGCGTCTTACCTCAGGGGACTTAACCAGGCAACAGGATACAGAATGTCGCTTGCGCTGCGCGCCGCATATACTTACGCCTTCAGTCCTAACCCCATGCCCCGTGAATCCCATGCGCCCCCTGCTCCGTCTCGCCGCCCTGCTCGCCCTCGCCACCGTTGCCACCCTTGCCGGCTGCGGCACCAAGACCGCGCTCAAGCTGCCGCCCCCGGAGAAACCCGCCGCTTCCGGCACCGCAGCGCCGGCGCCGACTCCCGCACCCGCCACTGTCGACAAAGCCTCAGGGTCGTATTAATGAGCTTGACCACCATGGGCAAAGACGGGCTGCAGGTCGAGTCCGTCGCCTTGGGCGAAGTTGCTGCGCGCTTCGGCACGCCGTGCTACGTTTACTCGCGGGCCGCGCTGACCGCCGCCTATGGCGCCTACCGCGATGCGCTGCAGGCCCACGGCCTGCTGGACCGGTCTCTGGTCTGCTACGCGGTCAAGGCCAATTCCAATCTTGCCATCCTCAATCTCTTCGCCCGGCTCGGCGCCGGCTTCGACATCGTCTCCGGCGGCGAATTGGCCCGCGTGCTGGCGGCAGGCGGCAGGGCGGACAAGATCGTGTTCTCCGGCGTCGGCAAATCGCGCACGGAAATGCGCGCGGCGCTGGAAGCCGGCATCCACTGCTTCAATGTCGAATCGGCCAGCGAACTCGATCAGCTCAATGAAGTCGCCGGTAGCGCGGCGCACCGTGCGCCGGTGTCGCTACGGGTGAATCCCGACGTTGACGCGAAAACCCATCCCTACATTTCCACCGGCCTAAAGAACGCAAAATTCGGCGTGGCCTTCGACCAAGCGTTCGACCTATACATCCGCGCGGCATCCCTGCCGCATATCGCGTTGAAGGGCATCGACTGCCATATCGGCTCGCAACTGCTCGACCCAGCGCCGGCGGCGGAAGCCGCAGACAAGGTCCTGGCCCTGGTCGATCGTCTTGCCGCGGCTGGAATCACCCTGGAACACATCGATCTCGGCGGCGGCATGGGCATTCAATATCGCGCCGGGGAGCCGGCGCCGTCTGCCGCCGACTATCTGGCGCCCATGCTGGCGCGGCTGGCGGGGCGTCGCGAGAAGCTGGTGTTCGAACCGGGCCGCTCGCTGGTGGGCAATGCGGGCCTCTTGCTGACCCGTGTCGAAGTGCTGAAGCCGGGCGCGGAAAAGCACTTCGCGGTCGTCGATGCGGCTATGAACGATCTGATGCGCCCGGCGCTGTATGACGCCTGGCACGACATCCTGAAAGTCGGCGCTGGCACCACGGCAAACTGCGCGGCAACAAGCGCGGCGAATGCAATGGCCTACGAAATCGTCGGCCCGGTCTGCGAGTCCGGCGATTTCCTCGGCCATGACCGCGAGCTGGCCCTGAACGAGGGCGATCTGCTCGCCATCCTCTCTGCCGGCGCCTACGGCATGGCCATGGCCTCCAACTACAACAGCCGGCCGCGGGCCGCCGAGGTCATGATCGATGGCGACGTCATGCACCTGATCCGCCGCCGCGAGGACATCGCGGACCTGTTCGCGCTCGAGTCGGTCCTGCCCTGATGCGCAACGTCCTTCTCACCGGCTTGGTCCTGACCCTGCTCAGCGCCTGCGGTCAGAAAGCCGAGGAGAAGAAGGCGGTGCCGCCGCCCGCGCTGATCACCGTGACCCAGGCGACAAAGGGCGACTTCGAAGTCGTGCTGGAGACGCTCGGCAACCTCGAAGTGTTGGCCGACCCCAAGGTCGGCGCCGAAGTGGCCGGTCGCGTGACGCAGGTCCTGGCGCGTACCGGCACCCGGGTCAAGGCCGGCGACCTCATGGCGGTCATCGATGCCGGCGATGTCGCACTGCAGAACAAGGCCGACGAAGCCGAAGCACGTCGCATCGAGGCCCTGGCGAAGCAGCAGGAAAAGCTCGCCGCGCGCCAGCAGTCGCTGATGGACCAGGGCTTCCTGTCGAAGAATGCCGGCGAGGACGTCGCCGCCCAGCGCGCCGCGCTCGCCGCCCAGCTCGACGCTGCGCGGGCGCGCGCCGACAACAGTCGCCGTTCCTTCGGCAAGACCCGGGTTCTTTCGCCGATAGACGGCGTTGTCGAGGTGCAGATCGTCTCTCCCGGCGATTACGTCAAGGTCGGCGACCCGCTGTTCAATCTCGTTTCGCCGAAAAAGCTGCGCGCTCACCTGCCCTTCGCCGAAAGCTTCGGCCCGCGCCTGCAGCAGGGCCAGGAGGTCCGGCTGGTCTCGCCGCTGGCGCCGGACAAGGTCTTCACCAGCCGCATCAAGGATATCCGCCCAGGCGTCGTCGAAGGCAGCCGCACGCTCGACGTTCTGGTCGACCTGGAAAATGACGGCAGCCTGCGCGGCGGCGGTACCCTCAATGCTGCGGTGATCGTCTCTGCCCGGGCCGAGGCGCTGACCGTGCCCGAGCAGAGCGTGGTGCTGCGCCCGGCCGGCAAGGTGGTGTATGTGATCGCCGGCGCCGACGGACAGAAGAAGGCGCGCCAGCAACCGGTCAAGGTCGGCGCCAAGCGAGGCGGCCGCATCGAGATTCTCGAAGGCCTGGCCGGCGGCGAAACCATCGCGCTGGATGGCGCCGGCTTCCTCACCGACGGCGCCGCCATCGCCATCAAGGAAGCCGCGCAGGCCAACGCAAGAGTCGGCGCTGGCAAGACGGCGGCCGGTGGTAAATCCGAAGGCAAATGACCCTGCCCGAGCTTTCGGTCAAGCGCCACGTCCTGGCGTGGATGGCGAATGCCGTGCTGGTGCTGTTCGGCGTGATCTCCTTCAACCGCATCGGCATGGACCGGCTGCCCTACATCGAGTTTCCGGTCGTTTCGATCACCACCACGCTGAAGGGCGCCAATCCCGACATCGTTGATTCCAGCGTGACAAATCTTATCGAAGGCGCGGTCAACAGCGTTCCCGGCATCGAGCACATCCAATCGACGTCCTCGCCCGGCGTTTCCATCGTAAACATGACCTTCGGCCTGGAAAAGAACGTCGATGTCGCCTTCACCGAGGTGCAGTCCAAGGTCAACCAGGTGCTGCGCCGCCTGCCCAAGGATGTCGACCCGCCCGTCGTCGCCAAGGTCGAGACCAATGCCTCGCCGATCTTCTGGATGGCCGTGCAGGGCGACCGCACCCAGCAGCAGTTGAACCAGTACGCGCTCAACGTCATCAAGAAGAAACTGGAAACCATCGACGGCGTCGGCGAAGTGCGTCTCGGCGGCCGCCGCGACCGCACCATCCGCGTCAATCTTCTGCCTGACCGGATGACAGGGCTGGGCGTTTCGGCGCAGGACATCAGCGACGCCTTCGCCCGCGAGCACGTGCAACTGGCCGGCGGCTTCGTGGTCGGTGAAACCACCGAACATTTGGTCAAGCTCGACCTCGAATTCCATACCCTCGATGCCCTGGGCGGCCTGGTCGTCGGCTACCGCGGCGCGCCGCCGAACGCCGCGCCGATCCGCCTGGCCGACGTTGCCGAACTCGAAGACGGCCTGACCGACAACCGCCAGCTCGCCCGCTTTAACGGCGAGACCACGATAGGCATGGGCGTGGTCAAGGTCACCAACGCCAATACCGTCGCCATCGTCGAGCGCATCAAGGACAAGCTGGCGCGGGAGATCGAGCCGCAACTGCCGCCGGGCATGAAGATCAGCATCGTCTCCAACGATGCCGTGTTCATCCTCGAAATCGTCAACTCGCTGAAACAGCACCTGGTCGAAGGCACGCTGCTGGCCTCCCTGGTGGTCTGGTTCTTCCTGCGCTCGGTGCGTTCGACGCTGATTGTCGCGCTGGCGATCCCTGTCTCGCTGATGGGCGCCATCGCCGTGATTTACTTCTTCGGCTACACGCTGAATTCGCTGACCATGCTGGCGCTGCTGCTGCTGATCGGCGTCGTCGTGGACGATGCGATCGTGGTACTGGAGAACATCTTCCGCCACCGCGAGGAAATCGATCCCGAGCCGGTGGCCGCCGCCGTCAATGGCAGCAAGGAAGTGGTATTCGCGGTGATCGCGGCAACGCTGTCACTGGTCTCGATCTTCGCCCCGGTGATTTTCCTGTCGGGCATCATCGGCCAGTTCTTCCGCTCGTTCGCAGTGGCGGTCACCTTCGGCGCGCTGGTGTCGCTCTTCGTCTCGCTGACCCTGACGCCCATGCTGTGCTCGCGCTATCTCAAGGTGGAAAAGCAGCATGGCCGCATCTACCACCTGTTCGCCCGCGTGCTGGGGGGCCTTGACCGCATCTATATCAGCCTGCTTGCCCGCGCCTTGCGCAGCCGCTGGCATGTCGTCGCGCTGACCGTCGCCGTGGTCGGCTCCTCGGCCTTTTTCTTCATGAACGTCGGCAAGACCTTCACCCCCGACGAGGATGAAGGCCGTTTCCGCATATCTTTGCGCACGCCCCTGGGTTCCAGCATCGACTACACCGACGGCAAGCTGCGCGAAGTCGAGGAAGTCCTCAACCGCTTTCCCGAAATTCGCACCGAATTCGCCCTGATCGGCCTCGGCACTGCAGGGCAGGTGAATCAGGGTACGGTCGTTGTGCGCATGGCGCCGCGCGAGGAGCGCAAGCGCAGCCAGCATGAAGTGATTGCCGATGTACGACGAGAACTGGCCGCCATTCCGGGCGCCAGGGCGTTTGCCGCGCCCTTCGCGGTGGTCGGCGGCCAGCGCGGCGAACCCCTGCAGTTTGTCCTCGCCGGCGACAACATCGACGAGATCGGCCGCCTCTCGCGTGAGTTGCAGCAGAAGCTGGCCACCGTGCCCGGCATCGGCCGCATTGATTCCGACATCCAGCTCGACCTGCCACAGCTGGTATTCATCCCCGATCGCCTGCGCATCGCCGCGGCCAACCTTTCTTCGAGCGACGTAGCTCTGGCGGTCAACATGCTGACTGGCGGCATTGACATCGCCAAGTTCAACGACGAGCCGGGCGACGGCCAGCGCTATGACATTCGCGTCAAGGCGAAGCCGGGGGAGTTCGCCCAGCCGGCAGACCTGTCGAAGATCTTCCTGCGCAGCCGCGATGGGAAGATGGTGCGCCTCGATTCCGTCGCCCGCTTCGAGGAACGCCTCGGCCCCGCCGTTATAGGCCGCTTCGACCTGCAGTATGCGGCGACCTTCTATGCGACGCCGGCAATGCCGTTGGGCGAAGCCGTCGAGGCGGTACGGCGCAGCGGACAGGAAATGCTGCCGGCCGGATACCAGGTGCGCTTCATCGGTCAGGCCGAGGAATTCGGCAAGACCATGAAGTACATGGTGTTCACTTTCGGCCTGGCGCTGGTATTGCTCTACATGGTGCTGGCCAGCCAGTTCAACTCCTTCCTGCAGCCGGCCATTGTCATGCTGGCGCAGCCGCTGGCCGTGGGCGGCGGCGTCGCCGCGCTTTGGGCCACCGGGCAGACGCTCAACATCTATTCCATGATCGGCCTGACCTTGCTTATCGGCCTCGTGGCGAAGAATTCCATTCTGCTGGTCGACCTCGCCAACCAGCGCCGCGAGGCCGGCATGGACGTTGATGCTGCCCTGCGCAATGCCTGTCCGATCCGCATGCGTCCGGTGCTGATGACCTCGGCCACCGTGCTCCTGGCGCTGGCGCCGGCCGCGCGGGGTCTCGGCGCCGGCGCCGAGACCCAGCAACCGCTGGCGATCGCCGTGATCGGCGGCATGTTCTCATCGACGCTGCTGACCCTGGTGGTGGTGCCCGCCGTGTATTCGCTGCTTGAAAGGCGGCTCGAGAACAAGGCCTGACAACCAGCGCAGGCGACGTTCGGGGGCAAGCATATTCGCGGAGACAAGATGGTAAAGTGTGGCCCCGACTGCCCGGGCTATGACGTGGCAGCCAACATTTTGTTGTAATTTTCTGGAGAACCGCATGAGCAATAAATCAGTGAACTTCCGCGTCCTTCTTGCCATCCTCGCGCTGGCCTTCACGCAAGTGTCGTCGGCACAAACCGATGCCATGAATCAGAAAGCCGATGCCAAGGCGCAGGCTCGGCAAAAGGCCATGGAAGGACCGCCGGACGCTACCGCCGATTTCGAGGCAAAGCAGCTGCGCCTGATTTTCGGTGGCGCCGAGGGCAAAGGCGTCCTGCACTTCAAGGGCAAGGACTACCCCTTCACCATGAGCGGCGTGACGGTCGGCGGCGTCGGCTACACCGAGGCCAATGGCACGGCGAATGTCTACTTCCTGAAGAAGATCGAGGATTTCCCTGGCACCTATCAGGGCATCGGCGCCGGTGCAGCTGTCGGCGCCAGCAAGGGTGGAAACACTTTCCAGAGCATGAAGGAAGTGGTCATCACTACCAAATCGAAGGGCGAAGGCGTGGCGCTCAATCTGGGCGTCAGTTCCGTGACCATCAAGTTGGTCAAGTAACGTCCCGCACCGGCACTTTTCCTGAGGGGAAAGTGCCGGTGCGCGTTACGGCGGCCGCCGTAACGTGCCGGCGACTGATGCCGCAGACCCTCCAGGCCACGGGTAGCCGGCCCCACTTGAACAATGCACCAGCGCTGGCAAGAACCCTGTCGAAAAAGCGGGGGGGGGCGACGCTCTCATGAGCGCACAAATCCCGAATCAAAAGCTATGGATTCAGCCGGCGGCACTCCAAAGTCGGCGCCATCGACACAGCCGCGCCGCTCTAAGCGGCCGTGTCGAATTCCTGCTTCAGGCCTTGTCCATGGCCCGCCGGATCAGCGCATCGGCTTCGAGAGCCAGTTTGGTCAGCTTCGCATCGCCGAGGATTTGCATCATGCCGGACGGCGCAGCGAGCTCCAGCGAGATCCTCCCCGGCGCGATCTCGCGCACCACTGCGTTGCATGGCAAGAGGCTCGCCACGTCGCTGTTGGCGGTGTAGGCCTCGTAGGCCAGGTTCGGGTTGCAGGCGCCGAGGATCACGGTGGGCACGATGTCCTTGCCGGTCTTTTCCTTGATCTTGCTGTGCATGTCGATGCGGGTCAGGATGCCGAAGCCCTCCGTACCCAGGGACTTGGTGATGCGCGCGATGGCGCTGTCGAAAGAATCGGATATCTCGCGTTTGAAATTGATGGTGGTCATGGTGGTTTCACATCGAAGCAATTGAAAGGATGAGGATGGAAGCAGGAATTCCGCCCCTGTATTGCTCATTATGGAGCCATTTCACGTCCCTTCAATCAGGCCGCCCGATGCCGCGATTAGCTGTCGGCCGATGTCGGGCAAGGGGTTGCCCCACGATTCACTGCACCGGCACGGGCATCAGCGGCACCGGCTTGCGGGTCAGGCGCGAAAAGTCGTTGCGCGCGATCATGTCGCGCAGGAAATCGAGGTTGCGCTGTATCGACAGTGCATAGGGATCGTGGCCGCCGAAATGGGCGGCGACGTAGCGATAGGAATGGCTGAACTCGCCTTCGAGGCGCGGCTTGACCATGTGCTCATAGAAGCCAGGGGTCTTGCGCAACAGGTCTTCCGGGGTCGGATAGAGAACCACGGTCTCGCCGCCGGGGGAGATCATCCGGTCGGCACCGGCTGAGACGAACTCATGGAACAGGAAATAGCGACAGCGCTCGAGGTAGTAACGGCCTGCAATCTGACTGATCAGGTCCGAGGTACCCAGCATCTTGGCCAGATCGGTCATCGCTGGCGACAGGCCGTCAAGAAGCTCGCAGGCGCATTTCGCGAAATTGGTGGTGTGGATCAGTTCGGCATGCTCGGCGTAACGGGCCAGGGGGCCGGCAGCGAGGTAATCACGCATGAAATCCACGCTACGCTGTTCGTGCTCGCGAATCAGGCAGGCGCCATTGATCCCGGCTTCGGACAGACGGCGGATGAAGCCGACATCGTGGAACAAGGCCAGCAGCACGCCCAGCGTAGCCAGTTCCGCCCCCAGCACGGGACCGTCGCTGCCATGCACCGCCTCGTAGCCGTCGACCATGCGGGTCATTGCAAGCGCCGTGCTCATCGAGTGGCGCAGATCGTGGTAGGGGGTGTCGCAGGGCAGGAAACCCGGGCTGCGGCCCCAGAAGATTTCTTCCAGATCGATAAATCCGTCGCGCACTAGGACTTCGTCGAAATCCTTGTAACGCTTGCCCAGCACGTTGCAGATGGCGGCCGCCACCGCGCCCGGGTTGGCCATGTTGACCGTACCCGTCACATCGCTCTGGTTGATGTCAAAAAGCGTTGAATTCAGCTGCGAGATGCCGCTGTGCGGCTGGAATGGGGAGTCCAGGGTGCTATACCTCAACAAATCGGTTCAGGATTCCGGCGCGAATGCATAAGTATCCTGACTCTGGCAGCGGCAGTCAATCAGGGTTTTCTGAGCTGCCCGGACAATTTTTGCAGGCATACCACTCACCGCAGTACCCACGCAAGCGTCAAAGGAATGATCAGCAGCGACGCCGAGTTGCCGACCAGTACGATCGAAGCGACACGTTCCGGTTCCTGGTGGTAGAGCTCGGCAAAGATGTAGTTCAACACGGCCGGCGGCAGCGCGCCGAACAGGATCAACATCGCGGCATCGCGCCCTTCGATGCCGAACAGCCGATTGAACAGCAAGGCCACCAGCACTCCGGCCAGCGGCGACGCAATCGCACCGACGATGCTGATCTTCCAGTCCGCATGACGGCTGTCGGTAAGGCGCACGCCCAGGGAAAACAGCAGCAGCGGAATGGATACATCGCCCAGCATCTTGGTTCCCAGCCACAGCGGCTGCCACAACGGAAAGTGCAGCAGGCTGACGGCGAGGCCGGCCAACGCCGCGGCGATCACCGGCACCCGCCACAGGTTCCACAAACTGGCGCGATGGTCGAGCATCCAGGTACCCAAGGCATAGTGCAGGAAGTTCTCCATGAAGAACAGCACGACGGCGGCCGGCAGCGCCGCTTCGCCGAAGGCCAGTACCGCCAGCGGCAGGCCCATGTTGCCGGAATTCTTGAACATCATCGGCGGCACGAAAGTGTTCGCCGCCACACCCAGAAGGCGCGCCAACGGCCAGGCCAGAAGGCCGGTGCCGAGCACCACGACCGTGGCGCCGAGCAACAGCGGCAGGTTCTGCGCGATGTCGAAGGACTTCGAGGCCAGCGCGGCAAACACCAGTGCCGGCACGAAGATATCCATGTTGAGCTGGGTGGCGAAAGCCATGTCGGGCTTTTTCCAGCGGCCATAGG
>VEPA01000107.1 GCA_012026675.1 Betaproteobacteria bacterium | reverse complement strand
GGCCATGACGAAGTCGCACTTGCCCAGCAGCTCGTGCTTGTCGTCGTAAAAGGTGTTGCCCTCCAGGATGCTTCCTTCCAGGCCGTGCACCGCCATGTTCATGCGCGCCAGCCGGGTGTTGAGTTCTGCTTTCTCCTGCCCGTAGAACGTCACCGCCCCGGATACCTGCTTGCCTTCCTTTTCGATGAAGTGCCCCGACTGCACGAACATGCCGGCACTGCCGCAGGCTGGGTCTAGCACAGTGCCGTGGTCCGGCTCGATCACATTGACGATCATCTGCACCAAAGATATGGGCGTGAAAAACTCGCCACCCTCCTGGGCGCCGGTCATAGCAAACTCGTTCAGGAAATACTCATAGATGCGCCCGAACACATCGCCACCAGCCTTCTTTAGCTTGTCATCGTTGAAGGCGCGCAGCAGTCTCCCCAGCAAGTCATTTTCAAATTTGAGGTAGTCCTTGGGTAGCGCTCCGGTAAGTGTCGGGTACTCCGCCTCGATCAGGTTCATGGCCTGATTGATCGCCGCGCCGTAGTCTGTACCCTCGGGGAGGTTCACCAGGGTCTCGTACTGTGCTCCAACAGGGAGATAGATCGCGTTTTCCTTGGCGAAGTGCGCCTTGGTCAAGGCAGGCTTCACCCCGTTGCGGGTCGGCAGTTTCTCCTCGATTCGCGCCTTGGCCTCCACAAAGCGGTTGTAGGCATAGCGCAAGAAGATAAGCCCGAGCACGGGCATGGAATATTCAGAAGCAGTCAGCTTCGAATTGGCGCGCAGATCGTCTGCCGCGCGCCAAAGATCACGTTCCAGAGCGGTTATGTTTTGCATTGTTTGTAAGGCTTCACCAGCAGTAGGTATCTCTGCGTCCAGAGACCGAAAAGAGCGAGGTTGAGTGCCATGTCAGAAGGGTTGCCTCTTCTTGCGCCAAGATTCAAGGATAAAAAGTGCAACAGTGTGCGCTGAATGAACAGCAAGGCGTGCGTGACGCGGTTCGATTTTGTAGCTTGTTTTCCCTGCACCATGTGCGGAGCTTGCATGAGTACGTAGTGCACCTATACCTTCGGTAATTGATATTAGCCCCGATAGAATTTGCTGAAGGTCTTGGTCTTCAATGGTGCTCGGGTCGAAGCCGAGGTGCTTGCGCACAATCGTCCACACCGGCTTCAAGTCCTGTTTAGCGGGCGCTTCGAGCCCTTCCTCCTCGATGTAGACTTTGCATACCGATTCGAGGATGTTGCTCGCGGCGGAAACGGCCTCTCGCGGATTGGCCTCGACGTTTGATAGAGCGCGATTGAACTCAGTATCGATAGACACAAGGTCCCGGTCTTTGATGAACTCCTCAAGAGTTCGGGAAACCGCACCAAGCGAGCCAACGACTTTTCCGCCTTTAATATACTGAAGCTCGCATTGCGCTAACACTTTCGTTATGCGTTCGCGATCTTTGAGCCGATCTTTATCCCAAGTGTTGCCTGGATCAAGCGGAGCCTCCATGTAGCTTTCGATGAGACGTCCAAGTACATCAAGCGGTTTTAGGCTGTCGTCTTTGTTTGTGGTTCGAAGCCATTCCAGTGCCTTTGCTGGCTTGCTTCCTGGTGGCGGTTCACCCGGCGCGCCAGCATATGTAAAAAGGCTATCCAGCGTTGCATGCGTCTCGCGGTTGGCCGCAATTTCAGCACAAACTGAAAGGACGGCAGCGGGTATAGGGCGACGCATCATTTATTGGACCTTGTAACGCCTTAATTCACCAGCACTGTGCCGCCTTATCATGCAGCATCCCCTGCACCGTATGGTTAGCCCTCTCTGCGCCAAAACTTGACATCAAGGTCAACCCGGTTAACACCGTCGGCTTGCGCCACCGTGCTGGCATAGTCTTGGAACAGCAAACTGTCTTCGCGCGTTAAATGAATTACACCCGGCCAGCGAGGAAGATTGCCACGCCCAGCAATTCTCTTGAGCCTTTTTGCGACGTGGCTGTCAAGCGGCACTTCAAGCCAAGGCTCAAGTTCAGACAATTTGTAATGTGCGCACAGGTACTTGTTATACAAGCATCCGCGCAAAAAGATGTTGAGAAACTTTCGAGCGCTTCCCCAATTGCGAGCGCCTTTCGGCAAGGCGGCGCTGAATTGGTTGGTAGCAAACTCTAGTTCACGCAGAAACGCAGCCTCAGACTTCTTGCGGAAACGCGCAAGCGTCAGATTCATAAGAAACTGCCGGGCGGCCTTGATAGTTCCTTTTGGCCCCATTCCTCGCGCTGTCGAGGCGCCGATTGATGTACTCGCCTGGTATTCTCGTAAGTATTGAGTGTATTCGGCGTTCATTATGTGTGGTGAGTGAGCTGGTTATTGCGCCCCACTAAAACATCCCTCCAACTCTGCATGGCGAAAATTCCAGTGCGCATACTACTCCATGCTGAATGACTGCTACCGGGATCATTATCTAACGGCGACTTCTGGCCGGGTGTCGAAGTGGGTTCCCACACAGTCAATGGCAGCAACCGCTATATTCCTGACGTACTTGGTTGCGCAGCAATCAACCTTCGTAGACCTTTTCCCACGCGTTTACAAGCCCCTGCAATGTCTTTTCATTATCCAGGCTCGCTTTCGTAGGCCATTCCGGAATCCCGGCTAAGCGATAGTTGGTTAAAGTCATCGTCAGATCGCCACCAAAGCTCTCATTACATGCATCCGCAAGAGCTTGTGAAAGTTCTCTTTCCAACCACCCTAGTAGTTCATATCCATCGTAATAGTCTTCCGGAGCGAGAACACAAAGATCAATGTGTTGCGCCGCAAAAATATCGGCATTGATCCAATTTTCTGAGAGCCATTCTTCCCCGCGATTTTTTCTAAGTACAAAATAGACCAATGCGTACACGACAATTTCTACCATTGCGAACATAGGCGATCCGGCATTCCGATTCACCTTGAGTTCGATTAATCGGTAGTGGCTGGAGTCAGTCTTACTTCTGCAGGCAAGGTCAATCGCGCGGGTTCTATCCGAACGATGTTCGAGAAAGCCAGAAGCAATCGGCATTTGGTTCCACCATTTCCAATACTGGTCATTTCGACCGGCAATATTGGCAATCATGTGCTCAAGGTCTCGTTCGGACTTTCTTTTCTGATGCTCTTCTTTTGGTGATTCTTCACGCCAGTTGCTTTTAGACACGCCGAGCTTAATTTCTGCGGACTCTTTCCTCGTCCGTAAATTGCCTTCAACTGTATCGATTAGCTCTTTCAGTAACGACCGCGCCGAAAATCCTTTTGGGCTAGCGCTCAGGACCTTCCCGACCTTACCGTGCCGGAAGTTGTACCCGCCATACGAAATGTGCCGGTTTATTACCTCATCGGCTCCCTCTAAAACTCCGACCCACTTCTTTGCCATTGTGGAATTATTCCTTCACTCGTTTGCCAAGAGGCATGCCATTTAGCTTATCGCTCCCCCATCGAAGCGATTCCAGTCTCGGGTATAGATGTACGCGATCTCTGCTCCCAGTCTATCGATTTCTTCAGAGACCTGAGAGTTGGCAAATCCCCGGATATCTGAAACGACCCAAGCTGATTGAGCACGGCTGAGCCGAATGGTCGCGTGGATCTTGCCGGTACCAATACGGATGGCCAGTATTCTTTCCTGATCTTGTAGGCAGCCTTCGAGAAATCGATCAGCGCACAGACGCTGGTTTAAGGCATGCCGGCTTAGAGTCAGGGCGTCCACAATGCACTCGATCTCATAAGTACCAAGGGGCACCCGCTCGATCGGCGAACGCCATTTCCCCAATTTGGCACCAGTTCGCCAGTACAAATCCTGTCGCCAGTTCGCGGCCCGCTTGGCGAGTACGCTCCACCCTGCCTTGTATTGATTGCTATCGAATTCCAGATTAACGTTGGCTAGCCAAATCAGCACATCGGGCAAGTCCTTTTCAATGAATCGGTCGAACGTCCCCAGTTCAATTCGCTTCTCCGCTTCGGTGAGAATGGCCCGCAAAGTGGCAAATCGCATCCAGCATCCGCGAAACTCAAGCTCGTCTGCTTCCGGGAAGACTACTAGTCCATCATGTAGAAACAGCATCTGGATGGGCACTGGCAACGGTTGATACCGGCCGGCGCGGTGTAAGCCGGATAAAACCTGAAGCCACGCCACGAGCAATTTCCAGCGCCACGCCGGTTCGTCACCTGGGTCCTGTGCATCGAGCACAACGCGAAAATGATCGGCGTTGCCATTAGCCAGAAATCGCCAGGCGAGTGGAGTCAGAACTGGTTCGGCCAGTACTCTGTCCTTCATGGCGGCGACTACTTCGCCATGCGATAGCTCGATATCGGAATCCAACATTAGGGCGAGAACCCAACCAAGGTGTGGAGCATCAGACTCGATTTCCGCATATTGACGACGATGCTTCGGTAGGCAGCATTCCCGCTCCGTAGGGGAGTGTTCAAGCCATTGCTCAAGATGGTTATGAAATCGCATTCCAACTTCTCAAATAATTGTTCACGAGCATGTAACCCCGATACACCGGCGGGCGCTGGTGAGGGCATCGGTCATGATTCAGACTCTCCACCACTCGCCGTCGGAGCGCGTGGTTACGCAAGAATAGAGTTCGCGATAACTCTCGGGTCTGTCGCTATGTATGGGCACAAGCGTCTTCGGTTTCAGCGCTGTTACAAGACGCTTCAGATCATCCGGGCTGGCATGCCCGGACGTGTGCACCTGATGAAATGGCATGCCGTGAGCTTGTCGCCACACGTCGATATCGCGAAGTCGATCTTCCTTCAGGTAGCCATCCCATTGCGAGTGAATCAGGCATGCCCCGTCCAGACAATTTGCTCGTTCAAGATCGGCCATCCATAGTTCTCGGAATATCAGAGCGTAGCCCCCAGGGTTTTTGGCAATGGTCTTCGGGTAGATGCGGTGGCGAGAGTGTCGTTCCAATGCCTCGAACAATCCGGCCTTCTTTATCTGCAGCCGTTGCCGCTGTGGAATACAAAGCGCGATGCGATTCCAATCCGACTGGGGAATGTGGCGATTACCAGTTGCCGCAAGTATTTCGGCGGTGTAAAGATCAACGACCAATGTTCGGTTGGTCTTCAGACAAGCGCGGAATACCGAAACCAGGCGGTCGATATTCTGGGCAGAGACATGCACAAGAGCGATTCCGGTGGTTGCTCGGAATATTCCGACTAACTCATCTTCAATCGCTTCCTCTGGCTCTGGGGCGACGCTGCTTGCGCGCCCAAGGGTAGTACCTTCGAGCAGGAGTACATCGAGCTGCACAGGTGGGATCGCCATTAGCTGCTCGATCAGTTTGCGTTTGCGTCCATGCATTCGTATGTCGCCGCTGTAGAAAAGTCGTTTTCCATCAGCTTCGATGAGCAAGGCGTAGGAATCGTAAGCCGAGTGGTCCACCAAGTAGGGAGTAATCCGAAATGGTCCAAGGCTTACCGTCTGCCGATCCACCAGACTCGGCCCGTCGAGAGTTAATGGCGGCTTTCGCATGAAGGGAGCAGCAGCCCGAAGGATGCGGCGAGCAGCATCGCCCATCAGTACGGGAAGTGACGGCATCCACGGCAAGAGGCCGTAATGGTCTTGGTGGGGGTGCGAAATGACGATGCCGTTCAACGACTCGAAGTCTATCGTTGGCGGAATAGGTGGGGAGTCTGATTCGCCCGTTAGCGGCATTCCGGCATCAATAAGAATCGATTCGCCACAGGCTTCGATCTGAACGCAGGAGCCGCCAATTTCCTTGGCGCCACGATGAATGCAAATTTTCATAAACGGCATGCTGCCATTCATGAGGCTCACTACATGAGCCAGATGGGCTAGCTCTATCGAGTCGCAACCGCGAGCAGTCGGTGCCAGCCCAGGCCGTTCAAGTAAGTACACATGGCATTGTTGTGCCAAATTCTTTGGTGTGCCTAGAAAGCATAAAAGGGATGTTAGTTCGTTCGAGGCAAAAAATTATTTATGAGATAGATATAGACGGTGGTAGGCGGTTTTTCCTGATCCCCCCTGGCCCCCAGTTCTAGGAAAAAGAATTCTTTTTGTCGTGGGACAGTAGTAATCCTCGCTTAGAACATGTAACGAGTGATGTCAAAGAGTGCAAATTAGCTTGCATACAATGTATATATTCGTAACATTGGTTATGTGCGTTGCCACGCACGTTCTTTTAACTAATAGGGGGTTATATGAAACAGGAAAGTATTGGCCATCGTCGCCTATCGCGACAACTTGCCGCCGTCCTGGCATCGCAGGAAGCCAATGAAGTCCTAGGCGCTGCGCTGCGCATCTTGGGTGAACGGGCGAGATTTCAAAGCGCGCTGATTTCGCCGGCTTCTGTGCGCGACTATCTGCGCATTGCGCTGGCCGGAAAAGAGCGGGAAGAGTTCTGGTGTGTGTACTTGGACGCGCAGAATAGAGCCATTGCGTTCGATCCGCTATTTTCCGGCACGCTCACCCAGACCAGCGTTTATCCGAGGGAAGTCGTTAAATACTGTTTGGCTCACAACGCTGCGGCCGTGATCTTTGCGCACAATCATCCTTCAGGCGTTGCAGAGCCAAGCCGAGCGGATGAACTGCTCACGCAGAACCTTAAACAGGCGCTTGCGCTAGTCGATATCAAGGTGCTGGACCACTTCGTCGTGGCCGGAGGCACTGCGCTTTCGTTTGCTGAGCGCGGATTGCTGTAGAAGGCGGGCAACCGGGGGTTGCCACCCCCGGAAGCCCTAACCGGTCACCCCAATAGGGAGGGCAGGCACGGCTTGAATAATGGTAACACTGGGATTCAGTGAGGACTTATGACAGAACAGGCTGAGGTGTTGCGCGCAGCGCGCGAGCAGTTAAAAGTGGACTCTGCCGAGCTAGCCGAGCTTCTTGGGGTGTCGCTGCCAACACTCAGGAGTTGGATTGCTCCAACGAGCTCGAAAATGCACCGGACGATGCCGAGAACGGCTCAGCTGCTCTTGGAGCGGATTCTGGCTGACGAAGGAAAGGCAAAGCGCAAGCGACAAACGAGGCGTGTTTAGCCGCGGGCAGAATAGGAGCGACGGCAGGACCTCCTGGACGCCCGGACATCCCTGCACCCCACATAGGGCAAGCAAACCAGCCTGCACCCTTCAAGCACGTTCGAGGTTACAGCAGATCGCTTCGTATACCCTGGCGTATACCCTAGCGGCGAGCCAATGAAAAAGGGTTTCCAGCTTGTGACTGGAAACCCTTGGTATTACTGGTCGGGGCGGCGGGATTCGAACTCGCGACCCCTTGCACCCCATGCAAGTGCGCTACCAGGCTGCGCCACGCCCCGACTGCGCGAATTATAACAAAGGAAACGGCCGCCATCGCCTTGCGCCCAGCGATTTCCCTTATGCCGTCCGCCGTCAGGCAGTACGCAGGAATTCGATGATCGAAGCAAGTTCGGCACGCAGTGAGATCTGACTCTCGCCTAGCGGAGTCTCCGGCACATCATGCAACTTGCCGGGGACGTCCTCGAGGCGGTTGCGCGCGCCACTGATGGTGAAGCCCTCCTGATACAGCAGCTCGCGGATGCGACGCACCAGCAGGACTTCATGATGTTGGTAGTAGCGACGGTTGCCGCGCCGCTTGACGGGACGCAACTGGGTAAACTCCTGTTCCCAGTAACGCAGTACGTGCGGCTTGACACCGCACAACTCGCTGACTTCACCGATCGTGAAGTAGCGCTTGGCAGGGATCGACGGCAGTTCGTCCCGGTTATTGCTGGTTGTTGCCACGCGGGAAAGCCTCGACCGCCGCTTTGAGTTTCTGGCTGGCGTGGAAGGTGACGACGCGGCGAGCCGTAATCGGGATTTCCTCGCCGGTCTTGGGATTGCGTCCGGGCCGCTGCGGTTTCTCGCGCAACTGAAAATTGCCGAACCCTGAGAGTTTCACGCTGTCGCCCTTTTCCAGAGCGAAACGTACTTCGTCGAAGAAGGCCTCGACCATGTCTTTGGCTTCGCGTTTGTTGAGGCCAACCTTTTCGAACAACAGATCGGCGAGTTCCGCCTTGGTCAATGTCATATCAGCTCCGCCTGCATTAGGCCCTCAAGGACGCATTGAAATCGCGACGCGCAATTGCCAGAAAATCAGCGATCACCGCGTCCACTTCCGCATCCTCGAGAGTACGTTGAGTATCTTGCATAACTATACGAAAAGCAAGGCTCTTTTCGCTTTCACCAAGCCCCTTGCCGTGGTAGACGTCGAACAAGGCAATATCGCGCACGATGGCTGGCGCCGCCGCGCGCAGCCCTGCCAGCAGCGGCGCCAGAGTCTGGCCGTGCGGCACCACCAGGGCCAGGTCGCGAACCACCGCCGGAAAGCGCGACACCTCGACGTAGCTCGGGAATGGCGTCACCAACAGTTTGTTCAATTCAAGCTCGAAAACTACCGGTGCCGTGCCCAGTTCGTATTTCTGTACCCAGCGCGGATGCAGTTCGCCAACCACGCCGGCCGGCCGGCCGTCGAGAAAGACGTTAGCGCAGCGACCGGGGTGCAGCGCCGGATGTTCGGCCTTGACAAAGTCCAGGCGACGCGGGGCAAACAAGGCTTCGACATCGCCCTTGACGTCATAGAAATCCACTCGGGCTCCGGTTGCACCCCATTGTTCGGGCAGGGCCGAACCGGCGGCCAGACCTGCGAGGCGCAAGGGCTGAAAAAATCCGGTACCCGGGCCGCCGCCGGCATCGCGTTGAAAACAGCGGCCCAGCTCGAAAATGCGTACCCGTTCCGTCTGCCGCTTGCGATTGGCCATGAGGGTTCCAACCAGCCCGCCAATCAGCGTGGAGCGCATGACACCCATCTGACTGGCGATCGGATTGGCGAGCACGATGGGTACTACGCCATGGGCATGAGTAGCAGAGAAATCGGATTCCCAGGCCGCTTCGACGAAGCTGTAGGTCACGACTTCGTGATAATCGCGCGCCGCCACCAGGCGGCGTACGCTCATCGGCGTGCGGCTGTGCTCGGTAGCCGGCATCATGGCCATCCGAGCCACCGGCGGCTGCGACGGAATATTGTCGTAGCCATAAATACGCGCGATTTCCTCGATCAGATCCTCCTCGATTTCGATGTCGAAACGGAAGGATGGCGGCGTTATCAGAAAATCGTCGCCCTGCCGCTCGACGCTGAGACCCAGCCCCTTCAATATGCTTTCGATGCGCTCGGCGGCCAGCGCGATGCCCAGCACCTTGGCAGCACGGGCCGTGCGCAGGCGCACCGGTTTGCGCTCGGGCAGATTCGGAGCGGAAACCGCTTCGACCACCGGACCAGGCTGCCCGCCGCAGGTTTCGACGATCAGTTGCGTGGCGCGTTCGATGGCCCTGCGCTGCAGTTCGAAATCGACGCCACGCTCGTAGCGATGCGAGGCGTCCGAGCTGAAACCCAGCGCACGCGCCTTGCCGGCGATTGCGGAGGGCGGAAAGAAGGCACTCTCAAGAAACAGATCGCGAGTGGAGTCGTTGATGCCCGAATGCTCGCCCCCCATGACGCCGGCCATCGCCAGCGGCTTTTCGTCGTCGGCGATCAATGCGGTATCCGTCGACGGCGTCACGGTCTGCTCGTTCAGCAGCAGCAGCTGCTCGCCTTGCTTAGGCAGGCGCACGTGGATAGCGCCGGAGAGTTCAGCATCATCGAAAGCGTGCAGCGGCTGGCCGAGTTCGAGCATGACGTAGTTGGTGACGTCGACCAGGAAGGAGATCGAACGGATGCCGCTGCGTTCAATGCGCCGTTTCATCCATTCCGGCGTCGCCGCGCCGGCATCGACGCCGCGAATGATGCGGCCGCAGTAGCGCGGGCACGAAGCGGGGGCGTCGAGTACAACCTGCCGCGTATCGGCGACCACCGCGGCGACCGGCTTTATCTCGGGCTCCAGCAGCGGCGCGCCGGTGAGTGCCGATAGTTCGCGCGCGATGCCCAATAGCGAAAGGCAGTCGGAACGGTTTGGCGTCAGCTTGAGCGTGATCAACTGATCGTCGAGGTCGAAATGGCGGCGGATGTCATCGCCCACCGGCGCATCGGCGGCCAGCGGCAGCAAGCCGCCATGATCGTCCGAAAGTCCCAGTTCGCGCGCCGAGCAAAGCATGCCGAAGCTTTCGATGCCACGCACCTTGGCCCGCTTGATTTCGATGCCGGGCAGTTTGGCGCCGCCCCGAGCGCACGGCACCTTCATGCCGGCAGCAACGTTTGGCGCGCCGCAGACGATCTGCAGCGGAGTGGATTCGCCAACATTGACGGAACAGAGCTTGAGCTTGTCGGCATCGGGATGCTTCTCGACGCTCAGTACTTCTGCCACGACCACGCCAGAAAAGTCGGCGCCGGCGCTACGGCGTTCCTCGACTTCGAGGCCGGCCATGGTCAGCAGGTGGCAGAGTTCGTCGGTCGACAGCGGCGGATTGACGAGGGCGCGCAGCCAGGATTCGGGGAATTGCATGATTTATTGGAACTGCCTCATTGAAACTGACTGAGGAAACGCAAATCGCCTTCGAAGAACAGGCGCAGGTCGTTGATGCCATAGCGCAACATGGTCAGACGGTCCGGCCCCATGCCGAAGGCGAAGCCGGAGTATTTCTCGGGATCGACGCCGCCGAAGCGCAGCACGTTCGGGTGCACCATGCCGCAGCCGGCGATTTCGAGCCAGCGGCCTTCCATCGGGCCGCTCATGAAGGCAACGTCAATCTCGGCGGAGGGCTCGGTGAAGGGGAAGAAGGACGGGCGGAAGCGCACCTTCAGGTCGTCGCTCTCGAAGAAGCGGCGCAGGAAGTCGGCCACGACGCCCTTCAGGTCGGCGAAGCTGACGCTCTCGCCGACCCACAGGCCTTCGACCTGGTGGAACATCGGCGAATGCGTGGCATCCGAGTCGACGCGATAGACGCGGCCCGGGCAGATCACGCGGATCTCGGGCATGTGCTCGAGATGCTTGAATTTTTCGACATGGGCCAGCATCGTGCGGATCTGCACCGGGCTGGTATGCGTGCGCAGCAGGACGTCCTCGCGCACCTTGCCCGCATCGTCGAGCAGGTAAAACGTGTCGTGCATCGAACGCGCCGGGTGATTCTCGGGCGTGTTCAACGCGGTGAAGTTGTGCCAGTCGGTCTCGATCTCGGGACCATCCGCGACCTCGAAGCCGATCGAACGGAACAGCTGCTCGATGCGGTCGAGCGTGCGCATCACGGGATGCAGCGTGCCGCGCGGCTGGCCGCGCCCCGGCAGCGTGACATCAAGCGCCTCGGCGGCAAGTTGCGCCTCCAACTGGGCGACACGCAACGCCTCGCGCCGTGCCGCCAGGGCCGACTCCACCTGCGTCTTGGCAAGGTTGATCGTGGCCCCCGCCGACTTGCGCTCTTCCGGCGGCAACTTGCCCAGCCCCTTGAGCAGCGCGGTCAGCGAGCCGTCCTTGCCAAGATAGGCGGCCTTGACCTCCTCCAGCCGGGCAAGCTCGCTGGTGGCGGCGAAATCGGCCGTTGCCTGCGCGACGAGTTGATCGAGATCGTTCATGAAGAAACCGAAAGGTGGGAGCGAAAACGTAAAAGGCCGCCCAGTTATTACCGAAGCGGCCTTTCCGGCGAGTCAGACGGTCATCAGGCCGACAGTTGCGCCTTCGCCTGATTGGCCAGCGCGGCGCACGCCGGCTTGTCGAAAACGGCCAGGTCGGCCAGCACCTTGCGGTCCACCTCGCTGGACGCCTTCTTCAGGCCGTTCATCAGGGTGCTGTACTTCATGCCCAGCTCGCG
>VEPA01000031.1 GCA_012026675.1 Betaproteobacteria bacterium | reverse complement strand
TCGGCCGCGCCACGTTCGTCGCACTGTCAGTGCCCGATCCGGTGCTGTTTGCCGCGCTCACGCGCGGTCTGGCGCTGCTGCTCGTGCACCGCCTGCGCGACACCACGCGCCAGCTGGCGCAGAGCAGGTAACGTCGCGCGCCGAACAGGTCCCGCATTGGGCAGAGGCTTCTCGCACTGCGCGAGCTGCCAAACTGCGCATGAGCGGGTATGGCACCCCGGTCGCGTTGTGTCACCACGTCGCGCGCCAAAGGATGGGTAGCGGGGCGGGTGGCGAACGATCACTGCCCCGAAAGCCGTGCGGGACGCGGACCTTTGGCGGAGAGTCCGGCTGCCTGCGGCGAACTCAGTTACCGCCATTCATGCCACGATGTCGCGAACGTCGCCCTTCAAGCCGGAGAGACAAGAAAGGCCGGCACATTGCAACCGCGCTTCACTCGGCCTCGCCCGCCACCGACGATACGTCGACGCTGCGCGGCAGATTCTCGGCAAGCGCAAGTACCGTTGACGCCGCCGCTCGCGCTGCCATCCGCCGGAAGCTATCCTGAAATTCCGACAGTCCTTCTGGATTTGTGGCTTTCATTGCGCGTACGGCATGCTCATATCCGAGCATTAGGATTCGCATTCCAAGAATGTATTTCTCCGTCACGACTTCGCGAGCGATGTCGCCACGCTGCTGCTGACGGTATCGAAGGTGATACGCGTTGTCGTAATTGATCAGGTAGATAACCCCTAACTCCCCGAGATCTTGAATCGACCCACCGTCGTGTTCCGTGAACCCGTCCGGCCACCGCTCGCTTTCCATAGTTCCTACTGCGCGGCCATCCTTCGTCATGAGCTTGTACTTCGGCAGTCCGTGTGTCGGGGCATCCTTCCCGGAGCCTGGCTTCTGTTGCGGCCGATAAGAATTGACCAGACGAATGAGGTGATGCCGACTGAAGATTGATCAGGGTGTTCGACCTACGCTGCCGAATTTTTTGGCAGAGGGATGGGGTGATCACCATGGGTATCAAGACGAAGATTCGGACGTTGTATTTGCGGGAAGGTCAGTCGATCAGCGCGATTGCCAGGCGCATGAGTCTGGCGCGCAACACGGTCAAGAAGTGGTTGAAGGCGCCGGAGGGCGAGCCGCGGTATCGGCGGCGGGCGGCGGTCACGAAGCTTGGGCCGTACGTGGAGTGGCTGCAGCAGGCGTTGCAAGCTGATGGACAGCGGCCGAAGGTGCAACGGCGCACGGCCAAGCAGTTGTACAGCCAGTTGCAGTGCCAGGGGTATCGCGGCGGCTACAGTCGCCTGACCGATTTCGTGCGTGTCTGGCGCGAGGACAAGGGGCAGAGCAAGACCGGCGCCTTCGTGCCGCTGACGTTTGCGCTGGGTGAGGCGTTCCAGTTTGACTGGAGCGAAGAGGGGCTGACGGTTGGGGGCGTGTACTACAAGGTGCAAGTCGCGCACCTGAAGTTGTGTGCCAGCCGCGCGTTCTGGCTGGTGGCGTATCCGTCGCAGGGTCACGAGATGCTGTTCGATGCGCACACGCGCAGTTTCGCGGCCTTGGGGGGCGTGCCGCGGCGTGGCATCTACGACAACATGAAGACGGCCGTGGACAAGGTTGGCCGCGGCAAAGCGCGCGATGTGAACGCGCGGTTCCTGGCGCTGTGCAGCCACTACCTGTTTGATCCCGACTTTTGCAACGTCGCCAGCGGTTGGGAGAAGGGCGTGGTGGAGAAGAACGTGCAGGACAGCCGGCGGCGGATCTGGATTGATGCCCAGCGGCTGATCTGGCGCTCGTTCGAGGAGCTGAATGTCTGGCTGGGCGAGCGGTGCCGGGCGCTATGGCAGCAGATTCGTCATCCCGAGTTCGGCCAGTTCAGCGTGGCCGAGATGCTCGAGCATGAGCAGTCGCATCTGATGCCGATGCCGGCGGCCTTCGACGGCTATGTGGACCAGCAGGCCAAGGTCAGCAGCACCTGCCTGGTCACGGTGGCGCGCAACCGGTACTCGGTGCCGTGCGAACTGGCCGGCAGCCGCGTGACGACATGGCTGTATCCGTCCGAGGTCGCCGTGGTGGCGGACGGCAAGGTAGTGGCGCGGCATGCGCGCCTGAGCGACAGCGGGCGCACGGCCTACAACTGGCAGCACTACATCCCGCTGGTGCAGCGCAAGCCCGGGGCGCTCAGAAACGGCGCGCCGTTTGCCGATTTGCCTGCGCCCCTGCAGAAGTTGCGGGGCGCGCTGCTGCAACAGGCCGGCGGCGATCGCCTGATGGCCGAAGTCCTGGCCCTGGTGCCGAGCGCCGGGCTGGAAGCGGTGCTGGTGGCCGCGGAGTTGGCCCTTGAGGCGGCGCCGCCGTCGGGGCGCATCAGCGTCGAGCACGTCATCAACGTGATGCGCCGCCTGAATGCCGGTGCGGCGCCGGCGCCGGCCGCCACGACGCTTGCCATCGTCGATCCGCCGCGGGCCGACACGGCCCGCTACGACCGCTTGCGCGCGCGTGCGGCGGAGACCGACCATGCGTGAACAAGTCATTGCCGAACTCAAAGCGCTGCGGCTGCACGGCATGGCGGCGGCCTGGGCCGATCTGGAAGGCCTGGGCCAGAACGCCGGCGTGGACGCCTCGCGCTGGCTCATCGAGCATCTGCTGAAAGCCGAACACGAAGATCGTGCGATGCGTTCCGTGCGGCATCAGTTGCTGTCGGCGCGCTTCCCGGTGCACCGCGATCTGGCCGGTTTCGACTTTGACGCCGCGGTCGTGGACCGCAAGCTCATCGGGCAACTGGCCGACGTGAACTTCACCGAGCAGGCCCACAACGTCGTGCTGGTGGGCGGGCCCGGCACCGGCAAGACGCATCTGGCCACCGCCATCGGCGTGGCCGGCATCACCCGGCACGGCAAGCGCGTGCGCTTTTACTCCACCGTCGATCTGGTCAACCTGCTCGAACAAGAGAAGGCGCAGGGCAAGGCCGGACGTCTGGTCGCCGGTTTGCTGCGCATGGACCTGGTCATCCTGGACGAACTGGGCTATCTACCCTTCAGCCAGGCCGGCGGCGCCCTGCTGTTTCATCTGCTGTCGAAGCTGTACGAGCACACCAGCGTGATGATCACTACCAATCTGGCGTTTGGCGAATGGTCCACCGTGTTCATCGACGCGAAGATGACCACGGCGCTGCTGGACCGGCTCACGCACCATTGCCACATCGTCGAAACCGGCAACGAGAGCTATCGCTTCCGCCACAGCACCGAAACGGCGAAGAAGAAGATCAAGACCCGGGAGCAGTCGCGCCGCGCGCCACCCGCCGAGGAGCTTGGCTGATGCCAACCGCAAGTGCGCGAAACCGCTTCGGGCTACGCCCTGCGCGGCTTCGCGCACTCAAACCACAGGAGACCAACACACCAAAGCCTTAGACTTGTCCACAACCGGCCGACCTCTGGTCGGCCCTCCGTCCCTGATCACCGCTCAATCGGCACGGCTGGTCAAAATTCACTCGGCCCGGACAATGCAGACATCAAGAAAGTACCGATGACCACCTGATGTGGCACTGTGAGCGGGCGCGGGTCCTTCGTTGCGTCCCGCTCGATCGCGTTGGAAATTACTTTGCCTCTAGTTTGTACTCGTAGCCGCGCGAGCTCTTGCCTTTGAATGGATAGCTCAAATCCTGAGTGTCGAATTGCAGTTCGATACCAACTTCATCGCACCCGTCATGTCTGACGCCAGCCGAAGAGATAGCGACGTCATGTTCACAGTTCCGCAGTGCGGACAAATCCGATCGAAATATGTCGTGGATCTTTACCGCAATCTTCTCGCCACGGGCCTCATATAACCAATCGGCCTTCCCGGATTT
>VEPA01000228.1 GCA_012026675.1 Betaproteobacteria bacterium | reverse complement strand
GAGGCAGACGTCGGCGGCGCGGATCAGCAGGTTGGTGTTGAAGGAATTGGCCAGCGCCGAGAGCGTCTTGATCGAGCAGGGCGCGATGACCATGCCGGCCGTCTTGAACGAGCCCGAGGATATGCAGGCGCCGACGTCGTTGATGTCGTGTACGTAGCTCGCCAGACTCTTGACCTGGTCTATCGTGTAGTCGGTTTCATAAACGATCGTGCGCTTGGCCGAGTCCGACATCACGAGGTGGGTCTCGACACCAGCCTGCTTGAGCACTTCGAGGATGCGCAGTCCGTAGATCGCACCACTTGCCCCGGAAATTCCGACTACCAACTTCATTATATTTTCCTCGTTTGCGGGTCTGTCGCGGGAAGGCGCACGCATGGCCTATCCCGCCACAAGACCGGTTTCAGCCAGGAAGCTCCTGGCCTTGGCTGCCGCGGCAGCCGGAATCGTGATCTTATCGAACTCGGGGCCGCCGCCGCGCGTGGCGTCCATGCCCATGCGCGAGCCGATGCCGCTGCTGCCGCATGACGGATCGATGACATAGCCTTCCATGCCGGACAGGATCACCGTGTCGCGGTCGGGCTGGAAGCGCGTTGCCAGCGCCCAGGACACTTCGCGCGGGTCGCGGATGTCCACGTCGTCATCGACCACGGTGACCAACTTGACGCGTTTGTCCATGCCGAACACGAGGTGGATCAGGCGCCGCACGTCCGTGGACTTCGCCTTGGCCAGCGCGATGACGGCGGTAAAGCCGCAGGTGCCGGTGGTCAGGTCGAGATCGACCACGCCTGCCATCTGGGTTTGCAACTGGCCCAACAGTTCGGTGCCGGCGGCCAGCGAGAGCAGGCTGTCGACATCCGTGGTCCAGGGGCACAGGGCCGGATAGATGAACTCGCGGCGATGGGTGACGGCAGTGACTTCCACCACCGGGCTGATGTTGGAGAAGTAATAACCGGTGTTCTCGCCGAAAGGGCCTTCCGGCTCACGCAGGCCCGGCAGCACGCGACCTTCAATGACGATTTCAGCTCGGGCCGGGACGTCCACGGCGACGGTTTCGGCGCGGATCATTTCCACCGGTGCGCTGCGCAGCGCGCCGGCCAGGTCCATCTTGTCGGGTCCCTGCGGCCCGGTCTTGACCACCGCGGCAATCAGCAGTGCCGGCTCCACGCCGAGTGCCACGGCGATGTCCAGCGGCCGGCTGGCGGCTTCGGCGGCGGCATGGAAAGCGGACAGGGGCGGATTGGCCAGCAGGATGCCCATGCGCCTGCCACCCTTGACCATCATGCGATGGATGCCCATGCCGCGGCGCCCCGAAACGGGGGCGTGGCACAGCACCACGCCGGTGGTGACGAAGGGTCCGCCATCGCCCTCGTAGTGGGTCAGCACCGGCAGCAGAGCAGTCAAATCATCCGGCGCCAGATGCAGCACTTCCTTTACCGGGGCATCGCTGGCGCGCTGCGGTGCGATGCCCTGCCGCGTGCGCTGCAGGTAAGTCGCAGCGAGCTCTGTTTCCGTTGTACTCAGCGCCCGGGCCACGCGCCGCCGACTGGCGACCAGATTGCCGACCACGCGTGCGCCCGGATGGCCGGCGACATTCTCGAACATCACGGCCGGACCGTTGGCCGGCATTTCTCGCAGCAGCGCCGCCATTTCGTGCTTCGGGTCAAATGGCTGGGCGACCTTGAGCAGATCGCTGCCGAGGTCGGCGAGAAATTCGCGCAGGTCGCGATAGCTCATGTTCCTGAAAAGTCGGCGGTGGCGCTACGCCGCCACCGCCGCTTTTGCTGCTCCCTGATTAAAGATATTTCGCCGGCATGCGCTGGATTTCCTCGATCACCTTGATCGAGTACTTTGCGGCGCTCAATTGACCGCGACCCAGACGCACCTGGAGCCGGTCGGCGAACTTGTCCAGCGACGAGGACACTTGGGCCCGGACCCGCTTGTAGGTGTACTTCTGCAGGCCCGGATTGAGGGTGCGGATGGAGAGCTCGATATCCTTGCCCTCGGCCAGCTCCGACATGTCCATGACAAAAACTTCCCACTGATTCATCGCATCGCCTCCTTATTTGGCTTGGGGATAGCCGTAGCTTTCCCAATTCTTCAGTACCCGCTCCTGGATGTCCTTGGGATAGACATTCTTGAAGCTGACCAGGGTCGGTACGTCGTTGGTCTTGTCCCAATCCACCGGCCAAAGGCAGTCGAACAGCACCTTGGAACCGATCGAGTACTTGCGCTCGTGCGGCGTGGCGAAGGGATAGAGCGGAGTGCCGGTGGTGTTGCGATAGACATGGATGCCATTTTCGGGATGGCAGCGAGTGCAGAAGGCGTGATAGACCTCGTCCCAATTGTAGATGTCGGTCTGGTCATCGACCACCATGACCATGTGGAACCAGGGGCCGAGCTTGGAGCCGAAGGCGAGCTGGGCGATCTGCTGGGCGATGCCGGTGTAGGCCGGCTTGACGCCGACGATCATCATGTGGTGCGTCGAGCGCGGATGCATATACACGCCGGTGATCGGGATGCCCTGGCTCCTGAGCAGCTTTTCCAGTTCGAGGCCGAGCGAGAAGGAGCGCAGCAGTTGGCCCTCGTCCTGCGGCACGCCCATGTTGGAAATGGTCATGGTCGCGTTGTTGCGGTAGGTGATGCAATCAACCCGGAAGGTGACGCGAAAATCGCGCGGGCTGGTACGGTAGCCGGTGTATTCGCCGAAGGGACCTTCCTCGACCTTGTAGTCGGGGCAGATCACGCCTTCGATGATGATCTCGGCGTCGGCCGGCACTTCGAGGTCGTTGGTCTCGCACTTGACAAGTCGCGCCGGTTCCCCCGAAAGCATGCCGACCAGTTCCGGTTCGGGGATCGGCGAGGGCGCGCAGGCCGCCATCGCCGCCAGCGGCGAGAGGCCGATGGCGGTGGCGAAGGGGGCGGCCTCGCCGCGCGGCAGATAGTACTCGGAGAGTTGCTTGCCGAGGTCGGAGAAGGGAAACACTGCGCCCGACATGGTGCGGCCGTCGAACATCATCTGCCGGTACATGCCCCAGTTCACGTCGCCGCGCACCGGATGCTTGGTCACCACCGCATGCCAGGTGCCGACATAGCGGCCGCCGTCGCCGTCGTGCACCAGCGGGACCGGCAGCTTGCACAGGTCGACGTCCTTGCCGCGCAGGATGTTTTCCTTGCAGGGCGCGTCCTTGCGGTCGATCACCACCGGGGCGATCGGCTCGCTGTTGGTGCGTTTCAGGTACTCGGCGCCGATCTCGGGCAGGCTGGAGGCCGGATCCATGCCCAGCGAGATCGCCATGCGGCGGTAGGTGGACAGCGGAGCGCCGAAGTAGCTGAAGCCAGGATAATCCTTGATCTTCTCCATGAAAGGCGCGGCAGCGCCCAGTTCGCAGGCGCGGCGCACGATGGCGCCGGCCTCGTTTTCCCAGTCGACTTCCTGCTTGATGCGCACGGCATCGCCATGCCTGACGCAGGCCTCGATGAACTCGCGGTTGCTGCGCGGTGCTGATATTTTTGACACGGTCTGCTCCTGGTTTGTTGGACTGACTTCAGGGTGAATGCTCAGCTGATCTTCGACAAAATCTTGTCCCACTTGCCTTGCGCCTTGAGGATCATCTCGGCGGCTTCGCGCACGGCGCCGTAGCCGCCTCGCGCCACCGTGACGTAGGCGGCGAGGTTCTTCACGTCCTCGACGGCGTCGCCGACCGCAATCGGCAGGCCGACGCGCTTCATCATCGACAGGTCGACCAGGTCGTCGCCGACATAGGCGACCTGGGCGTCGGTGATGCCCATTTCCTTCAGCATTTCCTCGTAGGGCTCGGTCTTCTTCTTGATGCCTTCGTGAAAGCGCTTGATTTTCAATTCCTCGGCGCGGTGGCGAACGGCGCCGGATTTCTTTGAGGTGATGATGGCTACCTCGACGCCGCTCATCATCAGCACCACGACGCCCATGCCGTCCTTGATGTCGAAGTTTCGCGACTCGACGCCGTTGTCGTCGATCACGATGCGGCCGTCCGTCATGACGCCGTCGACGTCGAGGATGACCAGCTTGATGTCTTTTGCCTTGTCCATGTCTGTCCTTTCCAATTGGTTACGGCCGCCGCTTTGCGGCTTAAGGCCGCGTCGCCGCGTTCAGTCGAGTCCGTATTCGGCCCAGCGGCCCTTGATCTTCGCCAGCATTTCCTCGTCCATGCGCGCTTCGACCGGTTTCTGCTTCCATTCATACGGAATGCAGGCATCCATGATGATGCGCGAGGTGGTGAGCTTGCTGACATCCGGATCGAGCGCCGGATCGAGCGGTGTCGAGCGGCCGCGTTTCTGGATGTCGGTGCCGCGCGCCGGGTCGTATCGGCAGGACAGCGCCCAGAATACCCGCTGCAGGTCGTCGGCCATGATGTCGTCGTCGACCGTGATGATGCCCTTGATGCCATAGGAACCCGTATTGCTGCCGATCACGGCATTGGCCACCTGGTTGGAATGGCCGGGGTACATCTGTTTTACGGAGACCACGGCCCAGAAGCGGCCCGCCGATTCCGGCAGCACGCAGACCGAACTGATGCCGGGAATCTTCATCTGTTCCAGTTCGGTCCACAGCGTCGCGGTGCGGGTGAATGCCAGCAGCATGTGTACGTCGGTGACCGGGCGGCCCTGGCCGGTGGCCCACAGCACCGGGTTGTTGCGGTGGAGGATCTGCTTGACTTCCAGCGCCGGCTTGCTGATGACCTTGTGCAGTTCATCGGTGTAGTAGCCGGTGTACTCGGCGAACGGGCCTTCGGGGCGGAAGTTGTTCGGATCGATTTCGCCTTCGAGCACGATCTCGGCGCCGGCCGGGACCGGCAGGCCGGTCAGCGGCGCCATGAGGAATTCGGCGGGCTGGCCGCGCACGGTGCCGGTAATGTCGAAGTCGTTGGCGCCCTTGTGCATCAGCGTGCCGGCCATGAAGATCAGCGGATCGCAGCCGATCACGGCGGCCGCCGGCATCTTCTTGCCGAGCTTGGCGTACTTCTTCATGATGCGCTCGCCGCGCTTGCCCGGCAGGATCTGCACGCCGCAGGTCTTGTCGTCGAGCATCTGCATGCGGTAGGTGCCCAGATTCGTTTCGCCGGTTTCCGGAGCGCGCAGCACGAGGAAGACCATGGTGCCGATGTAGCGCCCGCCGTCGAGCGGGAAGAACTTCGGCACCGGGAACATGTTGAGGTCGACCTTGTCGCCGCTGATGATGTTCTCGAGCACCGGCCCGTCCTTGACTTCCTTCGCCTTGATCAGGCCTTCCGAGGTAATGGTCTTCTTCATCCACGCCCGGGCCGATTCACACATCGACAGGTAGTGCGGCAGGCCGAGCATGATCGCCAGGCGCTTGGTAGTGGCGAAAGCGCCGGTGAATACGGGCGAGGAATAGCCCTTGATGTTCTCGAACAGCAGGGCCGGGCCCTTCTTTTCTTCGGTCAGCTTCGAAACATGCGAAATTTCCAGGTTCCAGTCGACTTCCGCCGTGACGCGCTTCAGTTCGTCGGCGGCTTCGCACTGGTTGATGAAATACCTGAGGTCCATTGGGGATGCTCCTTGGGGTGAAAAATTGTTAAGGGTTCAATGCGCTGCCTGGACGGACTCGATGACCGGAAAGCCCGCGTCCTCGAGTGCCTTGACCACGATCCGGGTGTTGTCAGAGTGAAAACGGATGATGACTTTCTTGCGGTGATGCGCCTGCGGGTTGATGTCCTCGGGCTTTCCGATCGGGTAGATGGCCTGCACTTCCGCTCCTGCGGCTTCGACGATGTCGGTGATTTTTCCTATCATTCCAGGCTTGAGATCCATCGGTGCCAGGGTTACGCCGCTGCGCTTCTCCCAGGCTCCGAGGAAGTGCGCGGCGAGGGAAAATATCTCGTTGGCCGAAATCATGCCGACCACCTGCCCCCGATCCATTACCGGAAACTGTCCGATGCCGAGTTCCTGCCCGCGCTGCAGGCAGTGTTCCATGGTGTCGTCGGCTTCCACCGTGGCCGGGTTGCGCACCATCAGGTCCTTGACCTTGATGCGGGTGGAGAAGAAGTTGAATTCATCGATGTTCTGGGTGCGCAGCACGCAATGGGCGGCGCGCAGGCAGTTGGCGCGGGTAATCAGGCCGCGCAGGCGGCCGCCGTCCACCACCGGCAGTCCGTGCAGGTTGTTTTCGGTCAGCAGCCGCTTCGCCTCGGACAGCAGGGTGGCGCTGCCGATCACGACGGGATTGGGCTGCATCCAGTTGCGGACGATCATTCCGTATTTCCTCCTAGCTCAGTTTCTTGCCGGCGATCAGGTTGGCGACGATGTAATCCATGGCGGAAGCACTGCCGGGCGACACTGGGGCCTGCTGCCTGTTGCTCCAGATGGTTTCCGGCCGCGCCTGCAGGATGAAAATGTTGCCGCCGGCGGGAAGGTCCTTGTCAATGGCCCATTCGATGTCCATCGGACGGCCGTAGTGCTTCTCGATCTTCTTGCCCATCCAGGCCAGTTCGGTGACTTCGTCGTCGAGGATCGACTGCACGTTCTGACGCTCGAAGGGGATCTCGGTGGCGAGTGACTTCTGTGCCTTGAGATCGACCGTGTAGCAGATTTCCTTGGTCGAGATGGTGCGCTCCATGATGTCCAGCGCGACCTTGTTTACCACGAAATGGTCGGGCGTCACTTCGCCTGAAACCACCGATTCGCCGAATCCGTAATTCGAGTCGATGACGATCACCGAGCGGTCGCCATTGGTCGGATGGACGGTGAACATCACGCCGGCAGCGAAGGAATTGGCCATTTTCTGGATGCCGACGCTGAGAGCCACCTGTTCGTGCGGAAAGCCCATCTTGATGCGATAGGCGATGGCACGTCCCGTGTACAGGCTGGAAATGCAGCGCCGCACGTGGTGCATGACATCGTCGATGCCGCGGATCCACAGGTAGGTATCCTGCTGGCCCGCAAAACTTGCGCCGGGCAGGTCTTCGGCCGTGGCGCTGGAGCGCACCGCGACCGGCACCGCCGGAACGCCGCAGCGTACCGCCAGCTTGCGGTAGTGCTCCGCGACAAGGTCTTCGAGCTCGATGGAAATTGGGCAGGATTCGATCATCTCGCGAATGACGCGGGAGGCTTCTTCTAGCTTGTCCATGTCTTCATGGTCGAGCCCGTCCAGCAGTTTGGCCACCGCGGACTGGATTCCCGCGTCGCGCATGAATTGCCTGAAGCCATGGGTCGTCAGGGCGAAGCCCGGCGGCACCCGCACTCCGGCATTGATCAGTTCGCCCAGCGAGGAGCATTTGCCCCCCACCAGATCCACGGAGTCCTTGTTGCACTCCTGGAACCAGCACACCATGGGTGTCGTGCCATCCATTGCCGCCTCCGTGCCAGTTCCTTCGATTGCCAAAGCGTCGCTCATTGTCCGATTGCCCTTAAACCTAGCGGGTGATGGTTATCACGCCGGAGGAACCGTCAACCCTGAGCATCATTCCCGTTTTGATGACCTTGGTGGCATGTCCGGTGCCGACGATTGCCGGCAGGCCGTATTCGCGACAGACGATGGCGGCATGGCTCATGACGCCGCCGACATCGGTGACCGCCGCCTTGATTTTGGCGAAGGCTGGTGCCCAGGACGGCGATGTGGTCGGTGCGACGAGGATTTCCCCTTCCTGCAGATCGCGGATGTCCATCGCGCTGCGGCAGACGCGCGCCTTGCCCTCGACGATGCCGGGGCTGCCGGCGAAGCCCTTGAGCTCGGTGATGCTGTCAGGATCGCCGACGTCCTGAACTTCGGACCAGTCGGCCAGGGATTTGTTGGTGACGCCCCAGAGCACGATGGTGAAGGGTTCCTGGATTACTTCCGGCGCGATGCCGATGGCGGGAGGCGGGCTCCACTGGCGGAATTTTTCCATGACGCCCTTGCGCCACTCGATTTCCGTCGGCCAGGTGAAGCTGCCGCGCGGCTGGACGCCGGTGGCCCAGGCGGTGACGACGTCCCACAAGGCCTGCTTGATCTCGTCGCGGCGCAGTAGCCAGATGTCCTCGATCTCCCTGATCATGCCGTGATCCTTCAGGATCGCCGCGACTTCGCGCATCTTGTTCCAGAACACCGAATGGAACCAGTGTTCGACGTAGAACAGGTGGTTTTCGACATAGGGGAATACCGTCTTGGCGCAGCCGAGCAACTCGTCGAACTGTTTCAGGTCGGCTTCGTTGCTGATCAGTTCGCGGTATTCGGCGGTGATGCGGTCGCGCTCGGCCCGCACCTGTTCCGTCGGGCGATCAATATTGACGCCGGAGTTGAGCTTGCCGATGTAGGTCTGGATGCCGGAGAGCGGTATGTCGAGGGTGTCATTCCAACTGCGGTCGGTGTGGAACCAGCCGGTGCCGGTGGAGACGTTGAACCACGGGTAACGCGCCTTCTCGAAAGCCGCCAGCCATTCCGCGCCCTTGGGCAGTTTCTCGACGGCGAGCTTGACTGCAACCCAGTCCCGGTTGCCCGCCACAGCCTGGTCGACGCCCAGCGCCACGGCCTTTTTCGCCAGTTCCTTCAGTTCGTCGTCTGGCTTGTACATGATGACGTCGATGCCCGAGATCATCTGCGTGATGCGCTGCAGCGGGATGCTGGGGAACAGCTTCTGCGTGAAGTCCATGAAGAAGACATAGGCCGCATAGCCGAGGTTGAGGAACTCGAAGTGATACTGCCAGCACTTGATGCCGAGGTTGATCAGGTCGTCGTAGTTCTTGATCAGGTGATAACCCTTTGATTCGCCGAGCGCATCGGTGACAACCGAAATGTCTTCGAGATCCGGCAGGGGAAAAATCTGCAGATCTTCGAGTTCCTTGATGGTGGCCTCCATCTTGACTTTCCACTTGGCCTCCAGCGCATCCCAGTTCTTGTAGTAGTAGCCGGCGCGCTCCATGAAGTTGGGCACGCGGCTGCCGATCTCGGCGCCGTCCTTGACCGGCACCGGCGAGATATAGACATAGCCGTTGATCATCCGGTGGTCGACGCCGCGCACTGGCGGAACCTGGAAGATGCGGTTGTTGAACTGCGACAGGGCGAGGTACCAGGCTTCGTCCCAGATCGTGTCGAAGGGATAGAGCGGTTCAGGATAGTGCAGGCCGTCGTAGAACCAGAAGGTCTCCTTTTCGTACTGGTTGCGTACCGGATCGTCGGTGACGAACTGGTACTGGTACGGGTACATCCTCTCCCAGCCTTCGGTGCCGGGGATTGTCCTGGTGCTTACATCGTGCGGAACTGGAAACTTCACTGAATGTCTCCTCTTGTCTCTTGTAATTGTTGTGAATGGTGGATTGGTCGGGTCCGGAAAGCTGACCGGAGCGGTGAGGGTTACGCAAGGCTTGGGCCACCCACGCTTGATGCGATGCAATATTTTTGGCCAGTGCGCGAAGCCTGTGGCGACGGAGTGCCTTGGCAACACTGGAATGTCGGATATTGGCGTGTGCAGCAAAAATACCAAGAGGATGTTTGTGATCGAAGTTCTCGGCAGGCATTCCGGCAGCGTCGACTTCTACTCAATTGGTCAAATTTCCCGCTGCTGCAAGGGAATTTTGACCTTTCCATGACCTGCCCGAATGGTGGTCGGCAATGGATGAGAAGCTGAATGTTTGCCTTCAATCAAAAAAATCTAGCTGATAAGCGCATACAATTAAAAATTGAGGAATAGATACAGTGAGAGTGCGGCCATGACCAAGCTCCGTAGCATCGGGCGTTCCACCAGCGAAGATCTGCGCGCGCGCGTGCATTTTTGCGCCGAAAGCGGGCAGATTTGGCTGCACGAGCACCGCATGCTGCTGGTGCATGCCGAGGCTCAGGCCACCTTGCGCAAGGAACTGATCGACACCCTTGGCATGGACCGCGCCAAGGGACTTCTGACGCGCATGGGCTACGCCTCCGGCGTGCGCGACGCCGAACTCGCCCGCACCCGCGCCGAGGATTCCACCGACCTTGAAGCCTTCATGACCGGCCCGCAGTTGCATACGCTGGAGGGCATCGTACGGGCAACGCCGATCAAGGTCGAGCTGGACCGTCATGCCGGAAGCTTCTACGCCGAGATCCTCTGGGAGCATTCCTGGGAAGGACAATGGCATCGCCACCACTACGGCATGCACAGCGAGCCGGTGTGCTGGACGCAGATCGGCTACGCCTGTGGCTACACTTCGGCTTTCATGGGCCGCACCATTCTCTACAAGGAAGTCGAATGTACCGGGATGGGGCACAACAACTGCCGCATCATCGGCAAGCCGGCCGAGGAGTGGGAGGATGCCGCCGAGCAGATGCGCTACTTCAACAGCGAATCCATTGCCGAGCAGCTCATCGACCTGCAAACCCAAGTGGTTCAGCTGCGCTCTTCAATCGGTGACCGCGATCAGTTGCCCGAAGACGTGGCCGGCGTTTCCCCGGGATTTCGCGCCGCCTACGATTTGCTCAAGCAGGCCGCCGGCAGCAACATCACCGTCTTGTTGCAGGGCGAAACCGGTGTCGGCAAGGAAGTTTTTGCACGCAGCCTGCACGAACTGAGTTTGCGCCGCGACAAGTCCTTTGTCGCCGTCAATTGCGCGGCGATTCCTCAGGAGCTGGTCGAGTCGGAACTCTTCGGCGTCGAGAAGGGCGCTCTTACGGGCGCGCTCGTGTCGCGGCCGGGGCGTTTCGAGCGGGCCGATGGCGGTACGCTGTTTCTCGATG
>VEPA01000084.1 GCA_012026675.1 Betaproteobacteria bacterium | reverse complement strand
GCTTGGGCGGTGCTCGCTATCCTCATGTACAAAACAGTACATTCCGGTAGCTGCGCTCCGGCCGCACCCCGCTGCGGCCCGCTCGCTACGATTTCTTCACAAGCGGTGACGGAGAAGGCCTGGGGGTGCAACCGGGCATACAGAGCGGGAGGGCAGCATGCTTCAGATCATCGATCGGCGCAACGACAGCAAGAACAAGAGCGCCGTCAATCGCAATCGCTTCATCCGGCGCTTCAAGGGCCAGATCCGGAAGGCGGTGCAGGACGCCATCGCCCGCCGCAAGATCGCCGATATCGACAACGGCGAGAAGATCGGCATCCCGGCCGGGGACATCTCCGAACCGCAATTCCGGCACGGCCGCGGCGGGCGCTGGAGCGTCGTGCAGCCGGGCAACGACCGCTATTTGACGGGCGACGAGATCGAGCGGCCGGAGGAGAGCGGAGGCGGGCGCGGCAGCGGCGCCAGCCCGGACGGCGAGGGACTCGACGACTTCATTTTCACCCTCTCGCGCGAGGAGTTCCTCGACATCTTTTTCGACGACCTGGCCCTGCCGCACCTGGTCAAGACGCAACTCGCCCGCATTTCCGAGTACAAGCGCGTGCGCGCCGGCTACACCTCGACCGGGGTGCCGGCCAACATCAATGTCGTGCGTTCGCTGCGCGGCGCCACGGGGCGGCGCCTGGCGGCCGGCGGACCTTACCGCAAGACCCTGCAGGCACTGCAGGCCGAACTCGACCTGCTGGAACAGCAGGGCGCCGGCGACAGCGAACGGGCCGCCGCACTGCGCGCCGAGATCGCCCGCCTGCTGCGTCGCATCGAGGGCCTGCCCTTCATCGATACCTTCGACCTGCGCTACAACAGCCGCATCCGCATACCGGCGCCGACGACGCAGGCCGTGATGTTCTGCATCATGGATGTTTCGGGCTCGATGGACCAGCAGAAGAAGCTGATCGCCAAGCGCTTCTTCATGCTCCTCTACCTGTTCCTGACGCGCACCTACGAGCAGATCGAGATCGTCTTCATCCGCCACCACACGCAGGCGATGGAGGTCGACGAGGACGACTTCTTCGGCTCGCGCGAGACCGGCGGCACCGTGGTATCGAGCGCGCTCGAACTGATGCTGCGCATCGTGACCGAGCGCTATGCCTCGAACGCCTGGAACATCTACTGCGCCCAGGCCTCCGACGGCGACAACTGGGACGCCGACTCGCCGAAATGCCGGGAGTTCCTCGAATCCAGCATCGTGCCCCTGGTCCAGTACTACGCCTACATCGAGATTTCCGGCGGCGAGCCGCAGAACCTCTGGCGCGAATACGCGATGGTCATGGCCAGGCATCCGCAGCGCTTTGCGATGCAGCAGATCGACGGCCCGGAAAACATCTATCCGGTGTTCCGCGAACTGTTCCGCAAGAGCCTGGCATGAGCGACACGCCGGCTCCATTGCCGACCGGCTCCGAATGGACCTTCGAGGCGATCGAGCAATACGATCGCGAGATCGGCCGCGTCGCCGCCGAGTTCGGCCTCGATGTCTATCGCCACCAGCTGGAGATCATCACCGCCGAGCAGATGATGGACGCCTATGCCTCGATCGGCATGCCGGTGTACTACCACCACTGGTCCTTCGGCAAGCATTTCCTCAGCACCGAGAAGGATTACAAACGCGGCCAGATGGGACTGGCCTACGAGATCGTGATCAATTCCGATCCCTGCATCGTGTACCTCATGGAGGAGAACACGCTGCCGATGCAGGCGCTGGTCATCGCCCATGCCGGCTATGGCCACAACTCCTTCTTCAAGGGCAACTACCTGTTTCGCACCTGGACCTCGGCGGATGCGATCATCGACTACATGGTGTTCGCGCGCAACGTCATCGCCGAATGCGAGGAGCGCTACGGCGAGGAAGAGGTCGAACAGCTGCTCGACGCCTGTCACGCGCTGATGAGCGTCGGCGTGGACCGCTACAAGCGGCCGCCCAGGCTGTCCATGACCAAGGAACGCGAGCGTCGCAAGGAAAGGGAAAGCTACCTGCAGTCCCAGGTCAATGACCTCTGGCGCACCCTGCCGCAAGGCCGGGAAAAGGAGGCGACGCGGGACGAGAAGCGCTTTCCGGAAGAGTCCGAGGAAAATCTGCTGTACTTCATCGAGAAGAACGCGCCCCTGCTGGAACCCTGGCAGCGCGAAATAGTGCGCATCGTGCGCAAGATCGGGCAGTACTTCTACCCGCAGCGCCAGACCCAGCTGATGAACGAAGGCTGGGCCTGTTTCTGGCACTACACGATGCTCTACCAGCTCTACGAAAGGCGCCAGCTCAGCGACGGCTTCATGCTGGAATTCCTCCAGCACCACACCAATGTCGTCTTTCAGCCCCCCTTCAACAGTCGCCGCTACAACGGCATCAATCCCTATGCGCTGGGCTTCGCCATGTGGCGCGACATCCAGCGCATGTGCCGCGAGCCGACCGACGAGGATCGCGAATGGTTCCCCAACCTGGCCGGCACAGATTGGCGCGAGGCGATGGACTTCGCCATGCGCAACTTCAAGGATGAGAGCTTCATCGCCCAGTACCTGTCGCCAAGACTGATGCGCGAGTTCAGGCTGTTCAACATCCTCGACGATCCCGACGAGCCGACGCTGCAGGTGCGGGCGATTCACGACGAGCAGGGCTACCGCAGGCTCAGGCAGGCGCTCGCCGAGCAGTACAACCTCGGCAGCCGGGAACCCGACATCCAGGTCTGGAACGTCGATCTGCGCGGCGAGCGTTCCCTGACGCTGCGCCACTTCACGTATCAGGGACGCAATCTGGGCGACTCGCGCGACGCCGTGCTGAAGCACGTCGCCAGCCTGTGGGGCTTTCCGGTCAAGCTGGAAGAGCAGAACGAGGCCGGCGAGGTCAATCTGCTGACCGAGGTCAAGATCGATCGCCGCAGGATGAGCGAGCCGAGGACCTGAGGCGCCGTAGCGCCGGCACCGACTTTTGTCCCCGCTACTGCTGCGCCTGTTCCTGCCCGGTGGCGATGGAAGGTGCGCCTTCCATCCAGGCTTCCGGCGCGCGGCGCAGGTCGAGCGTCATCGGGTAATCCGGGTTGCGGCCTTCGCGCCGCACGTGCATCGGGCCCGGCGTGTGGCCGTGGTTCCAGAAGCGCGCGACGCGGCGCGATTCGGCTGCGTTGGCATTGATCGGGAAGGTGTCTTCGCTACGCCCGCCGGGATGGGCGACGTGGTAGGTGCAGCCGCCGATCGCGCGCCCGCTCCAGCTGTCGACCAGGTCGAACACCAGCGGCGCCTGCACGCCTATGGTCGGGTGCAGTCCGGAAGGCGGGCTCCAGGCGCGGTAGCGCACGCCGGCGACATATTCGCCGCGCGTGCCGGTGGCGGAGAGCGGCAGCGGGCGGCCGTTGCAGGTCAGGATGTGGCGGTTGTCGTGCATGTGGCGCACCTTGACCTGCATGCGTTCGACCGAGGAATCGACATAGCGCGCCGTGCCACCTGCGGCGACTTCTTCGCCCAGCACATGCCAGGGTTCTATCGCCTGGCGCAGTTCGATCTCGATGCCGTGATAGACCACGGTACCGAAGCGCGGGAAGCGGAATTCGAGGAAGGGCGCAAACCAGTCGAACTCGAAGGCATAGCCGGCGCGCTGCAGGTCGAGTACCACGTCCTTCATGTCCTGGGCGACGAAGTGCGGCAGCATGAAGCGGTCGTGCAGGCCCGTGCCCCAGCGAATCAGCCCGTTGCTGCTGCCGCTGTAGGGCTTCTGCCAGAAACGGGCGACCAGCGCGCGCAGCAGCAGCATCTGCAGGAGCGACATCTGCGCGTGCGGCGGCATTTCGAAGCCGCGGAATTCGACGAGGCCCAGGCGCCCGGTGGCGCTGTCGGGCGAGTAGAGCTTGTCGATGCAGAATTCGGCGCGGTGGGTGTTGCCCGAGAGGTCGACCAGCAGGTTCCTCAGCAGCCGGTCGACCAGCCAGGGCTGCAGGGTCTCCTCGCCGGGCTTCAGGCGCGCGGCCATCTGCTGGAAGGCGATTTCCAGTTCGTAGAGGCTTTCATGGCGCGCCTCGTCGACGCGCGGCGCCTGGCTGGTCGGGCCGATGCACATGCCGGAGAACTGGTAGGACAGCGCCGGGTGGTGCTGCCAGTAGGCGATCAGGCTCATCAGCAAGTCGGGGCGGCGCAGGCAGGGCGAAGCGGCCGGGCTGGCGGCGCCCAGCGTGATGTGGTTGCCGCCGCCGGTGCCGGTGTGGCGCCCGGCGAGCATGAACTTTTCGGTGCCCAGGCGCGTCAGGCGCGCTTCCTCGTAGAGCGTCTGGGTGTTCTCGACCAGCTGGGTCCAGCTTGTCGCCGGATGGATGTTGACTTCGATCACGCCGGGGTCGGGCGTGATGCGGAATTCCTTCAGCCGCGGGTCGGCGGGGGGCGTATAGCCTTCGAGGCGTACCGGCAGCTTCAGGTCGGCGGCCGTGGCTTCGATCGCGGTCAGCAGCGTGACGAAATCTTCCAGCAGCGGCACCGGCGGCAGGAAGATGCACAGAACGCCATCGCGCACTTCGGCGCACAGCGCGGTGTGCACGATCTCGCGCGGATCGTAGCCGGACTTGGGCGTCACGGGCGGCGAATCGATTTTGCGTTGTGACGCATCTGCTTGTGCTTCGGCGGGGTCGGCGAGCGGCTCCTGTTCGGCAAAGGGGGCGCGGCTGAATTCGTCCTCCTTGTCGCCGGGCGCCACCCAGGGCAGCGAGGCCAGCGGCAGGCGCAGGCCCAGCGGCGAGTCGCCGGGGATCAGGTAGAGGTGTTCGCGGCGCAGCGGCCAGGGGCTGGAACGGAAGCGGGATGAAGAGTCGGCGCCGGCGGCACGGCGCTTCGGGGCAGTGGCCACAGCCGGCAGCGCCTTCAGCGGCAGCACGTAGCCCGCCGCCTCGCCGAGGCCGCGCTCCAGCAGCTTCGCCACGCGCAGCCGCTCGTCGGGCTTCTTCAGGTCGGCCTTGAGCGGATCGAAATTCTCCGGCCAGCGCTGTTCCTCGTCGATGATGCGCGTCACGTCCTCGTAGGCCGGAATCACCCAGCCCGGATCGAGCCCGAGTTCGCGCGTCAGGCGGCGGATGAAGTGCAGCGAGTCGGCCGGCTTGCGCGTGCCTGCGCCGTCGGCGGTGACCAGCAGCTTCGCGTCCTTCCACAGCGGCTTGCCGTCGGTGCGCCAGTAGCAGCCCAGCGCCCAGCGCGGCAGCGGTTCGCCGGGATACCACTTGCCCTGGCCGAAATGCAGCATCGCGCCCGGGGCGAAATGCCCCTGCAGGCGGGTCAGCAGGTCACCGGCGAGTTCGCGCTTCTTGTCCGAGAGTGCGGTGTAGTTCCACTCCGCGCCGTCCATGTCGTCGATCGAGACGAAGGTCGGCTCGCCACCCATGGTCAGGCGCACGTCATGCGTTTCCAGTTCGGCGTCGACCTGGTGGCCGAGGTCGAGCACGGCCTGCCACTGCGCCTCGGTGTAGGGCTGGGTCACGCGCGGATCTTCGTGGATGCGCGTGACATGCATGGCGAAATCGAAATGCGCTTCGCACTTGTCGGTGCCGCCGATCACCGGCGCGGCCGACGAGGGCATTGCGGTGCAGGCCAGCGGGATGTGGCCTTCGCCGGCCAGCAGGCCGGAGGTCGGGTCAAGGCCGCTCCAGCCGGCGCCGGGGATGTAGACCTCGGTCCAGGCATGCAGGTCGGTGAAGTCGTAGCTGGTGCCCGACGGGCCGTCGAGCGCCTTGACGTCGGCCTTGAGCTGGATCAGGTAGCCCGAGGCGAAGCGCGCCGCGAGGCCGAGATGGCGCAGCGCCTGCACCAGCAGCCAGGCCGAGTCGCGGCAGGAGCCGCGCTTGAGTTCCAGGGTTTCCTCCGGCGTCTGCACCCCGGCTTCGAGGCGCACGATGTAGCCGACATCGCCCTGCACGCGCTGGTTGATGCCGACCAGCATGTCGATGGTGCGCATTTTTTTGGCCAGCAGTTCCCTGCGCGCGCGCTTGAGCCAGTCGGTCAGCAGCGGCCCGGCCGGATCGGCCTCCAGATAGGGTCCGAGTTCGCGTTTGAGGCCTTCCGGATACTCGAAGGGGAAGTTCTCGGCAAACTCGTCCATGAAGAAATCGAAGGGATTGATCACCGTCATGTCGGCGACGAGGTCGACGGTGATCGAAAGCGATTCGGCTTTCTCGGGGAAGACCAGGCGCGCCACCCAGTTGCCGAAGGGGTCCTGCTGCCAGTTGAGGAAGTGGCCGGCGGGCTCGATCTTCAGCGAATAGCCGAGGATGGGCGTGCGGGCATGCGCCGCGGGGCGCAGGCGGACCTCGTGCGGGAACAGCGTGACGGCGCGGGCGAAGCTGTAGCGGGTCTGGTGGTTGAGCGCAACGCGGATGGTCATCGGTAACCGTTCATTTGAAGAAAGCAGTGAGAAAGCGTAGGCCGCGCGGTGCGCTCCGTATTCCGATTCGCATTGGAAGCGAGACGCGAAGACGAGCCGCAGACAGTGCTAATGCACGGCAAGGCGAAGTCGACAAAGTATCGGTTTCAATGCGAATCGGAATTACCACTCGATATTGGGCAACTGTGCAAAGGCGCGGCGCACGCCTTCGCCCCAGCTCTGGCGCAGGCTCAGCATGTAGGAGTCGTGCTCGTCGAAACGGCGGACATGGCCCAACTGCAGCGACTCGCGGTTGTAGCAGGCGAGGTCGATCGGCATGCCGACCGAAAGGTTGGAGCGCATGGTCGAATCGAAGGACACCAGCACGCACTTGATGGCATCGTCCATCGAGGTTTCGGCGGTGATCACGCGGTCGATGATGGGCTTGCCGTACTTGACCTCGCCGATCTGGAAATAGGGCGTCTCGGGCGTGGCTTCGATGAAATTGCCTTCGGCGTAGACCAGGAACAGGCGCTGGTGCTCGCCGGCGATCTGGCCGCCGACGAGGAAATTGGCGCCGCCGTCGACATTGTTTTCCATCAGGTAGGGGCCGTCGCGGTGGCGTACTTCGCGCAGCGCGGTACCGATCAGTTCGGCGACGTCGTACATCGAAAACACGCTCATCAGGTTGGGTTCCGTGCCGTGCCGGATCGCCTGTTCCAGATGATTGATGGTGGCCTGGGTAATGGCCAGGTTGCCGGAGTTGACCAGCACCAGCGCCCGGTCGCCGCTGCGCTCGAAGGTTTTCATCTTGCGGAAGGTGGATATGTTGTCCACCCCGGCGTTGGTGCGCGAATCCGAAGCAAAGACGATGCCGGCATCGATCATGGTGGCGACGCAGTAAGTCATGGTTCCGTTTCCCCGGGTTTGATCAGGCCATCAGCTGGCTGGAGGAGGGCATATTGAAGGATAGGTTGGCTGCCGGCAAGGTGCCGAGCATGGCAGGGGGCAGTTCGTCGGTCGACCAGAAATAGGTGGTGT
>VEPA01000046.1 GCA_012026675.1 Betaproteobacteria bacterium | reverse complement strand
GCCGTGCTTGCGCTTGGGCAGCGTCTCCTTCTTGGCAGGAACTTTCTGGTAAGGCACTTGTTCCAGCAGGTGGCTGATCACATTCAGGCGTACGCGTTTCTTGTCCTCGGAGCGGGCGACGAACCACGGCGCCCATGATGAATCGGAGGCGGCAAACATGTCGTCGCGCGCCTGCGTGTAGTCGTCCCAGCGGGTGAAGGACTTCACGTCCATCGGCGTCAGTTTCCATATCTTGCGACCGTCGTCAATCCGGTCGCGCAGGCGGCGCTCCTGCTCCTCGGGACTGACTTCAAGCCAGTATTTGAGCAGGATGATTCCGGATTCGACCAGCGCACGCTCGACCAGTGGCACCGCGCCGAGGAATTTCTTTACCTGCTCGGGAGTGGAAAAGCCCATCACGCGTTCCACCCCGGCGCGGTTGTACCAGCTGCGATCGAAGATCACGACTTCGCCTGCTGCCGGCAGGTGGCCGATGTAGCGCTGTAGATACATCTGGCTCTTTTCACGTTCGGTCGGTGCAGGCAGGGCGACGACGCGGAAAACCCGCGGACTCACCCTTTCGGTGATCGCCTTGATGGTGCCGCCCTTGCCGGCACCGTCCCGCCCTTCGAAGATGATGCAGACCTTGAGGCCCTTGTGCACCACCCACTGCTGCAGCTTGACCAGTTCCACATGCAGTCGCTTGAGTTCCTTTTCATAGGCCTTGTTGCCCAGCGCCTCTGCCTGAGATTCGCTTGCCTGAATATTCTTGACCTGCTTTTTTTCCGCCATTATTGACTCCTGGTGTCGAAACTGAAATCGGTTATTTCCCGAAGAATGCGGGGACGATGTCCACGAATAATATCTTGACGATGGTCATGCCGGGAAAGATCATGGCATAGGCGAGGTCCGGCCGTTCGGTTGGTGCGAGCTTGTTCGAATAGGCAAGGATCGCCGGGTTGCCGCAGGCACCGGCGACGATGCCCGCCACCTCGTCGTAGGGCATCCGGTAGATGAAGAGGCTGATGATCAGAATCGGCACCACCAGCGCGATCAGGACAACCGCTCCAAGGATTAGCATCGTGAACCCCTGCTCGGTGACTGTCGCGGCGAATTTGGGCCCCGAGGCCATCCCGACCTGAGCCAGAAACAGCGTGAGCCCCAGGTTGCGCAGGACGAGGTTGGCTGATAGCGGAATGGTCCAGTTCATGCCGCCGGTGCGGCGCAGCTTGCCGAGGATCAGCGCCATGATCAGCACGCCCGCCATTCCCACCGAGAGCTTGCCGATGAAGGGCAGCGGAAGCTGGATCGCGCCGATCAGGAAGCCGAGCGCCATGCCGATACCGATCGAGATGTAGCTGAATTCCGCGGTGCCTTTGATCGAGTCGCCGAAGTACTTGCGCATCGCCGCAAAATCGCCACGATTGGCGAGCAGGCCGACGCGGTCGCCGAACTCGAGCGCAAGATCCGGCTGCGGCAGGATGTCGGCGTCGCCACGGCGGACGTGGGCGATGACGGACCCCGTCTCTCCCGGCAGATCGAGGTCGCCTAGCGCCCGGCCCACCACCGCCGGCTTGGAGACGAAGACGCGCAGATAGTCGAGATCCTTGCGGTCCTTGATCAGGCGACCGGGCGCGGCCTCGCCAAGGAACGCGGCGGCCTTGGCCAGCGCCTCCTTGGTGGGGGCGGTGACGAGTACGACGTCATTCTCGCCGATGACGGAGTCGGACGAGGCGGGCTCGTTATGGCTTTGGTGACGCACCGCGACGATCTGTGCTCCGTCAGGCAATACCGCCATCACATCACCGACCGTCTTGCCGTAAAACTCGGGATTGCGCAGCGCGACGTCGAGAAACTCGAGACCCGCGGCAGCCGGCGCCACGATCTTCGGCTTGAGGACCGTGAAGGCGATGTAGAGGAACAGGATCGGTCCGGCCACGCCGAAAGGATAGGAGACCGAGTAACCGATCGCGGGATCCTCGTTGCCCAGAGTCGCGATCGCCGCCTGCAGCGTCGGCGTGCTGGTCCCCGAACCCGCAAACAGGCCCAGCGCGTAGCCGAGCTTGAGGTCCATCGTCTGTACGAAGATGAGGCTCACCGCACCGGCCGACATGACCCCGACCAGCGCGATCAGGTTGGCCCTGATGCCGGCGGGGCTGGTCAGCCCGGCGAAGAACTGCTTGCCGTAACTCACGCCCACGCCGTAGAGAAAGAGCGCGAGGCCGAGTGTGCCGACCATCGGCGAAGGCACAGACTTGGGCGCGAGCCAGCCCATGCCAAGCGCGACGAAGAGGACCGCCCCCACGCCGAGCGAGAAGCCCTTGATGTTGACCTCTCCCAGGAGATAACCAATCGCGATGGTCAGAAACAGCGCCAGCATTGGCTGCGGCCCGAGCAGAGCCTGAATAGTTTCCATAATTTTTCCCCCTGTTTTTTTAGCGAACGTCTTAGCGAACGTTGCAGCCCGCGTCACGGATCTGGGCATGCACTCGTTTTACGAGAGCCCGAGGCGCCGGCGGCGTATTGACGAGTTCATAGTCCAGCCCGAGGGCTTTCCATTTGAAAGCGCCGAGTTGATGAAAAGGCAGCACTCCCACCCACTCGACGTTTTTCATCGGTGCAACGAATTTCGCGACGCCTTCGACATTGGCCGGGTCGTCGGTCAGCCCCGGGACGAGTACATAGCGGACCCACACCGGCTTGCCCATCGCCGCAAGCCGTTCGGCAAAGCGCAGGGTCGGTTCGATATCCTGCTTCGTCACGCGACGATAGGTATCCGGGTCCCACGACTTGATGTCAAGGATGACAAGATCTACGTTTTCCAGGTACTCGTCAGTCGCGCGCGAGCCGAGAAATCCGGACGTATCCAGCGCCGTGTGCAGGCCGAGGGCCTTCGCGGCTGCGAAGATCCGCCCCGAAAACGCCGGTTGCACCAGCGGTTCGCCGCCGGAGAGGGTCAGTCCGCTCTTCTTCATTGCCCTCAGTGCGGGGGCGAAGTGTCCCAGACGGGTGACGATGAGCTCGAGTGGCACGCGCATGCCGTGCTTCAAGTGCCATGTATCGGGGTTATGGCAGTACTGGCAGCGTAGCGGGCAGCCGGAAAGGAAGAGCGTGATCCGGATCCCGGGGCCATCCAGGCGGGAACCCGTTTCGTAGGAGTGCATATAGCCGAAGGCACCTTCACCCTCGCTGTAATCCTCGATTTCGGGCGCATCCGGCGAGAGGTCACGGCGCAGATCATGCCGACTGCCTTCCGGGAGTTCAGTGGCGGCAACCTGGAGCTCAGCCATCGATCTCATATCTCCCCGTGGAAAAAGGTGCGGCTGATGACGTCCTGCTGTTGCTCTCGTGTGAGGCGGATGAAGTTCACGGCATAACCCGATACCCGGATCGTGAGCTGCGGGTACTTGTCCGGGTGCTCCATCGCGTCCATCAGTGTTTCCTTGCTCAGAACATTGAGGTTGATGTGGAAGCCGCCTTGTCCGAAGTACATGTCCAGTGCATCGACGGCCCGCGAGATCCGCTCGGCCTCGCCCTGGCGGGTTTCCCCGGGGACGACCGACAGCGTGTAGCTGATGCCGTCCTGCGCATGTTCATAGGGCAGGCGTGCGACCGACAGGCAGGATGCCAGCCAGCCATGCGAGTCGCGGCCGTGCATCGGGTTGGCGCCCGGCCCGAAAGGCTCGCCCTTGCGCCGGCCGTCCGGCGTATTGCCGGTACCTTTGCCATAGACGACGTTGGAGGTAATGGTCAGGATGGACTGCGTGTGGATCGCGCCGCGGTAGGTGGCGTGAACGCGCAGGTGGTCCATGAAGCGCTTTACCAGGTCGACGGCGATGTCATCCACTCGCGGATCGTTGTTGCCAAACACCGGAAACTCGCCCGTCGTCTCGTAGTCGGTGAAGAGGCCGTCGCCGCCGCGGAGCGGCTTCACCTTCGCGTACTTGATCGCGGAGAGGCTGTCGGCGACAACCGACAAGCCGGCGATACCGAAAGCCATGGTGCGCACGATGTCGCGATCGTGCAGCGCCATCATCAGCCGTTCGTAGTTGTAGCGGTCATGGGACCAGTGGATGCAGTTCATGGCGTGCACATAGGTCCGCGCCAGCCAGGCCATCATGTCGTCGAACTTCGCCATCACGTCGTCGTAGTCGAGGACATCACCCTCCACGGGGCGATAGGCCGGGCCCACCTGGACTCCGCTCACTTCGTCGCGCCCGCCGTTGATCGCATAGAGCAGACACTTGGCGAGGTTGACCCGCGCGCCGAAATACTGCATCTGCTTGCCCACGCGCATTCCAGAGACGCAGCAGGCAATGGCGTAATCGTCGCCGAACTGCGGCAGCATCAGGTCGTCGTTCTCGAATTGCAGCGCCGACGATTCTTTGCTCACGGTGATGCAGCAGCGTTTGAAGGCCTCCGGCAGGCGCTTTGACCAGAGAATTGTCATATTCGGCTCAGGCGCCGGTCCGAGGTTGGTGAGCGTTTGCAGCATGCGGAAGCTTGAGCGCGTGACCAGGGTGCGGCCATCGAGCGCCATGCCGCCGATGCACTCGGTCGCCCAGTAGGGGTCACCGGAAAACAGCGCGTCGTATTCGGGCGTGCGCATGAAGCGAACGATGCGCAGCTTGATAACGAACTGGTCGATCAGTTCCTGCGCATCGTCCTCGGTCATTGTCTTCTCGGCGAGATCGCGCTCGATGTAGATATCGAAAAAACTCGAAACGCGGCCCACCGACATCGCGGCACCGTTCATCTCCTTGATTGCGCCGAGGTAGCCGAAGTAGGTCCATTGCACGGCCTCGCGGGCGTTGGCCGCCGGCTTGCCAATGTCGAAACCGTAGCCCTGCGCCATGGTCTTGAGGTCGGCGAGGGCGCGCATCTGGTCGGCCATTTCCTCCCGCAACCGCATCACCTCCTCGGTCGGCCAGCGCGCGTCGATCTGGGCGCGCTCGGCTTTCTTGGCGGCGATCAGCCGGTCGACGCCGTAGAGCGCGACGCGCCGGTAGTCGCCGATGATGCGGCCACGCCCGTAGGCGTCCGGGAGCCCGGTGATGATGTTGGAGCGTCGGCACTCGCGGATCTCCGGTGTGTAAAGATCGAAGACCGCCGCGTTATGGGTCTTCCGGTATTTGGTGAAGGTTTCGCGCACCGCGGGATCCGGTTCGCGGCCGATCGCCTTCAAGCCACCCTCGATCATGCCCCAGCCGCCGGTGGGCATGATCGCCCGGCGGAAGGGCTGGTCGGTCTGCAGGCCGACGATCACTTCGTTGTCGCGGTCGATGTAGCCCGGCCCGTGGGACGTCAGGGAAGAGGGCGTGGCGACGTCGACATCGAGCACACCTTTCTTGGCTTCCTCGCGAAAGTAGGGCTGGAGCTTCTCCCATACGGCGAGCGTCCGTCTGGAGGGCGTGGCGAGGAATTCCGCGCCGCCCGTGTAGGGCGTGATGTTGGATACGATGAAGTCGCGGACGCTGATCTCGTTCTGCCAGTCGGTGCCCGAAAACTTGCGCCACGCCTGTGTGCTGCTTACCTCTTGCAACATGATCGTTCTCCTCAGATTTATTTATTGCCAGAAAACCCGGTGACTCCTAGATAAAAATTTTCGTGATACGGGAAAATATACTCACAATGCCTAAGCAGAATTGAGAGCTTCAGCAGTTCGGAGTCTAGATTGATGCCGGGTGGATCGCCGTGTTGCCAGCGCCGACTCTTGGGGCGCGGACAGTGCCGGCTTGCTACGCAACATCGGTTTGCAAGAGTGCGCCCGGCCAAGGATGTGGTCCTTCTCAAAATCTATCGGATCAGGCTGTCCGACTGCGCCCTCTCACATGCGTTTGAGCAGTGCGCGCACCTTGGAGTTGTCCACGGTGAGTTGGTCGCCTTGTACCGAGAACTTGTAGTTCACCAGGTAATCACCCTTGTTTACGATCAGGGTGTTGTCGATTACCCGATAGCTTTCGCTATCCGTGTCGATGCGCCCGTCGTTGTAGGTGGTGGTCGTCTTCACCCAGCCGTTACGGCCGAACTCGACGGACTTGCCGCGGACCTCCGCCTTGGCATCCTTCGGCGACCAGTCCTGCAGCCGCCAGCTTGTGCCGCCCAGCGGACCCGTCTCGCTGTGCGCGTAGTTGCTCGAACGCGTCTCGTCGCTCATCTTCTGCGCCTTGCTCTTGTCCTGCTCGTTCCCTATTACATAGCCGATTCCGGCCCCGATGGCCGCACCGATCACCGCATCGGAGCCATGGCCGCCGGCCGCGCCGCCGACGAGTGCGCCGATGCCGGCACCCCAGGCGGTGCCCTTGGTGGTCGCCTCCGTCGCGCAGGCGACCACCGCCATGGCTAGCAGGATTACGGCGATATTCTTGTTCATTGCTCAACTCCCTTCAATGATCGAAACGGGTTTCCATCGGAATTGTCGGACAACATCAACGTCGTGGCGCAACGCAGGGCAACCTGCACAGGAATCAAATTTACACCAGGCGATATTGATCTGAAGGATTCGGAGACCAGAAAACAAAAAAGGCTCGCACCCCCGAAGGTACAAGCCTTTATTGAAAACTGCCTCACTTGACCGGATCGCCGCTGATGTGGCTTCCGGGCAATGAATTTGCTACTTGAACAGGTAAGCCACGCCCACGCCAAAGAGCCATTGGCTGGAATCGCCGCGCTTGACCACCGGGCTGTCATTGGCGTCGCTCACCAGTTTCTGGTAACGACCACCGCCCGACACGATCCAGTTATCGCTCACGAAGGCCGACACGCCGAACGGGATGTGCCAGCCGACGACACCGCTGGAGGGGTTGTAGGCCCTGCCGCCAAGCGTCGGGTAAAGGGCGATGTCGTGCGCGCTGGTCACGCCGAAATAGTTGTCCATGAACTTGCTGTTGCCGTATGTCATGCCCAGGCCGATGTTGCCGATGATCGTCTTGCTGAACGGCTGCATGTACATCATGTTCAAATTCGCTTCCGTGCCATTGCTGCCGCCTTCTACATCGGCGTTGAACGTGATCTGGTGCAAGGGCGTGCTGCTCAGGGGCATCTTGTAGCCGACAAACGCACCGCCTTCAACCACGCTGTCGACCTTGTCCATGCGCCGGACGACGTTGTCATCGACATCGCTGTCGCGAGCCGAGCGATACCTGATGATCGGGCCCAGACGCCAGTTCTTGTCGTTCAGCAGATTGAGCTTGACTTGCGGGCCCAGAACTTCGACATAGCGTTCCGTACCCTGGAACTGATAGCGTCCGTAGGGACCGAAGGCGCCTTCATTGTGCGAAGAGCCCCAATAATCCGGCACGGATGCAACGGCGAAACCGATCAGATTGATCTCGAGGCCTTCAATCGGCACCGCAATTTCCGCCTGAGCCGCCGGAGCGAGCAGAAGCGCGGCGAGACCGATGCTGCTGTAAGTCAACTTGCTTGTCTTCATGTCAATAAACCCACTGTGAAATACATTGAAGCGAATCATATCATGGCCGTGAATTCGCCTGGCAAGCGCACATGATTAGCCGGCGTGCATGAAACTTGTACCGGCAGGGCGGCATTCCGAATTCGCTAGCGTACGAGACCGGCCCATGCGGCCGGCCGTCGTCATTGCGCAAGGGGTTATACTTCGCGAAATCTCGTTCCGGAAACATCCAACTTCACCTTGGGAAACCTGCCATGAGCGACTTCGATTATGTCCAGCAGCGCTGGATCAAGCAATTCGAGCAACTCGACAATCAGATATTGGCGGAGGCGGCCTTGTGTCAGGTTCGGATACTCGACCCGGGCGTGATCGAACGCGTGTTGCAGAACGACATGCTGGTGGGCGGCGCCGACAATCCCGCCGCCTTCGAAAAGATGCGCTCGCTGGCCATGATCCATTACTCGCTATGGGACAAGGCCGTGGTTGCGCTCGGCCAGGAGGGCGCGGTTCGCATCATGACCGAGGTCCGGGATCGCCTGCGCGCACGCTTCGGCGACAGCATGGGCGGCCCGGCCGCCTGAGGGCGGCCCGCGATCGCGCGCCGGGTCAGGTTGGCCCGGGCTCCGAAGTCGATGCAGGGAACTGATGCCGGAAGGCTGCGGCCGCCTTTTTGACCGAAACAAAGAAATCCCTGCGCCCCATTTCCTCCGACAGGCCCACTCTGGCAAGTTCTTCTAGGAATGGCCGCGGTGCATCGGCAATCTTCAGTTCGATCCCTTTTTCCGCAAGTTCCCGATCAAGTTCCGCAAAGCGCTGCGCCGCCGTCACATCCATGTCAAATATCGCTTGGGCGTCGATGACCAGCCACTTCACGGGAGGGTTCGCGGCGGCGACCAGCATCCGGATCCGGGTAATCACATAGCGCACATTGGCAAAAATAAGCGGCGCGTAGAGCCGGTAGACCAGCAGCCCGGGAATCGTATCCGTGCCTTCTTCATCCTCGCGACAGTCGTGGAACTTGGCGTCGCTGTGACGGATGCGCAGGATAGCGTCGTGCGGGCGCGAGATATCGACCAGCACCATGGTCAGCGACAGCAGCAAGCCCAGGATGATTCCGGGGACCACGCCGGCGATCAGGATCACCAGGGTCACCCCCACGGCAATGCCGAACTCGACGCGATCGATCTTGTAAAGCCGCTTCAGGGATGCAACTTCCAGCATGCCGACGGCGGTAACGATCAGTATCGCGCCGAGGGCGACCTTCGGCAGCAGGGCGATCAGGCCCGTGAGGAAAAACAGGAAAACCAGCAGACCCAGAGCCAATATGAGTTGTGCAACCTGAGTCAGGCCGCCGCTTGAGTCGACGATCGAGGTGCGCGACTGGCTGGCGGAGACGGGAAAACCCTGCCAGACCCCAGCCAGTATGTTGGCCGAGCCCAGGGCCACCAGTTCGCGGGTGGGGCTTACCTCGTAGTCATTCTTTTCGGCTAAGG
>VEPA01000145.1 GCA_012026675.1 Betaproteobacteria bacterium | reverse complement strand
GCCTTGCTGGTGCTGCTGCGTGCTCGTGCCTGAACCGCTGGCGCCGACGATGGCCACCGCCTCGCCGGCGCCGACTTTCAGCTCGACGCCAGTGAGAACCGTGACGTCGGTCTGGCCCTGGTGGAAGACCTTGCTCAGGCCGTGACACTCCAGAACGGCTTCACTCATAGCGCAGCGCCTCCGCCGGCTGCGTGCGCGAAGCACGCCAGCTCGGATACAGGGTGGCCAGCAGGGTGAGCACGAAGGACACCACGCCGATGGTGCCGACATCGGCCCAGTGCAGGTCGGAAGGCAGGTCGCTGATGTAGTACACGTCCTTGGCGAGGAACTTCAGGCCCAGCAGGTTTTCCAGCGCCGGCACCACGACGTCGATGTTGAGCGCCAGGGCGACGCCCCCGGCGATGCCGGCGGCCAGGCCCACCGTCCCGATCAGGATGCCCTGCACGATGAAAATGCTCATGATGCTCTGCGGGCTGGCGCCGAGAGTGCGCAGGATGGCGATGACGGAGCGTTTGTCGGTGACCGCCATGACCTGCGTGGCAACGATGTTGAAGGCAGCCACTGCAACGATCAGCAGCAGGATCAGGAACATCATGCGCTTTTCGATTTCTACGGCGCGAAAGAAGTTGGCATGGCTGCGCGTCCAGTCGCTGACCCAGGCATCGGCATCGAGGAAGCGCAGCAGTTCGCGGCTGATCTTCGGCGCGGCAAACAGATCATCGACCTTGAGCCTCACCCCCGTCACTCGGTCGTCCATACGGTAGAGCTTCTGCGCGTCGCCCATGTGGATCAGTGCCAGGCCGGAATCGAACTCGAACATGCCGGCCTCGAAGATTCCAGTCACGCGGAACTGCTTGACTCGCGGCATGATCGCCGCCGGGGTGACCAGGCCCTGCGGTGCCAGCAGCGTGACCTTGTCGCCGGGCACGACCCGCAGTGCGCGCGCCAGTTCGCTGCCGAGGACCATGCCGAATTCGCCGGGCCGCAACTGGTCAAGCTTGCCCGACTTCATGTAGCGGGCGAAATCGGCGACCTTGTCCTCGGCCTCGGGCAGGATGCCGCGCACCATCATGCCGCGCACCTGACCGTCGAAGACCAACATGCCCTGGGCCTGGACATAGGGTGCGGCGGCCTTGACCCGCGGATGCTGTGCCGCCCCCTGCACCACCTTGCTCCAGTCGGAGATTTCATCGCCCGGACTGCTGATCTGGATATGGGACACCACGCCCAGAATGCGCTCGCGCAATTCCTTCTGGAAGCCGTTCATGACGGACAGGACCACGATCAGCGCCGCTACGCCGAGGGCCAGCCCGAGCATGGAAATCAGCGCGATGAAGGAGATGAAACGATTGGCGGCGCCTTCGCGCGGCTGGGCGCGCGTGTAGCGCAGTCCGATGAGGAGTTCGTAGTTCATGGATTCGATGGGCTTGGCGCCGCATGTTAACATGCGGCCATGCTGACGCTCATCGTGCCTGGCCTCATCTGGACGCGCCAGGCGCTCGCGGACCTCACTTGTGACCTGCCCCTGCCCGCCTTCACCAACCTGCTCGGGCGCGGCCGGCTGATACAGCGGCCGGCGCTGGGCTCCACCGCCATCCTCGCCAAAATCGCCGGCCTTGCCGCGCCGCTGCCGGCTGCCGCCCTGCGCCGGCTGGCGCTGCATGAGCATCCTGGCGAGGCCGACTGGCTGTGTCTCGATCCGGTGCGGCTGAACTTCCATGAGCGCAGCCTGATCGTCGATGATCCGCAAAATCTGCGCCTGAGCGAAGATGAAGCCGCCGCGCTCGCCGTCGCGCTGGCGCCGACTTTTGCCGCGCTGGGGCATCTGGAAGTGCTTTCACCGCAGCACTGGAACCTGCGCCTGTCCGCCAGCGCACCGGACTTTCAGGATTTGCCGGACGCCACGGGTCGATCTGCCGCGCCCCTGCCGCTCAAAGCCTCCTATGCGCCCTGGCGCCAGGCCCTCAACGAGGCGCAGATGGTCTTGCACGCCCATCCAGTGAATCAGGTGCGCGAAGCCGCCGGGCTGCCGGTGGTCAATTCGCTCTGGCCCTGGGGCGGCGGGCGTCTGCCCGAGTTTGACCGTCGCGCCGTTGCGCATGACACGCTCTGGAGCGACGACCCGGTCGCTCGTGGCATCGCCCGCCTGCTGCGGATCGAAGAGGCGACTTTGCCGGCCGGCTTCAGGAGTGCCGCGGCGGGCAGACCGTTGGTCGTATTCGACGCCTTGGAACCCCCTGCCCGCACCGGCGATGCGATCGTCTGGCGCGATGAACTGGCGCGTTTCGAGTCCGACTGGCTGGCGCCCGCGCTCGACGCCCTGCGTAGCGGCCGGCTCAACGCCTTGCACCTGATCGCCCCCGGGGATCTCGCCACCGCCGAGTTGCAGGTCAGCCGCCATAACCTGTGGAAATTCTGGCGCAAGCCGCGTGCACTGGCGGAATTGGTCGCGCCATGACACGCATCGCCGTTCGCGACATCCCGCCGCGCGCCACCTGGACCCTCGAGCAAGGCGGCGTGCATCCTCTACTGGCGCGGCTCTACGCCGCCCGCGGCATACGCAGCCCGGACGAACTGGACACGCGCAGCAGCGCCCTGCTCTCCCCCGAAAAACTCAAGGGTGTGAGGGAAGCTGCGACGCTGCTCGCCGACACGATAGCGGCCGGCCGCAGAATGCTCATCGTCGCCGATTACGACTGCGACGGCGCCACCGGCTGCGCGGTCGGCCTGCGCGCGCTGCGCATGATGGGCGCCACGGTCGATTACATCGTGCCCGACCGCTTCACGCTGGGTTACGGGCTGTCGCCGGAAGTCGCGCAGCTGGCGGCGGAGCGCAAGCCGGATCTGGTGATCACGGTCGACAACGGCATCGCCAGCGTTGAAGGCGTCGCCCAATTGAAGCGCCGCGGCATCGCAACGCTGATCACCGACCACCACCTTCCCGGCGAGGAATTGCCGGCGGCCGATGTCATCGTCAACCCCAACCAGCCCGCCTGCGATTTTCCGAGCAAGGCTTTGGCCGGCGTCGGCGTGATGTTCTACGTCATGCTGGCCCTGCGCGCCGAACTGCGCCGGCGCGGCGCTTACGCCAACGCGCCGGAGCCTAACCTGGCCGCCCTGCTCGACCTGGTGGCGCTGGGCACGGTGGCCGACGTGGTGCCGCTCGACCGCAACAACCGCATCCTTGTCACGCAGGGTCTGGCGCGCATCCGCGGCGGCCAGATGCATGCCGGCATCGCCGCACTACTGAGCATCGCCGGCCGCGAACCGGGCCGCGCTGCAACCTTCGACCTGGGCTTTGCCCTCGGCCCGCGCCTCAACGCGGCCGGGCGCCTGGCCGACATGTCGCTGGGCATCGAATGCCTGACCACGGACGACCCGGCGCGCGCCATGAACATCGCCCAGCAGCTGGACGCCATCAACCGCGAGCGGCGCGTCATTGAAGCCGGCATGCGCGACGACGCCGAACTCCTGCTCGCCTCGCTCGACCCCGGCAACCGCGCCAGCCTGACGCTGTTCGACCCCGGCTGGCACCAGGGCGTGATCGGCATACTCGCCGGCCGCGTCAAGGAAAAGCTGCACCGCCCGACCTTCGCCTTTGCCCACGGCAATGAAGGCGAGTTGAAGGCCTCCGGCCGCTCGATTCCCGGCCTGCACCTGCGCGACGCGCTGGATCTGGTCGCCAAGCGGCGCCCGGGCCTGCTGTTGCGCTTTGGCGGCCACGCCGCCGCCGCCGGCCTTACGCTCCGGGAAGAGGGCCTTGCCGAATTCGAAGCCGCCTTCGAACAGGTCTGCCGCGAGCTGCTTTCGCCGGCCGACCTTTCGCGCACGCTGGAAACCGACGGCCCGCTCGAAACCGGCTACTTCTCGCTCGATGCCGTGCGCCTGATGCAACAGGAGGTCTGGGGCCAGGGCTTTCCCGCACCGGTCTTCGCCGACAGCTTCGAGGTACTCAACCAGCGCCTGCTGAAGGACAAGCACCTGAAGCTCAAGCTGCAAAAGGGCGGACAGCGTTTCGACGCCATCCAGTTCAACTTCACCGACGGGAACGCCAACCCCGCTCCCGATCGTATCCGCGCCGCCTTCCGCGTCGATATCAATGAGTGGAACGGCACGCAGACGGTACAGCTGCTGCTGGAGCATTTCGAAGCCGCCTGAAGCGCGGCGTCGCCGTGCCGCCAGCGCCGACTCCTGCCCGGCACCGTATAATCGCGGCCCTTCGTAACGCCATCCCTGCCGCCGTGTCCCAGCTCGACCTCGAACCCGCCCGCCG
>VEPA01000029.1 GCA_012026675.1 Betaproteobacteria bacterium | reverse complement strand
TCTACTCTTCTGGCTGCGGCTCCTATGGCCACATCGACTTTCCGGCGGCCGGCGCGATTTCCCTGCGCCAGTCATACGAATGCTGGAAGTCGGGCGCCGATCCGATCGAGTTCGCCAAGCAGCACAAGGAATTTGCCCGCGCCTTCGAATCCTTCCCGGGCGATGCCGACAAGCTCTACCCGGGCTGGCGCGAAAAGCTCGGCGTGCACAAGTAAGCCGGACTCTGGTAGAAACAACCCCGCCGCGGCGGGGTTTTTTGGATTTGCATACTTGACTGAATTGATCGGATAAGGCCATGTCGAACAAGGAGCAATACCTCGTCAGGACGGAACCCTTCTATCAGGCCCAGGGCAGGGAAGTCATTCTCTACGAAGCTGCCTACGCCGCGCGCCTGCCGGTGATGCTCAAGGGGCCGACCGGCTGCGGCAAGTCGCGCTTCGTCGAGTACATGGCTTGGAAACTGGGCAAGCCGCTGATCACCGTGGCCTGCAATGAGGACATGACAGCCTCGGACCTGGTCGGCCGCTACCTGCTCGATGCCAACGGCACGCGCTGGCTCGACGGCCCGCTGACCACCGCCGCGCGCATGGGTGCGATCTGCTATCTCGACGAGATCGTCGAAGCGCGCCAGGACACGACGGTGGTGATCCACCCGCTGACCGACCATCGGCGCACCCTGCCGCTGGACAAGAAGGGCGAACTGATCGAGGCGCATCCTGACTTTCAACTGGTGATTTCCTACACCCCCGGCTACCAGTCGCTGATGAAGGACCTCAAGCAGTCGACCAAGCAGCGTTTCACCGCCTTCGATTTCGACTACCCCGAAGCGGCGCTGGAGACGCAGATCGTGGCGCAGGAGTCCGGCCTCGATGCCGCCACGGCAGCGACCCTGATCAAGATTGCGCAGACGGCGCGCAACCTCAAGGGCCACGGCCTCGACGAGGGCATTTCGACGCGCCTCGTCGTTTATGCCGCGACCCTGATCAAGCGCGGCGTTCCGCCACAGGATGCCTGCCGCATGGCCATGGTGCGGCCGATCACGGACGACGCCGACATCCGCGCCACGCTCGATCATGCCGTCGATGCTAGCTTCGCCTGAAGAGTCGGCGCTGGCGATACGGCGCTAAGCGGCGCTAACCGGCCTTAAGCGGCGATAGAACATGGTCACCGGCGTGCGACAGGTTCCGGATGCGCGCGGCCGCAGCTACGCGCATCCCCAGGTGCAGGCGGCCTGGCAGGCGCTGGATTGCGGTTTTGCCGCGGTTGCCGACGTCTTCGAAGAGTGCATGAACGCGGCGCTCGCCAGTTTCAGCAAGCCGCAGCTCGATGCCTATCTCGAAGCCGCGCGGGTCATCGGCAAGCTCGGTCGTGGGCCCGAGCCGCTGCTGGCCTTCCTCGAAGAATGGCCGACGGTCGCCGCTGCGGCCAGCGGCGACCAGGAGCCCCTGCTGCCGCAAGTGATGGGCACGATTCGCGTAATGCAGAAGTCGCCCAACAGCAAGGCCATCACGCCCTTCCTGCAAACGCTCGCTGCCGTCGCCCGGCGCCTGCAGTCGGCCGAACAGATCGAGGTCTATCTGGACATCGCGCTGAACCTGATGGCGCGCACCACGGGTTCGATCCACGGTCATCACACCACCTTTCCCAGTCCCGGCCTGCCGCATTTCCTCGAGCAGGCGCCGCGCCTGCTCAGCCTCTTGTCCACCGCCGGGCTGAGGAACTGGACCGACTACGGCATCCGCAACTACGCCAATCACCCTGAGCGCCAAATCGATTATTTCAGTCTGCAGTCGGCCGATAGCCATGCCGTGCTGCAGCGCGAACGCCACGGCACCCTGTTTGCCGACGTCGAACGCAAGCTCGATCTTTACCTGCGGGCGCTTTGGCGGGATGCAGAGCAACTGGTGCCCTACTCGACGGCCTTCGACGAGCTGCGCAAGCCGATCCCCTACTTCGACAAGCTCGGCATGCGCGTACCGGATGTGTTCGACGATGTGCAGGGTCCCCGCGGAGCAATCGGCGGCCTCGAGCGCTATCGCGCGGTGCTGGCTCATATGGCCGGCCACCGCCGCTGGAGCAGTTCGATCATCGCCGACAATTACAGCCCCTTCCAGCGCATGGCGGTGGAGTTCTTCGAAGATTGCCGTATCGAGACCCTGCTGATCCGCGAGTATCCCGGCTTGCGGCGCATCTTTCTCGCCCTGCATCCGCTGCCCGGTGAGGCCGAGTGCGACCCGGAGACCACTTCCTGCCTGCGCCACCGCCTGGCAATGCTGTCCTATGCGCTGCTCGATCCACAGCATCCCTACACCAATCCGCAACTGCTCGAATTCACCGCGCGCTTCCACGAAACCCTGGGCGAAGGCACCTCCAGCACCCGCGAGATGGCCGACCTGGCGCTTTCCTACGTTGCCCGCACGCGACGCCAGAGCGACCAATTCGCCAAGGTTCACTTCGACAACACGGTCATCGATTACCGTGACGACAACCGCCACCTGTGGCAGTACATCGAGGACAGCGACGACGAGGAGTTCTTCGACGACCCCGTCAAGCAGAACAAGAAGCCGGCCGAGGTCCTGTCCCTGCCTCCGCGCCGCTACCCGGAATGGGATTACCAGTCGCAGACCTACCGCCCCGACTGGGCCAGCGTTTATGAGGCACTGCACCCGTCGGGAAATGCCGCGGACATCGACCGCCTGCTGGAAAAGCATGCCGCACTCGCCAGGCATCTGAAGCGCCTGCTGGATCTGCTCAAGCCGCAGGACAAGGTGCGCATTCGCTACCAGGAAGAGGGCAGCGACCTCGACCTCGACATCGCCATCAGTTCGCTGATCGACTACAAGTGCGGCGTCGCGCCCGATCCGCGCATCAACATGAGCCACCGCACCGACGGTCGCAGCATCGACGTCCTGCTGCTGCTCGACCTGTCGGAGTCGCTCAATGGTCAAGTCGGTGGCCAAGTCGGCCAGAAAGTCGGTGCTGGCGGCACGGCGGGGCAAACCATACTCGAACTCAGCCAGGAAGCCGTATCGCTGCTGGCCTGGGCCATCGATTGCCTCGGCGATGCGTATGCGATTGCCGGCTTCCGTTCCAATACTCGCCACGAAGTCCGCTACCAGCATATCAAGGGTTTTTCCGAGCGTTGGGACGACACGGTCAAAGCGCGCTTGGCGGCCATGGAGGCCGGATGGTCGACACGCATGGGCGCCGCGCTGCGCCACGCCGGCCATTACCTGGCGGCGCGCCCTGCCGAGAAGAAGATCCTGCTGCTGCTGCCCGACGGCGAACCGGCCGACATCGACGTTACCGAACCCGGCCATCTGCGCAGTGATGCGCGCAAGGCGGTTGAGGAACTGGCGGCCAAGGGCGTGACGACCTTCTGCCTGAGTCTCGATCCGAACGCCGACGAGTATGTGCGCGACATCTTCGGCAAGCGCTGGCGTGTGCTCGATCGCATCGAACGCCTGCCTGAAACGCTACCCAGCCTGTACATGGAACTGACGCGATAGTCGGCACCGTCACCATCATTCCGGCGATGAATCCGGGGAAATAGCGGGCTTATTTGAAGGATAAGAAAAAGTGAATGGTGCTTATAGATCGATGCGATTACATTGTCCGTCAGGCAAGAAAAGCCATCCGGGCCAGCGTCTGCGCTGGCGGTAATTCGGCACAAATTCGGCACATACAGGGAGCAGGACCCATGCACCAGGGACGCAAGACACTGACGCGCTACACCATCGAGCAGGAACACAAGCATCCGGGCGTTTCGGGCGAGTTTTCCAGCCTGCTCAACTCCTTGGCGACGGCGATCAAGATCATTTCCAACCAGGTAAACAAGGGCGCCTTGATCGGCGCGCTGGGCAATGCCGGCAGCGATGGCGCATCGGTCAATGTCCAAGGCGAGGTACAGAAGAAACTCGACGTCATGAGCAACGACGTCATGCTGCAGGAAAACGAGTGGTCCGGCAACCTGGCCGGCATGGCCTCCGAGGAAATGGAAGACGTGTACGTTCTTCCTGCGCATTGCAAGCGTGGCAAGTACCTGCTGGTCTTCGATCCGCTGGACGGCAGTTCGAACATCGACGTCAACCTGACGGTGGGAACCATTTTTTCGATCCTGCGCGCGCCGAATCCCGGCAAAGACGCCACGCTCGACGATTTCCTGCAGCCCGGCACGCAGCAGGTCTGCGCCGGGCTCGCCCTGTACGGGCCGTCGACCATGCTGGTGCTGACCACCGGCGACGGCGTCGACGGCTTCACCCTGGACCGCGACATCGGCGCCTTCATCCTGACGCATCCGCAGATGAAGATTCCGGACGATACCCATGAATTCGCCATCAACTCATCCAACTCGCGATTCTGGGAGCCGCCGGTGCAGCGTTATGTCGCCGAGTGCCTGGCCGGCAAGTCCGGTTCCCGGGACAAGGACTTCAACATGCGCTGGGTCGCCTCGCTGGTGGCGGAGACTTTCCGCATTCTGACCCGCGGCGGCATTTTCATGTACCCGAAGGACAGCAAGGACGCCACCAAGCCCGGCCGATTGCGCCTGCTCTACGAAGCCAGTCCGATCTCTTTTATCATCGAGCAGGCGGGGGGCCAATCGACCACCGGGCGCGAACGCGTGATGGAGATGTTGCCGACGGATCTTCACCAGCGCGTGCCGCTGATCTTCGGTTCGAAGAACGAAGTCGAGCGCGTCGCCGCCTACCACGCCGACTATGCCAGCGGCAAGGAGCCGGACACCTTCAATTCGCCCTTGTTTTCGACCCGCTCGCTGTTCAGAACCCAGTAACAACAATTCAATCCAGGAGGCTCGCATGTCGGTCAAGCATCCCATCGTCGCCATCACCGGCTCTTCCGGTGCCGGCACGTCCACGGTCACCAAGTCCTTCGATCTGGTCTTCCGCCGCGAAAAGCTCAGTGCCGCGATTGTCGAAGGCGATTCCTTCCATCGCTATGACCGCAAGGCCATGAAAGTCGCGGCGGAAGAAGCGCGACAGAACGGCAACAATCATTTCAGCCATTTCGGTCCAGAAGCCAACCTGCTCGAGGAACTGGCCGACTTGTTCAAGACCTATGGCGAAACCGGCAAGGGCAAGGTCAGGAAGTATCTGCACAATGCCGACGAAGCGGCGCCCTACGGCCAGGAGTCGGGCGAGTTCACGCCCTGGGAAGACATCCCCGCCGGTACCGACCTGATGTTCTACGAGGGCCTGCACGGCGCCGCCGTCACCGACACGGTCAATGTGGCGCAGCATGCCGACCTGCTGGTCGGCGTGGTGCCGACGGTCAACCTCGAATGGATACAGAAACTGCACCGCGACAAGAACCAGCGCGGCTATTCGACCGAGGCCGTGGTGGATACCATCCTGCGCCGCATGCCGGACTACATCAACTACATCACGCCGCAGTTTTCGCGCACCCACGTGAATTTTCAGCGCGTGCCGACGGTCGATACCTCCAACCCATTCATCGCCCGCGAAATTCCGACGGCCGACGAGAGCTTCGTGGTGATCCGCTTTGCCAATCCCAAGGGTATCGACTTCCCCTACCTGCTGTCCATGATCCACAATTCCTTCATGTCGCGGCCGAACATCATCGTGGTGCCGGGCGGCAAGATGGAACTGGCCATGCAGTTGATCTTCACGCCGCTGATTCTGCGCATGATGGAAAACCGCAAGCGAGCCTGAGCGTCAGCGAATCAAGCACCTGGCTATCCAGCTAGCGCGATCCGCCCGGTTTCGCCGATAATACCGGGCTACCCCGACTCCACCGACTGATGAGGGAAGCAATGAGCACGTTCAGCGATTTCGAACCACCCGTCTTCAACAACCTGACCAGCGCCATCCGTGCACTGGCCATGGATGCCGTCCAAAAAGCCAACTCCGGCCACCCCGGCGCGCCCATGGGCATGGCCGAAATCGCCGAAGTGCTGTGGAACCACCACCTGCGCCACAACCCGAACAACCCCAAGTGGGCAAATCGCGACCGCTTCGTGCTGTCCAACGGTCACGGTTCGATGCTGATCTATGCCCTGCTGCACCTTACCGGCTACGACCTGTCCATCGATGACCTGAAGCAGTTCCGCCAGTTGCACAGCAGGACGCCGGGCCATCCAGAGTATGGCTACACCGCAGGCGTCGAGACCACCACCGGCCCGCTCGGCCAGGGCATCACCAACGCCGTCGGCATGGCCATGGCCGAGAAGCTGCTGGCCGCCGAGTTCAACAAGCCCGGCCACGAGATCGTCGATCATCGTACCTATGTCTTTCTCGGCGACGGCTGCCTGATGGAAGGCATTTCGCACGAAGCCTGCGCGCTGGCGGGTACCTGGGGCCTAGGCAAGTTGCCCGCTTTCTGGGACGACAACGGCATTTCCATCGATGGTCATGTCGAAGGCTGGTTCACCGACGACACGCCGAAGCGCTTCGAGGCCTATGGCTGGCACGTCGTGCCCAACGTCGATGGCCACGACCCGGAAGCACTGCATGCGGCCATCAAGGCCGCCAGGGCGGTGACCGACAAGCCCTCGCTGATCTGCTGCAAGACCGTCATCGGCGCCGGTTCCCCGAACAAGCAGGGCACCCATGACGTGCATGGCGCGCCCCTGGGCGACGTCGAGATCGCGCTGGTCCGGCCGCATATCGGCTGGCACTATGCTCCCTTCGAGGTTCCCAAGGAAGTCTACGACGTCTGGGATGCCAGGCAGAAGGGTGCGGACTGGGAAGCCAACTGGAACCAGAGCTTCGACGCCTATGCCAAGGCCTTCCCGGCCGAAGCGGCGGAGTTCAAGCGGCGCATGGCCAGCGAACTGCCGGCCAACTGGGCCGAGATCGCGCAGAAGGCCATCGACGGCGCCAACGCCAAGGCCGAAACCGTCGCTACCCGCAAGGCTTCGCAGATCGCCATCAACGCGCTGGCCCCGGCCCTGCCCGAATTCCTCGGCGGTTCGGCTGACCTGACCGGCTCCAACTTGACCAACTGGTCGGGCTGCAAACATGTTTCCGGCAAGAGCACGGGCAACTACATTTCCTACGGCGTGCGCGAGTTCGGCATGGCGGCGATCATGAACGGCATGGCGCTGCATGGCGGCTTCCTGCCATTTGGTGGCACTTTCCTGATGTTCTCGGAATATGCCCGCAATGCCCTGCGCATGGCGGCGCTGATGAAGCAGCGCGTGATCTTCGTCTTCACCCATGATTCGATCGGCCTCGGCGAGGACGGCCCGACCCACCAGCCTGTGGAGCAGACCGCCACGCTGCGCATGATTCCGAACATGGATGTCTGGCGTCCCTGCGATACGGTGGAGACCATGGTGGCGTGGACTGCCGCGGTGGCAAAGCTGACCGGCCCGACCTCGCTTTGCCTGTCGCGGCAGAACCTGCCCTTCGTGTCGCGCGACGCTGCAACGATTGCCAATATCGCGCGGGGCGGGTACATCGTTTCCGAAGCGAAGAACGGCAAGCCCAAGGCGGTCATTATCGCCACCGGTTCCGAAGTGGAAATCGCCCTCAAGGCCCAGGCCGCGATGGAAGCAGAAATTCCGGTTCGCGTGGTCTCGATGCCCTGCACCAACGCCTTCGACCGCCAGGACGCGGCCTACCGCGAGGCTGTGCTGCCGAAGGGCGTGCCGCGCGTTGTCGTCGAAGCCGGCGTCACCGATGGTTGGCACAAGTATGTCGGTGCCGCCGACAGCGGACAGGGCGCGGTCATCGGCCTCAACCGCTACGGCGAGTCGGCACCGGCCGGGGCTTTGTTCAAGGAATTCGGCTTCACGGTGGCGAATGTCGTGAAGACCGTAGAGCAATTCATTTAACGCTAACGCTCACGGTACCGAGAGCCACCCGCTGAAGATGAAACACGCGAAAGGCAAATTGAAGGCGCCCCCCCCCCGATACCCGGCCGGCCCTACATGGCCGGCCGGCTGCGGCGGCGCGAAGCAGTGCTTCGCGAAACCCCGCCTGCGCCCCCGCCCCAGGGCGGGGCTACTATTAGGCTCGCTTCGCTCGGCTGTCACCAGTCGTACAGAACGAGATATTTCACGCTAATCACACTCAGGAGAGTATCCAAATGGCTATCAAAGTTGGCATCAACGGGTTCGGTCGCATCGGCCGCATGGCATTTCGCGCCATCGCCAAGGATTTCCCCGGGATCGAAGTGGTCGGCATCAACGACCTGCTCGAACCCGACTATCTGGCCTACATGCTGAAGTACGACTCGGTTCATGGCAACTTCAAGGGCGACATCGCCGTCGACGGCAACACTCTGGTCGTCAATGGCAAGAAGATCCGCCTGACGGCCGAGAAGGATCCGGCCAATCTGAAGTGGAATGAAATCGGTGCCGATATCGTCATCGAATGCACCGGCTTCTTTCTGACCAAGGACACTTGCCAGAAGCACATCGACGCCGGCGCCAAGAAGGTCGTGCAATCCGCGCCGTCCAAGGACGACACGCCAATGTTCGTCTATGGCGTGAATCACAAGACCTACGCCGGTGAGAAGATCGTTTCCGCCGCGTCCTGCACCACCAACTGCCTGGCTCCAGTGGCCAAGGTGCTGCACGACACCTGGGGCATCAAGCGCGGCCGGAAGACCACGGTGCATGCCGCCACGGCGTCGCTGAAGACCGTCGATGGCCCGCCCAACTAGGACTGGCGCGGCGGCCGCGTCATCCTGGAAAACATCATCCCGTCCTCGACGGGCGCCGCCAAGGC
>VEPA01000085.1 GCA_012026675.1 Betaproteobacteria bacterium | reverse complement strand
GTCCCGACGTTACACATCCTGACGGTCGTCGGTGCCCCCGGACTGAAACGGCATGCTGAAGCGGCACGGCCTGGGCGTGGCCATCGACAGGGCTTCGGAGTACTGGCCGCAGCACAATGATCATGCCGGTAGCGTAAAAAGTCGGCGCTGGCGAGACGGCGGCAGTCGGCCATATCCGGCCACTCGATGTGGCCTTCCAATTTGAATAGTCGATGTGGACTCTGGCCCACCTGAACAGCTGGTTTTCGGCGATAATTTTCTTATCGATATTGCCTTTAACCGGTCAGAAGCGGGCGCTGACCATGTTTCTCCAAAGCCGCCGTTGATCCTATGCAGTCGCCTGGTAGTGGCCGGTAAACTTGGAATCAAGCGGCGGCAGGACTGTGATGCCGACGGCCCATTCACGAAATCTCGCGTCCTTCCCCCGCCTCTTCCACCGTCCTTCCGTCGCGAATGTGATAAATCCGCTTGAAGGTGGGAATGATCTTTTCGTCATGGGTGACGACGATGATCGCAGTTTGATATTGGCTCGCCATCTGATTCAAGATGCGCACCACGGCCAGTGCCCGCGCACTGTCGAGCGGCGCGGTGGGTTCGTCGGCGAGTATCACCGGCGGCTGATTGGCCAGCGCGCGGGCAATCGACACGCGCTGCTGTTCGCCGCCGGATAGCTCGCTCGGCTGCGCCTTGGCGCGATGTGCGATATCGAGCGCCTGCAGCAGTTCCAGCGCACGCGCCCGGGAAACACCATTCGCGCGCCCTGCCAGCATAGGCAGCAGGGCGACGTTGTCGGTGACATCGAGAAAGGGGATCAGGTAGGGCGCCTGGAAGATGAAGCCGATGCGGTCGCGCCGCAGTGCGCGCAGGTCCGGCGTTTTCCATCCGCCTTGCGCGCTGTCGTAGATAACCTCGCCGCCCAGCGTCATGCGCCCGCGCGTCGGTTCTATCACCGCGCCGAGGCATTTGAGCAGCGTGGTCTTGCCCGAGCCGCTGGGACCGACCAGGCCGACCACCTCGCCGGGCGCGATGCTCATGTTGACGTCCTTCAGCGCATCGACGGCGGTGTCACCCTCGCCGTAGCGCTTGCTGAGGCCTTCGATATGAATTCCCTTGTCCATCTCAGCCCCCGATGGCCGTGGCCGGATCGACCTTCAGCGCGGCGCGGATCGCCAGCGTGCTGGCCAGCGCGCAGACCACCATGACGATGACCAGCGCGCGCATGGCGTCCGCCGTCTCCAGCAGCACATACTTGGGAAAGGCCGGCGCCCACAGCGTGGCGGAAATCTTGCCGACGATGAAACCGATCAGGCCAAGGCCGAGCGCCTGTTGCAGGATCATGCCGGCGATGGTGCGGTTGCGGGTGCCGATCAGTTTCAGCACCGCGATTTCGCGAATCTTGCCCAGTGTCATGGTGTAGATGATGAAGGCGACGATGGCCGCGCTGACCACGGTGAGGATGGCGAGGAACATGCCGATCTGCTTGGCCGAGGTGGCGATCAGCTTGGCGATCAGGATTTCTTCCATCTGCTCGCGGGTGTAGGCCTGCACGTGTTTCCAGCGGCGGATCTCCTGCGCCACGTTGGCCGCCGTGTCGCCAGCGCCGACTTTTACCAGCACCGCATTGACGCTGTGATTGATGGTCTGCGATGCCGTCACCGCGTCAAGCAGGCCGGGCACGCCGGGGCGGTTCAGGGCAGGATTCGCCGCCGTGCGTGCGCGGTCGGCGATGATCGCGTCGTTGTCCTTGAGGAACTGCGCCTCCTGCGCGTCCTTGAGCGGAATGAAGACCATCGGATCGCCGCCTGACGACACCATGCGCCGCGGCAGGCCGACCACTTCGTAGTCGTGGCGACGGATGCGGATACGCTCACCGAGACGGAAGCCGGTCTTCACATCGGCAATGGCCTCGAAGTGACCGCGCAGCAGGCGTCGCCCCGCCACCAGATAGCCCGGCTCGCCGGGTTGTCCCGGTTCGAAGCCGACCACCATGGTGCGCAGATCGGTGTCGCCACGGCGCACCTGCATGGTCAGGTAAGTGACGTTCGCCGCGTGCGCGACGCCGGGCAGGCCGCGCAGGCCGCGATACACATCGTCGCGGATGCTGGACGCCTCGGCATACGGTCCCTGGGTGTCCTTCTGCACCACCCAGATGTCGGCCCCGCTGTTGGTCAGCAGTACCCTCGCGTCATCGACCATGCCGCGATAGCCGCCAGCCATGGTCAGCGTGGCGCCGATCAGCAGGCCCAGCCCGACCCCGGTGAGGACGAACTTGCCCCAGGAATGCAGGATGTCGCGGCCGGCCAGACTGATCATGATCGGCTCACGAACCCGTGAGGGTGGAAACCACCTTGATGCGGCTGTCTGCGGCGAGCTCGCTTTCGCTGTGCACGATTACCACATCGCCCTCCTTGAGGCCATCGATGATCTGCACCCGGCCGTCGGCACCTTGGGTGCCCGTCGTGACCGGGACAAAGCCCGGCTTGCCGTCAGCCAGCAACCAGACGCCGGTCTTGCCGCCGTGCAGGCGCAATGCTGCGCCGGGCACGGCCAACGCCTGTTTGACGCCCGGCGGGCGCAAGGTGATTTCGCTCATTTCGCCGATGGAAACATCCTTCGGCGGCGTATCGAAGGCCACCTGGGCGATGCGCTCTTCGGTCACGGCGTCGCCGATCATTTCAATGCGCGCAACTTTTCCGGGCAGCACCTGGCCCGGCCGCGAGCGCAACACGATTTCAGCCGGAAGCCCGACTTGCAGGCCGGCCGAGCGATGCTGATCGAGGCGCAGCTTGAGCCACAGGCTGGCGGTGGCGATCAGCCGCACAACGGCCTGTCCGGCAATCACCGTCGAGCCCGGCTCGGCGTCGCGGGCGGTCACCACGCCATCGGCCGGCGCCAGCAGGCGCAGGTTGCTGCGCTGCTGCTGCGCGCCGGCGCGTTCGGCATCGAGGCGTGCGAGGTCCTGACGCGTGCCGGCCAGCGCGGCTTCGGCAGCGGCAAACTGGGCCTTCGCGGAATTCATCTCCTGCGTCTTGCCCTCAGTCACGCTGGAACTGACGAAACCCTTGCGCCCCAGCTCCTCATAGCGATACGCATTGGCGGCAGCCACTTTGCCTCGGGCAACGGTGTCGGCAAGTTGCGCTGCCGCCGTATCGACAGCACTCTTCGCCCGATTGGCGGCCGCGCTTGTTGCGGCAAGGCGCTGATCGAGGTCGACCGGGTCCATCTCCGCCAGCAGCTGGCCGGCCTTCACGACGTCGCCGACATCCACGGCGACGTGGCGCACGCGCCCGGCAGTGGTGGGGCCGACCAGATAGCTGCGCCGCGCTTCGACCACGCCGATGCCGAACAGCAGCGGCGCCAGATCGACCCGTGCGGCCGGTGCGACGGTGACGCGCATCGTCGCCAGCGGTCCGCTGCGCGCGACGAACAGCAGCAGAATGGCCGCCAGGACGACTACGGCGGCAATGGCCAGCCATTTGAGTCTACGTTCGGACTTCATGTGACACTCCTGATTCCACGACGGTAAAGGGCGAACGCACCTGGCGCGTTGGCCTGCATTTGCCCAACCTTGCCACTCAGCAGCGATTGCATGACCAGCCCCTGGATGCTGCCGATGAAGGCAATCACAGCCGCTGCAGTATCGACTTCCGGCGCCACTTCACCGCAGGCTTTCCCTGCATCTATCAGCTCGCTCAGGCGTTCCCGATAACTCCCAATCAGTGCACGCGCCATGCGTTTGGCGGGAGTGTCCTCGGCGCGTTGCAGTTCGCCGAACAGCAGGCGCGGCACGCCGGGGTGCGCGACAACAAATTCGATATGCGTCATGAATGCTGCTTCCAGTGCCTGAAGCGGTGAGTTCACGCCTTGAATGGCACGATCCACCCGCTGTAGCAGTCGCTCGGCCACCCATTCCATGACCGCCTGCCAGATTGCATCCTTACTGGGAAAGTGGCGGAATAGCGCGCCCTGCGTGAGATTCATCCGTTTCGCAATCGCGGCGGTCGTTATATCGCCCGGATTCTGCTCGGCCGTCAGTTCGATAACCGCCTCCACGGTGACAGCCCGGCGCTGGTCTGCGGGCAAGTTCTTCGGTCTTGTTTCAATAGACATTTCAAGTCAACAAGTAAGTGATCGATTACTATCGTATTACAGGAGTCCAAGGCGATCAAGTAATCCCTGAAGAAGCCAATGGTTCCAAGAGTAGGAGAGCTATTGACCGTCCCGCTGACCCTATTGGGCGAGATCGCGACTGGCTAACTTTTAGCGCTTTGGTTTGCTGCAATCCGGTTGGGCTGACCGGCCGCTCTGTCGAATGCTATCTGTCCGCAAAGGGTCGCGAACCGCCGTCCCGCCAGCACCGACTTTTGAATGGTGCTGACGACTGTCGATCTGGTTGAAGCGTTACCATGGCGCATGTTGGTATCTGGAGCGACAGAAATGCCTGCTACCTCGCTGAAACTTCACGACGAACCCGAACCGCGTGCCGCGATGAGCGCGCGGCGGCGCGAGTTTGTGGCCCAGGCGCTGGAGGCGCGCGAGCGGATGGTGGTTACCGGCATGGGTTTTGATGCCGATGCGGTGCATGCCTATCTGAGGGCGCGCATCGCGGGCCGGGCGATTCCAGGGCCACAGGAAACGGCTTGGCGTTCCTGATGGGGCGCCAGCAATGACGGCCGCCCTCGTCTGGTTCCGCCGCGACCTGCGCGATTTCGACCATGCCGCGCTGGCGGCGGCGTTGCGCGGGCATGCGCGCGTGCATTGCGCCTTCGTTTTCGATACGGACATCCTCGCTCCGCTGCCCCGGCAGGATCGCCGCGTCGGGTTCATCCGTCTTGCGCTGATCGAGCTGGATGCCGCGCGGCGGGCGCGGGGCGGCGGGCGGAGCGGGCGGCACGGCCGCGCGGGGGCGGAGATTCCGCGGCTGACGGCGGAACTGGGCGCGGCGGCCGGGCATGCGAACCGCGACCACGAACCCTTTGCCCGCGCGCGCGACGCGGCGGTGGCGGCGGCGCTGGCGGCGGACGGGCGCGCCTTCCATGACCACAAGGACCAGACGATCTTCGAGCGGGACGAGGTGCTGACGCAGGGC
>VEPA01000254.1 GCA_012026675.1 Betaproteobacteria bacterium | reverse complement strand
GTCATGTACGGGCAGGAACTGAACCCCGAGTCCTATGCCATCTGCAAGGCCGACATGCTGATCAAGGGCCAGGACATCGCCAACATCGTCTTCGGCAACACGCTTTCCGCCGACGGCCTGCTCGGCAAGCTGTTCGACTACATGCTCTCCAATCCGCCCTTCGGCGTCGAGTGGAAGAAGATCGAGTCGGTCATCCGCAAGGAATTCGAGCAGATGGGCTTCAATGGCCGCTTCGGCCCCGGCCTGCCGCGCGTCAGCGACGGCTCGCTGCTGTTCCTGCTGCACCTGGTGTCCAAGATGCGTCCCGCCGTCGATGGCGGCAGCCGCTTCGGCATCGTGCTCAACGGCTCGCCGCTATTCACCGGCGGCGCCGGCAGCGGCGAGAGCGAGATTCGCCGCTACATGCTGGAAAACGATCTGGTCGAGGCCATCATCGGCCTGCCCACCGACATGTTTTACAACACCGGCATCAGCACCTATGTCTGGATTGTCAGCAACCGCAAGCCCGCCGCGCGCCGTGGCAAGCTGCAACTGATCGACGCCAGCAGCTTCTGGCAGAAGATGCGCAAGAGTCTCGGCAGCAAGCGCAAGGAACTCAGTCCGGAACACATCGATGACATCACCCGCCTGTTTGGCGATCACGCTGATGTCAGCCGAAAAGTCGGCGCTGGCGAGACGGTGCCGATCAGCCGCATTTTCAAAAACGAGGACTTCGGCTACCGTACCATCACCGTCGAGCGCCCCGAGCGCGACGCGGCGGGCAAGATCGTGCTCGGCACCAAGGGCAAAGGCAAGGGCAAGCCCGTGCCGGATGCCACGCTGCGCGATACCGAAAACGTGCCGCTCGCCGAGGACGTGGAAACCTACTTCAAGCGCGAAGTCCTGCCCCATGCGCCGGACGCGTGGATCGACCACGACAAGACCAAAGTCGGCTACGAGATTCCTTTCAACCGCCACTTCTACGTCTTCAAACCACCGCGCCCGCTGGCCGAGATCGACGCTGAACTGAAGGGCGTCACCGACCGCATCCTGACCATGATCGGCGGGCTGACGAAATGAGTTTTCCGCGCTATCCGAAATACAAGGACAGCGGCGTGAAATGGCTGGGGGAGGTGCCGGAGCATTGGGATGTTAAGCGCTTCAAGCGCATCTTTAAAGAGCGCGAGGAGCGGTCGCTCAATGGGGAAGGATTACTTCTTTCCGTGTCCGCGTACACGGGAATTTCGCCGAGATCGGAGGTTATCGACGCCGGTGATCATTTGAGCCGTGCAGAATCATTGGAAGGCTACAAGGTTTGTTACAACGACGACTTGGTAATGAACATCATGCTCGCGTGGAATCGCGGGCTTGCATTCACTACATACAGCGGCATTGTCAGCCCAGCCTACTGCGTCTTCTATCTCATCGACGACAGCGAGCCGAAGTTCCTGAATTACCTCATTCGCTCGGATCGATACACGCTCTACTTTAAGGCGTTCTCGGCTGGCGTCATTGACTCGCGACTCCGAATCTATCCTGAGACTTTCGGGCGCCTATTTTGTAGCCTCCCGCCACACGCCGAGCAAACCCGAATCGCCGCCTTCCTAGACCGCGAGACGGCGAAGATTGATGATCTGGTGGCAGAGCAGCGGCGGCTGATGGAACTGCTGAAAGAAAAGCGTCAAGCCGTCATCTCACACGCCGTCACCCAAGGCTTGAATCCCGATGCCCCCATGAAGCCTTCCGGCATCGAATGGCTGGGGGATGTGCCGGCGCATTGGGATGCAACGCCGATTAAGTATGTAGCTAAGGTCGGCAATGGTTCGACGCCAAGTCGTGAAGTACCGGAGTATTGGGGCGAAACTGGATTTCCGTGGCTCAACAGTTCTGTCGTAAACGCTAGCGTAGTGACCGAAGCCGAAGGCTTCGTTACCGAGCGAGCACTTCGAGAGTGTCATTTGCCAATCGTTGCCCCGCCAGCGATTCTTGTCGGAATTACAGGGCAAGGTCGCACCCGTGGAATGGCCGCTATGCTGGGAATTGAGGCCACAATTAACCAACACGTTGCCTACGTTAGGCCGAATTCGACCAAGCTTGATGTGCGATACCTTCTCAGAATTTTGGAATCAGCCTACTTGAAGCTTCGACGCGATAGTGAAGAAGCCGGAGCCACAAAAGGTGCAATCACCTGCGGGCAAATTGGAAACCTGCGCATCCCCCTTCCATCTTTAGCCGAGCAACGCGCCATATCCGCTTTCCTCGACATCGAAACCGCCAAATTCGACACACTCACCGCCGAAGCCCAGCACGCCATCGACCTGCTGCAAGAACGCCGAACTGCGCTGATCTCCGCCGCCGTCACCGGCCAGATTGACGTTCGCGAACTCAATGAAAGGAAGGCCGCATGAGCGACATCAAACTCTTCCGCCACGACCAAAGCGGTGCCACTGAGCTTGCAGGCGTTTCGGCGCTGGTCGAGAAGCACCTCCAACAACTGATTGAAAAGCAGATGGAGACTTTTCTCGGTGTGCGTTTTCTTGCATCTGAGTACAGCACCGGGAAGACGCACAAGGGGCGCATTGACTCCCTCGGTCTGGACGAAAACGGCTGCCCGGTCATCATCGAATACAAGCGTCACACCAACGAGAACGTGATGACGCAGGGCCTGTTCTATCTTGACTGGCTGCTAGACCATCGCGCTGAATTCTGGAAGCTGGTAATGGACAAACTGGGGAAGGATGAAGCCGACAAGATCGAGTGGAGCGGCACGCGCTTGATATGTATCGCCGGTGACTTCACCCGGTATGACGAGCACGCAGTCGCCCTGATGCCCAGAAACATCGAGTTGATCCGGTACAAGCTGTTCGGAAAAGATCTCATCCTCTTCGAGCAGGTCAACTCAGTGACTGTGGTTGACGGAAGTCAGACTGGCACCGACAAAGCAAATGCGGCATCCGGTGGGCCCGGCAACAAGTCGGACGAAAAACTACATGCTGACCAGTTGGCTTCGGCGTCCCCGGAGTTACTGTCGCTGTTTGAAAAGCTGCTGAGCTACGTCCATTCGCTCGGTGACGATATTCAAGAAAAGCCACTCAAGCGTTACGTGGCATTCAGCCGGATCAAGAACTTCATTTGCGCCACACTGATTTCAAAGCGCGACCCTCACGTCCGACTGTGGATTAAGCTGAATCCGGACACAGTGACATTGCAGGAAGGCTTCACTCGTGACGTGCGGAATGTGGGGCATTGGGGTACCGGTGACCTCGAAGTGGTGATCCGTAACGCGGCTGACTTGGATAAGGCCAAGGTGCTGATCGAGCGCAGTTATCAAGAGAACTGAGTCCATGTCCGACCTGCACAAAGAAGTCGTGTTCGAGAACGACATCTGCACTCATCTGGCAGCGCGAGGCTGGCTGTATGCCGAGGGCGACGCGGCAAACTACGACCGGGCGCGGGCGCTTTTTCCGGCGGACGTTCTGGCCTGGGTGCAGGCCACGCAGCCCAAGGCATGGGAAACCCTGACCAAGAACCACGGCGCGCAGGCTGCTGAAACCCTGCTGGCCCGCTTGCGCGATCAGCTCGACCAGCGCGGCACGCTGGACGTGCTGCGCCACGGCATCGAACTGCTGGGCCTGAAATCTCCGCTGAAGCTGGCCGAGTTCAAACCGGCGCTGGCCATCAATCCCGACATCCTCGCCCGCCACGCCGCCAACCGGCTGCGCGTGGTGCGCCAGTTGCGCTATTCCCTGCACAACGAGAACAGCATCGACCTCGGCTTGTTCCTCAACGGCCTGCCGGTGGCCACGGCGGAGCTGAAAACCGACTTCACCCAGAGCATCAATGATGCCATCGACCAGTACCGCTTCGACCGCAATCCCAAGCCCAAGGGCCAGGCCGCCGAGCCGCTGTTGTCCTTCCCCAACGGCGCCTTGGTGCATTTCGCGGTGAGCAACGTCGAAGTGCACATGGTGACCAAGCTGGCTGGCCCGGCCACGGCCTTCCTGCCCTTCAACCTCGGCGACGACGGCGCGGCGGGCAACCCCGCGAACGCGCAGGGCGGCCACCGCACGGCCTACCTGTGGGAGCAGGTCTGGGCTCGGGAAAGCTGGCTGGAAATCCTCGGCCGCTACCTCATTGCCCAGCGCGACAAGAAGAAGCAGATCAAGGAAATCATCTTCCCCCGCTACCATCAGCTCGACGTGACGAGGAAGCTCCAGGCGGCCGTGCTCCACGATGGGCCGGGCGGCAAGTATCTGGTCCAGCATTCCGCCGGCTCCGGCAAGACCAACTCCATCGCGTGGACCGCGCACTTCCTCGCCGAACTGCACGACGCACAACACAAGAAGGTTTTCGATACCGTGCTGGTGGTCTCCGACCGCAACGTGATCGACGCGCAGCTTCAGGAAGCGCTGTTCGATTTTCAGCGCACCAGCGGCGTGGTCGCTACCATCACCAACAAGGACGGCAGCAAGAGCGGCAAGCTGGCCGAGGCGCTCTCCGGCGACAAGAAAATCGTGGTCTGCACCATCCAGACTTTCCCTTTCGCGCTGGAGGCCGTGACCAAGCTGGCCGCCACGCAGGGCAAACGCTTCGCCGTGATCGCCGACGAAGCCCACAGTTCGCAGACCGGCGAGGCAGCGGCCAAACTCAAGGCGGTGCTGAGTCCGGAAGAACTGGCGGAACTGGCCGACGGCGGCGAAGTCAGCACGGAGGACATCCTCGCGGCGCAGATGGCGGCGCGGGCAGACGATGGAGGCATCACCTTCGTCGCCTTCACGGCAACGCCGAAGAACAAGACCATGGAGATTTTCGGCACGCGCCCCGATCCCTCGCGCAAGCCGGCGCCGGACAATATCCCCGCGCCCTTCCACGTCTATTCCATGCGCCAGGCCATCGAAGAAAAGTTCATCCTCGACGTGCTGAAGAACTACACGCCCTACAAGCTGGCCTTCAAGCTGGCCCACGAAGGCAAGGAGATCGACGACAAGGAAGTCGAGCGCAATGCGGCGCTGAAGCGGATCATGGGCTGGGTCAAGCTCCACCCCTACAACATCGCGCAGAAAGTGGAAATCGTGGTCGAGCACTTCCGCCGCTATGTGGCGCCGCTGCTCGACGGTCACGCCAAGGCCATGGTGGTGGTCGGCAGCCGGCTGGAAGCGGTGCGCTGGCAACTGGCCATCGACAAGTACATCAGGGAGCAGGGCTACAAGATCGGCACCCTGGTCGCCTTCTCCGGCGAGGTGAACGACAAGGCATCCGGTCCCGACGGCTTCACCGAGAACAGTCACGCCTTGAACCCCAACCTCAAGGGCCGCGACATCCGCGAAGCCTTCAAGGGCGACGAGTATCAAATCCTGCTGGTGGCGAACAAGTTCCAGACCGGCTTCGATCAGCCGCTGCTCTGCGGCATGTACGTGGACAAGCGCCTGGCCGGCATCCAGGCCGTGCAGACCCTCTCGCGCCTGAACCGCGCCTGGCCCGGCAAGGACACCACCTACGTGCTGGACTTCGTGAACGATACCGAGGAAGTGCTGGCCGCCTTCAAGACCTACCACACCACGGCGGAACTCTCGGCCACGTCGGACCCGAACCTGGTCTTCAACCTGCGCGCCAAGCGCGACGCCGCCGGCCACTACGACGACTTCGAGGTGGACCGCGTGGTCGCCGTGGAATTGAACCCGAACGCGAAGCAAAGCGACCTGATCGCCGCGCTGGAGCCGGTGCAGGACCGCGTGATGAAGCGCTACAAGGCCGCCCGGCAGGCACACAGCGCTGCGCAGGCCAGGGAGGACGAGGCCGCCGCCAAGGCGGCGCAGGACGAGTTGAACGCGCTGATCCTGTTCAAGAACGACATGGGCGCGTACATCCGCCTCTATACCTTCCTCTCCCAAATCTTCGACTACGGCAACACCGCCATCGAAAAGCGCGCCATCTTCTACAAGCGCCTGCTGCCGCTGCTGGAGTTCGGCCGCGAACGCGAAGGCATCGACCTCTCGAAAGTGGTGCTGACCCATCACCACCTGAAGAACCTCGGCAAGCAGGCCATGCCGCTGGGCGATGGCGAGAAGCCCATGCTCTACCCCATCACCGAAGCCGGCAGCGGCAGCGTGCAGGAAAGGGAGAAAGCCTGGCTGAACGAGATTATCGAGAAGGTGAACAACCTCTTCGATGGCGACCTCACCGAGCAGGACAAGCTGATCTATGTGAACAACGTCATCAAGGGCAAGCTGCTGGAGTCGGCGACGCTGCAACAGCAGGCAACGAACAACACCAAGGAACAGTTCGCCAATTCACCCGACCTGAAAACCGAGCTGCTGAACGCCATCATGGGCGCCCTCGACGCCCACAATGCCATGAGCACGCAGGCGCTGAATTCCCCCGCCATTCAGGGCGGCATGAAGGACATCCTGCTCAATCACGCAGGGCTCTACGAGAAGCTGAGAGAACGGGCTGCCCCGTAACGGATATCGATTCCGTGGTGTGCCGGAATGCGTATTGCCTAAGCCGTCGAGCGGCAGATTGCAGGTCTGGTAGAAACCGCTCGCTGAACTCGATTTTCCCTTCCCGCTTTGACCCATCCTGCCAATTGATGCCCGGCGACATGAGGGTGTGCGGGGAGTGGATTTCCACTCAGGAAGGCGTGAGCCAGTGGGGCGACTTCACATTTGACCCACTTGCCGGAAAACGTGCCTTTAGACTTCCGGCAAGTTCAAACCGCACTTGATGAGCGTGGAAGCCTCTTGTACGTTGGGAATTGGGACACTCGGCAAGTGGTGCGCTCCGTATACCACGTGAGCATTTCTCCGGCGCAGAAAATCCCTGGCAGGGCAGGCAGCATCAGGTTTTCATCGCGCGCGGCGAAGTCGACGCCGCCCGCGCTGCTGATCGCTTCATCGAGCGGGCGCGGCGACTCCAGGCGCAGCGGCAGCGACTTGATGAGGGCGGCGAGTCGTTCGGGCGCGGCGAGATCTTCCGGCGTCGCAAACTCGTGGAGCAACGCGGCCTTGACACCCGTGATGCCTGTTCGCCGGCGCAAGTGATTGGCCAGCGAATCGCGACCGCGCGGGAGCGCCAGGTCCTGCGCGAGGCGCTGCAAGCCGCGTCCCGGCGCGAGGTCGATAGTCAGCGTGGCGCTCCCGGTGAGTTCGATGGCGTCGCGCAGCAGCGCCGAAAGCGCATAGATCAGGTTGCCCTCGACCCCGTGTTCGGTGATGAGGAATTCACCTTGCTGCTTTACCACCGATCCGTCCGCCGCCGTGAATGCGGCGCTGACATTCTTGACCGGCGTACCCGCAAAGCGCTGGCGCAGGTGATCGCTCCAGGCTGCATTGAAGCCGCAGTTGGCCGCGCGCAGGCTTTGCACCGTGACGCCGCGCGCCGCCAGCAGTGCCACCCAGGCGCCATCCGAACCCAGTCGCGCCCAACTGCCGCCGCCCAGCGCCAGGACCGTGGCGTCAGCGCCGACTTTTGTTGCGCCCGAGGGCGTGGCGAAACGCAGCGCGCCGTCGCCCTCCCAGCCCAGCCAGCGATGGCGCGCATGGAACATCACGCCGGCGGCGCGCAGCCGGTGCAGCCAGGCACGCAGCAGTGGCGCGGCTTTCATCTCATGGGGAAAGACGCGTCCCGAACTGCCGACAAAGGTGGCGATGCCGAGAGCGTGCGCCCAGTCGCGCAGTTGCTGCGGGCCGAATTCATCGAGCCAGAGACCGACTTCCGCGCGGCGCGTGCCATAGCGCGAGACGAAGATGTCGGGAGCCTCTGAGTGGGTCAGATTGAGCCCGCCGCGGCCGGCCAGGAGGAACTTGCGCGCCACCGAGGGCATCGCGTCGAAGACCTCGACATGCAGCCCGGCGTTGCTCAGCACTTCCGCCGCCATCAGGCCGGCCGGCCCGCCCCCGATGACGGCAATGCGGCGATAACGCCCGGTCGATGCGAGGTCAACCGTGACCAAGGTCGGCCAGCGTATTGGCGAGGCGCACGTAATCCGCCACGGCGATGTCTTCGGCGCGTGCCGTGGGCGTGATGCCCAGCGCGGCGAGCGCGGCCTCGCTGATGAACTCGCGCAGGGTGTTCCTCAGCATCTTGCGCCGCTGCGAGAACGCCGCGGTGACCACCCTGGCGAACAGGTCGGGGGCCTTCGCCGTTTCGCCGGCGCCGACTCTTGAGAAGTCGACCGGAATCATGCGCACGATGGCCGAATAGACCTTGGGCGCCGGATTGAAGGCGCCGGGCGGGACGATGAACATCCGCTCCATGTGATAGTGGTACTGCAGCATCACCGACAGGCGGCCGAAGTCCTTGCTGCCGGGCGTGGCCACCATGCGATCGACCACTTCCTTTTGCAGCATGAAGTGCATGTCATAGACCAGCGGCGCGAAGGGCACCAGGTGGAACAGCAACGGGCTGGAGATGTTGTAGGGCAGGTTGCCGACGATCTTGAGTCGCCCCGCGCCCTTCAAGCTGGCGAAGTCGAACTCCAGCGCGTCGCCTTCATGGATGCTGAGCCGCTCCGGCGGAAAGCGCTGTCGCAGGCGCGCGATCAGGTCGCGGTCGATCTCGACCACGTGCAGATGATCGATGCGCTCCAACAACGGTTCAGTCAGGGCGCCGAGGCCGGGTCCGATTTCAATGATGGTGTCGCCGGCGCGCGGCGCGATGGCATCGACGATCTTGCGGATGACGCCGTCGGATACCAGGAAATTCTGGCCAAACCGCTTCCGGGCGGTGTGCCCGGCGACAGATTTCATCCGGTGCGCGCCGCGGCCGCCGGCACGCCGCTATGGAACACCATCAGCGTGCCCGGTTCGATCGTGGTCCAGGCCTCGTTGTCGGTCAGCGGCAGCGTGGCGATGACGGCGACGCGGTCATCGGGACTGGTCACTTCGCTGAAATCGACGCTGATGTCCTGGTCCTTCAGATGGGCGGTGGCGAAGGGTGCCTGCCGCACGATGTAGGCCAGCTTGGTGGCGCAGTGGGCATACAGGCAGTTGCCGTTGCTGAGCAGGAAATTGAACTCGCCGTGGGCGGCAATTTCTCGCGTGATGCCGGCGAGGAACTCGAACATCGGCCGCCGCAGCGGCATGGCATGGCCGAACTCGTCGCGCAGGCGTTGCAGCAGGTAGCAGAAGGCCAGCTCGGAATCGGTGTCGCCTACAGGAACGAAGCTGCCGTCGAGCGTCGGCGCGAAGTCCTTGAGGTTGCCGTTGTGGGCGAAGAGCCAGTAACGACCCCACAGCTCGCGCTGGAAGGGGTGGGTGTTTTCGAGTGCGACCCGGCCCTGGGTTGCCTTGCGGATGTGGGCGATGACGTTCTTCGAATGGATCGGATAGTGACGCACCAGTTCGGCCACGGCGGAATGCGCCGAAGGCGCGACGTCGAGAAAGACCCGGCAACCTGGTCCTTCGAAGAAGGCGATGCCCCAACCGTCTTTATGCACATCGGTGAGCCCGCCGCGGGTGCGAAAGCCTTCGAACGAAAAGCAGATGTCGGTCGGCGTATTGCCGTTCATGCCGAGTAGTTGACACATTCAGCTCACCCCTCCGCCCCGGCGCGATGCCATGTCGATTGCCGCGTCGATAGCAGCGAAAAGGCTGGTTGGTGAGGCCTTGCCGGTGCCGGCGAGATCGAGCGCCGTGCCGTGGTCGACAGAGGTGCGGATGATGGGCAGGCCAAGCGTGACGTTGATGCCCTCGTCGAACGCAGCGTACTTGAGCACGGCGAGTCCCTGGTCGTGATACATGGCGAGCTGTGCGTCTGAGCCGGCAAGGACATTTCTGGTGAATAGCGTATCCGCCGGCAGCGGTCCGATCAGATTCATGCCCTCGCCGCGCAGTTTGCCCAGTACCGGGCCGATGACCTCGATTTCCTCGCGCCCCATGTGGCCGCTTTCGCCGGCGTGGGGGTTGAGTCCGGCGACGAGGATGCGCGGCTGCGCAATGCCGAACTTGCTTTGCATGTCGGCGTGGAGAATGCGGATCGTGACTTCAAGATCGCTGCGCGTGATGGCGGCGGGAACATCCTTCAGCGCCAGGTGCGTGGTGGCCAGCGCGACGCGCAAGCCCGCATCTGGTAACTGAGCGGCCAGCATCATCACCACACGCGGCGTTGCCGTGTGCTCGGCCAGGTATTCGGTGTGGCCGCTGAAGGCAATGCCGGCATCATTGATGACGCCCTTGTGCACCGGCGCTGTCACCATCGCCGCGTACTCTCCGCCGACGCAGCCGGCGAGCGCGGCGTCGAGAATGTCGAGCACGTAGCGCGCGTTGGCGGGATCGAGCCGTCCCGCCAGCACCGACTTTTGCAGAGGAATGTGCCTGATCTCGATGCGGCCGGCATCGAGTCGGAGCTGTGCGGCGCGCGCCGCCAACAGGTCGCGGTCGCCCAACACCGCCAGCCGCGCCGGCCATGCGCGATCGGCCAGCCGCAGGCAGATGTCCGGTCCGATGCCCGCCGGTTCGCCGGAGGTGACCGCAATCACCGGCAGCGCGGATGGACTAGCGTTCTTCGACGCGGTACTCGACATAGGCGCGATCGCGGATCTGCCTGACCCAGTCCTGATACGTCTCGTCGGACTTGCGCTCGCGCAGCACCTGCCGCGCGGCGAGCCGCTGGCGTTCGTTGGTGGCATCCTCGGTGCGACGCTCCAGCACCTGGATCAGATGGAAGCCAAAGGGCGACTGAACCGGCTGGCTGATCTGGTTTATTTTCAGCGCATCCATCGCCGCCTCGAACTCGGGAACGGTATCGCCCTGATACAGCCAACCCAGATCGCCACCTTTTGCGGCGGAAAGATCGTTGGAATGCAGGCGCGCCAGTTCGGCAAAATCGGCGCCGTTGTCCAGCCGTTCCTTGAGCGCGACCAGCTTGCGTTTTGCCTCGGCTTCCGAAACGAGTTCGTTGACCTTGATCAGGATATGACGGGCGTGGGTCTGCTTGAGCGTTGCCGCCGGTTTGGCACCGCCCAGGCTTTTCTGGTCGATCAGTTTGACGATATGGAATCCGGCGGGACTGCGCAGAATGTCGCTGACTTCGCCGGGCTTGAGCTTCTTTACGGCATCGGCATAGAGCGCCGGCAAGCGATCAAGCGGGCGCGAGCCCATCGCTCCGCCGGAGAGTCCATCGGGCGCATCGGAATAGCTGGCGGCTACCTTGGCGAAGTTCTCGCCGCGGCGGATCTGGTCCAGCGCGGCCCGTGCCCGCGCGCCGATGCGCATCAGCTGGTCGGGCGATGCCTGTTCCGGCACTCGCAGGATGATGTGGGCGGTCTGCACTTCAACGTTGTCGCCTGCGCTGCCCGTATCGGGATTCGCCAGGTAATTGTCGATCTCGCCGTCGGAGACGACGATGCGGCTTTGCACCTCGCGTTCGCGCAGACGCGCGAGGACGATTTCGTCGCGAATCTCTTCGCGAAACTTGGCCCAGGCGATGCCGTCCTTCTCCAATGCGGTGCGGAAATCCTGCAATGAAAGCTTGTTGTTTTCTGCAATGCGGCGCATGGCGGCATCGAGTTCAAGGTCAGGTATGCGCAGGCCGGTTTCCTTGGCGAACTGCAGTTGTACGCGATCGGTAATCATGCGTTCGAGCAGTTGTTGCTCGAGCACCTTGCGTGGCGGCAATTGCACCTTCTGTTCACGCAGCTGGCGTTCCACCGTGGCCATGCGGGCGCGCAGTTCATAGGCGGTAATTGCCTCGTCATTGACCACGGCGATGATGCGGTCGACTTCCAGCGGTTGAGCACGACCTGTCTGGGCGTGGGCCTGGGTGAAGGACAGAGCGGATAACAGGCAAAGCAGCAGCAGACGAAATGTCATGGCGTAATGATCTGGTCCCCGGGATTTTGCTGGCCAATCAGCCCGTAGCCGGGCACGTTGCGCCTGAGGATGTCGAGCGGACTGGTGCCGACTTTTGCAAAACCGTTGAATTCGAGCTGGACAAAGAACGACGTGTTGGATGTGTTTTCCTGCGTTGCGATGCGCTGGAATACCGCCCGGCCAACCCAGCAACCACCGTCGTATTCGAGGCCGGCGACCGTTTCGACCATGCGCTGATCCTTGATCGAATAGTTGATGCGACCGACCCCGTGCCAGCCGCCGAAAACCGGCCACTGCCCTGAAATGTCGAACTGACTCAGGCCGGGCGTCGCAAATTGGTCCCGGGTATAACGGTAACCGGCGTTCAGCACCTTCCCAGATTCCGGCTGATACCGGCTGCCGACGTTGAAACGCTCCAGCCAGCGCGACTGCGGGTTGTACTCGAGGGCAACATCAACGCTTGTCTTGGGCAGGACGCGACCGGAGAAGAATCCCAGCAAGTCGCTGGCGTGGTCGTTGCGCTTTGCCTCGCCGGGGAGCCCCACCTTTTGCCCGGTGAAATAGAAGCGCTGGCCGATGGCGGCACGCACCGCTTCAGCACCGGTTTCCGGATCCAGCAGGCGCGAGGCGACCATGGCCGTGAGTTGATTGGCATCGCTGATGCGGTCACCGCCGCTATAGCGGTTCTCGGCGAAGATCTGGGAAAAGTTGAAGTCGGCCAAACCCGTATCGAATACCGGGATCTTGTCCTGGTTGCGGTCGGGCACATACAGGTAGTAGAGGCGCGGCTCCAGCGTCTGCGTCATTGCCTTGCCCTGCCATTCGATATCGCGCTCGAACGTCACCCCCGAATCCACGCTAAATATCGGCACGTTGCGCGTCAGTTTGTCGGGCGTGCCTGTGGCCTGGTTGGTGAGATCGTAACGGGTGGAATGCAGCCCGATCTTGGGCGTGACGCTGAGGATGTCGGTTTGCAGGGGCAGGGAAAGCTGCGGATACAGGGTGAAGCGCTTCGCCTCCGTGGTTCCCGGCGTCGGGTTGCGGAAGTCGACATATTCGCTTCCGAATGCAAAAGTCATTCCCAGCGGCAGATCGCTGCGCGTGCCGCTGGCCGTCAATTGTGGCAGGCGCCAATAAGGCTTTGTTACCGGAGGCTGGTCCGGATCCTGCAGGGTCTGGAAGCTTTGCACCAGCAAGTTGGCTGACCACCAACTGCTGCCATAACTGAGGGTGCCCTGGCGCACAAGGTTGGTCATCGAAGTCACTGCCGGACCGTGTCCCAGATCGCTCAAGAACGTGTCGTCGGAAACGCCGTTCAAGTCAAGTGTTCCGGAAAAACCGTAGCCCAGCGTTGTCTGGGTGTGTTTCAACGAATAAGACGTCCGTTGAGTGCCGGTGAGCTTGTCATGGCCCAGATATTGACCCTGCACGGTCCCTCTGTAGGTGGGCTCCAGATAGCGATATTCGGTGCTCATCAACATGCCGCGCTTTTCCATGATGCGCGGTGTAAACGTCGCGTCCATGTTGGGTGCGATGTTCCAGTAGAACGGCAGGGTGAATTCGGTGCCGCCGCGGCTGGTGGTGCCGCCAGTGGGAGTCAGCAGCCCGCTCTAGCGCTCGTTGTTCAGCGAGAAATTCAACCAGGGCGAGTAGAAGATCGGCACTCCCTGGAAAACCAGGGTGGCGTTGCGCGCAGTGGCCTCTTCCGCGTCGTAGTCGAGGTGCAAATCGGCGGTGCGGACAAACCAGTCCGGATCGCGCCCGGCCGCTGGGGCGCAGGTGCTGTAGGTGGCGTTTTTGAGGCGATACTGGCCTTCGCCCTCGAAATCCATGTGTTCGGCCTTGCCCTGCCCGGTGGTGAGGTCGGTCGATTGACGTTCCTCAGTACCGGTCCATAGCGTCGGGGCCGATCCGGTCTTGATGCGGCGGATGCTGTATTCCGGCTGCTCGAAGAAGCCTGTGCTTTCTTCCATCTGCATGCGCATCCGCGGCCCTTGCACACGATCGCCGTCGCGCGAGAGGCGGACATTGCCTTCGGCTTCCACCTCTTCGGTTGCCTGCCGATAGGTAAGCCTGTCACTTTGCAGAATGGAATTGCGTTTGCGCAATTCGACGTTGCCCTCGGCGACGATTTCGACGTCGGTCGTGCCGGCGATCTGGTCTGCCGCAACAAAGGTCGGCAGGTGTTCTTCCGGCCGCGCGATCCAGGGCAGGATGGCTGGAGTGGGTTTCAAGCTCGGATCGGGCATTTCGCCTGCGGCGACGTGGGCCGAGTAGAGCGGTGGCAGCTTGCGCGGCTCTGCCACTTCAGGCGGCTCTTGCGCCTTGCCGATAGTTTCGACCGGTGGCAGCGGTTCCTTTTTCGGCTCCGGCGGACGACGCGGCGCTTCGGTGGCTGCAGCCTGCGGCAAGGGCGCGGGCACTGGCGCTTGAGGGGACAACGCTGGTCCCGCCTTGGTACCTGCCACAGCCGGCGCCGTGGCCTTGGCCGGCGGCGCGCCACGGGTCGCCTGCGAGGCGGGCGAGGGTGGGGGTGCAGCCACCGCCCGGGACGGTTCGGCGACCGGATCGACGCGGGCTGGTGGCGGTGCCTCGGTCACCAGCGGAGCGGGGGCCACCGGTTTGGCAACGACGGCGGGTTCGGGAACGGGAGATACCGGCGGCGGCGTGCCGGCACCCAGCAAGGCGGGATTGACGCGCAAGGGCGGCAGGGGTTCCGCCGCGGCGGGAACTGCGGGCAGTGCCAGCAGGGCAAGCAGTGAGCCGGGGCCGAATTGTCCGCGATGCGATTGAGCCATGCCGTATCGATGAGTGGGCGCAGCGGTGACGCAACGATGCAGTCGCGAAGGGGCGTGCTGCATGTCGGGGAAGCTCTTGTCGGCCGATGCTAGAATCGCGAATTCTATCACTTCGTGCCGGCGCAACGCGCTCCCCGACCGAGCTTTTGCGCCTTGCCGAGCGTCGGCCCCGCCCTCAATTATGGAACGCCAGCAGCAAATCAAATCGTGGCTCGCCGGACTGTTGCCGGGCCGCCGATTCGACCTGGCGCCGGCCTCGGCCGATGCCAGTTTCCGCCGCTATTTTCGCGCCACTCTGGATGATGGTACGCCGCGCATCGTCATGGATGCGCCGCCGGCGAACGAGGACTGCCGACCCTGGTTGCATGTGCAGCAGCTATTCCACGCGGCCGGAGTTCATGTCCCGGAAGTCCTCGCCCAGGATCTCGAACGCGGCTTCCTGCTGCTCTCGGATCTCGGCGCCGCGACTTACCTGCAGGTGCTGGATACGGACAATGCCGCGCCGCTTTATGCGGATGCCATTGATGCGCTGGTGCGCATCCAGCTGACCAGCCGAGCCGGCGAACTGCCGGACTATGACGCGACGCTGTTGCGCCGGGAGTTGGAATTGTTTCCCGAGTGGTTCCTCGCGCAGCACCACGGCATGGTTCTCGGCGAAGGCGAGCGACAGGGTCTGGCAGCGGTTTTCGACCGCATCCTGGCCGTGAATCTGGCTGAGCCAAAGGTTTTCGTGCATCGCGACTATCACTCTCGCAACCTGATGTGCACCGATACCGCCGGCGCCGGCAATCCGGGCATCATCGATTTTCAGGATGCCGTGTATGGACCGATTACTTATGACATGGTGTCGCTGCTGAAGGATGCCTACGTCGAGTGGGATGAAGACCTTGCCCTCGACTGGCTGGTTCGCTACTGGGAAAAGGCACGCAAGGCCGGCCTGCCGGTCGCCGCCGATTTCGGCGAGTTCTTTCGCGGCTATGAATGGATGGGCGTGCAGCGCCACGTCAAGGTGCTCGGCATTTTCGCCCGGCTTTACCATCGCGACGGCAAGGACGGCTACCTCAAGGACCTGCCGCTGGTGGCGCGCTACCTGCGCAAGGCCTGCGAACGCTACAGCGAGCTGTCCCCACTGCGCAAGCTTCTCGACAAGGTCGAGGACAAGGTCACCGTGCTTGGCTTCACCATGGATGCCGGGAGCATCGGGAGGCGTAGTGAGTAATAGATCAGTCCGCGTGCAGCGCGGACTCCAATCTAGTCACCCCCTCTCATGGAGAGGGGGCCGGGGGGAGAGCCAACGCATCATCGCTACAAGCGAGAATCATCACTTTCATTGGGCATTCGCCCAATGAAAGTGATGATTCTCGCTGCAGGGCGAGGAGAGCGGATGAGACCGCTCACTGATTCCACCCCCAAACCTTTGCTGGAAGTCGGCGGCAAGCCGCTGATCGCCTGGCATCTGGAGCGTCTGGCGCTGGCCGGGCTGTGCGAGGTGGTGATCAACCATGCGCATCTGGGTGCGCAGATCGAGGCTGCGCTGGGTGGCGGCGCGCGCTGGGGCCTGTCGATCACCTATTCACCTGAGCCCGAAGGAGCGCTGGAGACCGCCGGTGGCATTGCCAACGCGCTGCCGCTGCTTGGCCACGACGAGCCCTTCCTGGTCATCAACGGCGACATCTGGTGCGATTGGGATGTATCGCAGGCGGCGAGTGCGTTGAATGCCGGCGATCTTGCGCACCTGGTGCTGGTGCCGAATCCGCCGCATCATCCCCAGGGCGACTTCTCCCTGTGCGGGCGTGCAGTCGGTGCCGATGCCGCGCTCGGTGGTGGCGCGCAGAGCTGTACCTTCTCGGGCATCGGCATCTACCATCCGCAGATTTTCGCCGGCATTCGGCGCGGCAAGCCGGCGAAACTGGCGCCCCTGTTGCGCGTGGCGATGGCGGAACGGCGCGTCGCCGGCGAACTGTACGCCGGGCGCTGGGTGGATGTCGGCACGCCGCAAAGGCTTGCGGAACTGGACGTCGAGTTGCGCTCGCTTTCCCACCAGGGGATAGCGTCGCCGGCGCTTGCCCGCAGGGACATATAATCGACCGATGGAACCCTCATCGCCTACAGCCGACAACCCTTTCGCGGCGTATCGCCAGCGCCGACTTTCCCTGATCGAGCGCATGATTCGTGGCGGCGGCGGTGTTGCCTTGGTTCCCACGGCCTCGGAGCAGCCGCGCAATCGCGACACGCATTATCCCTACCGCGCCGACAGTTATTTTCAGTACCTGACCGGCTTTACAGAACCCGAGGCGGCGCTGGTGATCGTCGTCGGGAGTGGCGATGCCGCGGCGCAATCGATCCTGTTCTGCCGCGAGAAAAACCTGGAGCGGGAAATCTGGGACGGCTTCCGTCACGGGCCGGATGGCGCCCGCGAAGTTTTCGGCTTTGACGCGGCACATGCCATCGGCGAACTCGATGGCAAGCTGGCCGAGCTGCTCGCCGATCAGCCGGCGCTGTGGTTTTCCATCGGCCACGACGCCGGCTGGGACGGCCGCATCGCTGCCGCGCTGAACAAGGTTCGCGCCGAGAGCCGCACCGGCAAGCGCGCGCCGGCGGCCATTCGCGATGTGCGTGCCGAACTGGATAACATGCGCCTGGTCAAGGATGACACCGAGCTGGCCATCATGCGTCGTGCCGCGGAGATCTCGACCGGCGCCCATGTGCGCGCCATGCGCTTTGTTGCGCCGGGGTGTTTCGAGTATGAAGTCGAAGCCGAACTGCTGCATGAATTTCGCCGCCACGGATGCGAATACCCGGCCTATACCTCGATCGTGGCCGGCGGGGCGAATGCCTGCGTGTTGCATTACGTCGGCAACGATCAGGTGTTGCGCGACGGCGACCTGCTGCTGATCGATGCCGGCGGCGAACTCGGCGGCTATGCCTCCGACATCACGCGCTGCTTTCCGGTGAACGGGCGTTTCAGCGGAGCGCAGGCCGATGTCTACGATCTGGTGCTCGACGCGCAGGCCGCTGCGATCGAGGCGGTGCGTCCCGGCGCCAGCTTCATCGAACCGCATGAGGCGGCGCTGAAAGTTCTGGCCCAGGGCATGCTCGACTTGAAACTGTTGTCCGGGTCGCTGGATGCCGTGATCGAGTCGGAAAGCTACAAGCGTTACTTCATGCACCGGACCAGTCACTGGCTGGGCAAGGATGTGCATGATGCGGGAGAATACAAGGAGGGCGAGCGCTGGACGCCGCTCGCGCCCGGCATGGTGCTGACCATCGAACCCGGCTGCTACATCCGCCAGGCCGACGATGTGCCCCAGGCATTCTGGAATATCGGCGTGCGCATCGAGGATGACGCGGTGGTGACGGCCGGCGGCTGCGAGATCATTACCGCCGCCGCGCCGAAGAAGATCGCCGACATCGCAGCCCTGATGCGCGGTGCCCATACCGCCTGACAGCCTCGCGAGCGAAGCGAGCCAAACCAGTAATTCCCTTTCTCGGGGCGAGGCGGGGTTCCGCGGAGCATGCTCCGCGCCGCCGCACCCGGTCGGCTCTGCATAGCCGACCGTGGGACGGGGTCAGGTCGCAATTGTGGGCGGTGGGCCAGCGGGAATGGCACTGGCTTTGGCCCTGAAACTCCACGGCGTGACTGCCGAAATCTTCGAGGCCCGTGAGCGTGGCGCAGTCCGCCATGACGCCCGTGTACTTGCGCTGTCTGACGGCGCGCGGCAAATTCTCGACTGGCTCGGCGTCTGGTGCGGCCTGCCTGCTACAGCCATTGAAACCATCCATATCTCGCAGCGCGGCGGTTTCGGGCGCACGGTCTTGCGCGCCGCAGAACTGGAGGGCAAGGCCTTGGGCTGGGTGCTGCCGGCAAGCGATTTGATTGCGGCGCTTGATACCGCGGTGAGCGCGGCGGGAATTGCCTATCACGAGCACGCAAAAGTCGGCGCTGGCGATACGGCGAGTTTTCCCCTGACTGCCTTTGCCGAGGGCCGGGTCGATCCCGGTGCCGGCAAGGCGCGTGACTACGGCCAGCACGCCGTGCTGTGCAATGTGAGCGTGGCAGAACCGCATCACAATGTCGCCTGGGAGCGCTTCACGGATGAAGGCCCGCTGGCGCTGTTGCCGCTTGGCGCAGGCTATTCGGTGGTGCTCACTTGCGCCGACGCAGTTCTTGACGAGGTCAAGTCGCTCGATGACCAGGCGTTCCTCGCGCTGCTGCAGCGACGCTTCGGCATGCGCCACCGCTTTACTGCGACGACGCCACGCCTAGCCTATCCGCTCGGCCTGCGCTACCGCCTGGAGACCACAGGCGAGCGCCAGGTCTGGCTGGGCAATGCGGCGCAGACTTTGCATCCGGTCGCCGGTCAGGGCTTCAATTTGGCTTTGCGTGACATCTGGGAACTGGCCCAGCAACTGGGTGCCGCGGCCGATCCGGGCGCGCCCGAAGTGCTTGCTGCCTATGCCCGCAGCCGCCGGGCAGACCGGCGCGGCGCGATTGGTTTCACCGATTTGCTGATCGATGGCTTTGCCTCGGATTTTGCGCCACTGCGGCACATGCGCGGCGCCGGCCTGCTGGCCCTCGACTTGCTTCCGGCTTTGCGCAGCTTTATCGCCCAGCGAATGATCTTCGGTGCCCGTGCCTGGCCGTGATATTTGAGGGCACGCGATAAACAGGCTCGATTGCGGCCAACGCGCTTTGCGCTAAAATCGCGCCCTCCCTCACCCGCACTTTTATCCCGTCATGGACTTCCTCGGCTTTCAGTTGCGCAACAACCTGTTTGTCGCGCCCATGGCCGGAGTTACGGATCGTCCCTTCCGGCAACTGTGCAAGAAGCTCGGTGCGGGACTCGCGGTGTCGGAAATGGTGACCTCCAATTCCCTGCTCTATGGCAGCGCCAAGACAAAGCGCCGCGCCGACCATGAAGGCGAGGTCGATCCGATTTCGGTGCAGATTGCCGGCGCCGATCCGGCGATGATGGCGCAGGCGGCAAGGTACAACGCCGACAACGGCGCGCAGATCATCGACATCAACATGGGCTGCCCGGCGAAAAAGATCTGCAATGTCATGGCCGGTTCCGCGCTGATGCAGAACGAACCGCTGGTGATGAAGATCCTCGAAGCGGTGGTGGCTGCCGTGCCGGATACGCCGGTGACACTCAAGTTTCGCACCGGCTGGAATCGCGACAACCGCAATGCACCGAGCATTGCCCGTATCGCCGAGGAATCCGGCATACGCGCCATCGCCATCCACGGCCGTACCCGTGCCGACCAATACCAGGGTTGCGCCGAATACGACACGATTGCCCTGGTCAAATCGCAGGTGAAGATTCCGGTGATCGCCAACGGCGATATCGATACGCCGCAAAAAGCCCGCTTCGTCCTCGACTACACAGGCGCCGACGGCGTAATGATCGGTCGTGCGGCGCAGGGGCGGCCGTGGCTGTTTCGCGAGATCGAGCACTACCTGGCAACGGGCAAGGAACTGGCATCGCCGCGCGCGGAGGAGATACACGGCATCCTGCGCGGACACCTGACAGAGCTCTACGGCTTTTATGGCGAAGAGACCGGGGTGCGCATCGCGCGCAAGCACATCAGCTGGTACACCAGAGGCCTGATCGGATCCGCCCAGTTTCGCCATGCCATGAACCAGTTGCAGACGGTGCGCGATCAACTGGATGCTGCCGACGAGTTCTTCCTTGGCCACGCGGCGGCAAACGAGTGCCTGCCGTTCGGGGCCGGTAGTGAGGAGATGAAGGCGGCATGAGCAGCGAAATCAACGACTGCGTGCGCCGCACACTGAATCGTTACTTCCGCGATCTTGACGGGCAAGCGCCGCATGCCATTTACGGCATGGTCCTGAAATCCGTCGAACGGCCGATGCTGGAGGTCGTGATGAAGCAGGCGGATGGAAATCAGACCGTCGCCGCCGAAATGCTGGGCATCAGCCGCGGCACCTTGCGCCGCATGCTGGTCGAACACGACCTTCTTTAAACTTTTTGAGGTTTCCATGACAGTCACACAGGCGCTGATCAGCGTTTCCGACAAGCGCGGCGCAGTGGACCTTGCGCGCGGGCTGGCGCAACTCGGCGTCAAGCTGCTTTCCACCGGGGGCACAGCCAAACTGCTGCGCGACGCCGGCCTCGACGTCACCGATGTCTCGGATTACACCGGTTTTCCCGAGATGCTCGACGGTCGCGTCAAGACCCTGCATCCCAAGGTGCATGGCGGCATCCTCGGCAGGCGCGACCTGCCGGAGCACCTGGCCGTCATGGCGCAGCACGGCATTCCGGCGATCGATCTGGTAGTGGTGAATCTCTATCCTTTCCGCGAGACGGTAGCCAAGCCCGGGTGCACGCTCGACGACGCAATCGAGAATATCGACATTGGCGGACCGACCATGGTCCGCGCCGCGGCCAAGAATCATGGCAACGAACAAGGTGGCGTCGGCGTAGTGACCGACCCCGAGGATTACGCAGCGATACTCGATGAGCTCAAGTCAGGCGGCGCGCTGTCTTACAAGACGCGTTTCGCCCTGGCCAAAAAGGCCTTCACGCACACCGCCCGTTACGACTCGGCGATCGCCAACTGGCTGACCTCGCTCGACGCGGAGGACAGGCCCGGCCCGTTCCCGGAAAAACTGCAACTGGCTTTCGACAAGGTGGAAACCCTGCGCTACGGCGAGAATCCTCACCAGCAGGCAGCCTTTTATCGCGAAGCGACAGGGGTTCCCGGCAGCGCAGTGGGCACCATATCCAGCTACCAGCAGATCCAGGGCAAGGAGCTGTCCTACAACAACATCGCCGACGCCGATGCGGCATGGGAGTGCGTCAAGGCTTTCGACGCCTCCATCGCGCCGGCCGCCTGCGTCATTGTCAAGCACGCCAATCCCTGCGGCGTCGCCGTAGGCGCCAATGCCGAGGAAACCTATCGCAAGGCCTTCAAGACCGATCCGACGTCGGCTTTCGGCGGCATCATCGCCTTCAACGTGGTGATCGACAAAGTCGCCGCGGAAGCCATTGCCGGTCAGTTTGCCGAAGTCATCATCGCTCCTGAAATCAGCGCCGAAGCGCGCGCCGTGTTCGCCGCCAAGCAGAACCTGCGCGTGCTGGTGGTACCCATGGCGGCAAATTCGGTCAAGGTCGCCGGCACCCTCGACTACAAGCGTGTCGGTGGGGGGCTGCTGGTACAGAGCGCCGACGAGGCGCGTATCGCCCAGTCCGATGTCAAGCTGGTGACCAAGCGTGCGCCCACCGCTCGGGAAATGGCGGATCTGCTGTTCGCCTGGCGCGTTGCCAAATACGTCAAGTCGAATGCCATCGTCTATTGCAAGGATGCAATGACGGTCGGCGTTGGCGCCGGCCAGATGAGCCGCGTCGATTCCGCGCGTATCGCCGCGATCAAGGCCGAGAACAACGGCCTCACCGTAGTCGGCTGCGTGGCGGCATCGGATGCCTTCTTCCCCTTCCGCGACGGCCTCGACGTGCTGGCCAAGGCCGGCGCCACGGCGGTGATCCAGCCCGGCGGCTCGGTGCGCGATGCCGAAGTCATCGCCGCGGCCGACGAGCAGGGCCTGGCGATGGTGTTCACCGGTTTCCGGCACTTCAGGCATTGAAACGATCGACCACGGCGACAAAGATGCGCAGAGAAGATTCACGGCCATGCTCTGTAGCTCTGCGGGTCTCTGTGCCTCTCTGGTGAGATTTCCATGAAAATACTCGTTGTCGGTTCCGGCGGGCGTGAGCATGCACTGGCCTGGCGCCTGGCTCAGGCTCCTGGCCTGCAGAAGGTCTATGTCGCGCCGGGCAATGCCGGGACGGCGCGCGAGCAGGAACTGGAGAACCTGCCGATCACCGATATCCACGTGCTGGCCGATTACGCCCAGCGCGAAAGGGTGCATGCCACCGTCGTTGGCCCCGAGGCGCCGCTGGCCGCGGGTATCGTCGATGTGTTCCGCGCCCGCAACCTGCGCATCTTCGGGCCGACCAAGGCCGCTGCGCAGCTGGAAAGCTCGAAGGATTTCGCCAAGCGTTTCATGACCCGTCACAACATCCCGACGGCGAAATTCAGCACTTTCTCCGACATCAAGGCGGCGCACGCCTACATCGATGCCGAGGGTGCACCCATCGTCATCAAGGCCGACGGGCTGGCCGCCGGCAAGGGCGTGGTGGTGGCGATGGACATGGCCGAGGCGCACGCCGCGGTGGACATGATGCTGGCCGACAACAAGCTGGGCGACGCAGGCGCGCGCGTCGTCATCGAGGAATTCCTTGATGGCGAGGAAGCCAGTTTCATCGTCATGGCCGACGGCCGCCACGCGCTGGCGCTGGCCACCAGCCAGGATCACAAGCGGCTCAAGGACGCCGACCGGGGGCCGAACACCGGTGGCATGGGCGCCTATTCGCCGGCGCCGGTGGTGACGCCGGCAATCCACGCGCGTGTCATGCGCGAGGTGATCATGCCGACCATCAACGGCATGGCGGCGGACGGCATTGTCTATACCGGATTCCTCTATGCGGGTTTGATGATCAAGCCCGACGGCAGCCTGCGAGTGCTGGAATTCAACTGCCGCATGGGCGATCCGGAAACGCAACCGATCATGATGCGGCTGAAGAGCAACTTCGTCGAACTGGTCGATGCGGCCATTGATGGCCGGCTCAACGAAGTCGAGGCCGAATGGGATCGTCGCGTTGCGCTCGGTGTCGTCATGGCTGCCGCCAATTATCCGGAGAGTCCGCGCCAGGGCGATGTCATCCACGGCCTGCCGGCGCCCAGCTCCGACAGTCACGTATTTCATGCCGGCACGGCGGAGAAGCATGGCGAGGTGGTGACGGCGGGTGGGCGCGTGCTCTGCGTCACGGCCTTGGGTGACAACGTCAAGGCGGCGCAGAAGCGCGCCTACGAAGTCCTTGATCTGGTCAATTTCGACGGCATGCAGTGCCGTCGCGACATCGGTTTTCGCGCCATCAAGCGCTGAGATAATGATCCTTCCTCCCGCCACGCTGGGCATGCTCGGTGGCGGCCAGTTGGGCCGCTTCTTTGTTGTTGCCGCCCATGAACTGGGATACCGCGTGATTGTGCTCGATCCCGATGCGCAGAGCCCCGCAGGGCGGATTGCCGACCAGCATCTGGTGGCCGCCTATGATGATCCGGATGCGTTGAACCGCATGGCCGAGTCCTGCGCCGCGGTGACCACCGAGTTCGAGAATGTTCCGGCGGGCAGCCTCGCCTACCTGTCAAAATTCCTGCCCGTGCGCCCCTGCGCGGAAGCGGTCGCCATCAGCCAGAATCGCAGTGCCGAAAAGGGTTTTCTCAATCAGCACGGTTTTCCCCATGCACCATATGCCGATGTACGCAGCGATGCGGACATCGCCGAGGCCAATGAGGAGCTGTTTCCGGGCATCCTCAAGGTGGCCCGTTTCGGCTACGACGGCAAGGGGCAGGTGAGAGTAGCGAGTCGCGACGCGGCGCTGCTGGCATTCCGCCAGCTCAAGAACGAGCCTTGCGAGCTGGAGCAGATGTTGCCCCTCGATTACGAAATCTCGGTGGTCCTGGCGCGCGATGAAACGGGCCAGGTGAAGTGTTTTCCCGTCGCCGAGAACAGCCATCGCCACGGCATTCTCGATGTTTCCATCGTGCCAGCGCGCACAAGCGGGTGCACGGCCGCGCAGCTGCCAAACGCGGCGCAGGAACTCGCCGAAGGCATCGCCCGGGAAATGGGCTATGTCGGCACGCTGGCTGTCGAGTTCTTCGTGGTACGCGGGCAGCTGGTGGTCAACGAAATGGCGCCGCGTCCGCACAACTCGGGGCACTACAGCATCGATGCCTGCATCACCAACCAGTTCGAGCAGCAGGTGAGGGCGCTGACCGGGCTGCCGCTGGGCGAGGCGCGCGCGCATTCGGCCGCCGTCATGGTGAACCTGCTCGGCGACCTTTGGTATCTGCGCGATCCCCATCACGCCCACGAACCCGACTGGGCGCAATTGCTCGCCGTACCCAACCTCAAACTGCATCTGTATGGCAAGCATCACGCCCGCCCGGGGCGCAAGATGGGGCATTTCACGGTGATCGGCGACGATGCGCAGCAGGTGCAAGAGTCGGCGCTGGCGGCACGGCGGCTGATCGGCATCGAGGATGACAGTGCCGGCAACTGAGGTCTTGCGCGCGGCGGCATTGCTGCGTGCCGGCGAACTGGTTGCCTTTCCCACTGAGACGGTCTATGGCCTCGGTGCCGATGCAAGCAATCCGCTTGCCATTGCCAGAATTTTTGCGGCCAAGGGCCGGCCCGCGGATCACCCGCTGATCGTGCACCTGCCCGGGGTCTCACACCTTGAACGTTGGGCCATCGACATACCGGAGGTGGCCGGCAAACTCGCCGTCGCCTTCTGGCCGGGGCCATTGACGCTTATTCTCAAACGTCATCCCGCGGTACCCGATGCGATCGCCGGAGGCCAGGACACGGTGGGTCTGCGCGTGCCCAATCACCCGCTGGCGCTACAACTGCTGCGTGAATTCGATGGCGGTGTGGCCGGGCCCTCGGCCAACCGCTTCGGTCGTGTCAGTCCGACCACGGCGGTGCATGTGCGCGAGGAACTCGGCGATGCCGTTTCAATGATCCTCGACGGCGGTCCGTGCACGGTTGGCATCGAATCCACGATACTTGATCTGTCCGGCGCCGAGGTGCGAATTCTGCGTCCCGGTATGCTGGATGCCGAGGCCATCGCAAAGGTTCTTGGCTACTCGCCGGAATTCGGCGGCACGCAAAATGCGCCGCGGGTTTCGGGCAGCCTGGAGGCCCACTATGCGCCGCGTACCCGACTGCAACTGGTGGCGGCGGCCGATCTCGCCGCGACGGCGCGGCTCGCCTTGGCCGCCGGGCGGCGCATCGCCGTGCTGGCCCGTCCACCGTACACTCCTGATCACCCGGATATTACCTGGTGTGCGGCCAGTGCCGACCCTGCCCGGTTCGCCCATGACCTCTACGCAAGCTTGCGTGAACTGGATGCGGCGGGTCGCGACCTGATTATTGTTGCCGCGCCGCCCGATACGGAAGCCTGGCGGGCGGTGAATGACCGCCTGCGCCGCGCTGCGGCCGGTTCGAAATAGGGGCGAAACATTAATGTCATCAAAGTCTAAAGTATTTCCGCGGCGGCCCATAATTTCCTGCGAGGCGGGTTTCCCGCCAAGAGGAGGAAGCCATGGTTGCCAAAGTGCGCAAGGGCTCGCGCCGGGGGAAGGTACGGCAGAAATCTGAGCCGCCAGGCCGCAGCATCGGAGCCGCTGTGAATGCCGCCATCAACCTGGGTTTCGTCGTCGGGCGCGAGGTGCTGGTCGGCAACGTACCTGGCCTCGTGGTTGGCTACAACATCGCCAGCTTCGGCCCATTCATCGGTAGTGCCTATCCACTGGTGGTACGCACCGTCCTGGGCGTGACCAAATGTGCGATTGATGAAGTGAGACTTGCCTGAGGGCAACTTCCCCTGGTCCATAGTGGTTGCTATAATCCGCAGCGCTCGATGGGGGTGTAGCTCAGTTGGGAGAGCGCGACGTTCGCAACGTCGAGGCCAGCGGTTCGATCCCGCTCACCTCCACCAGTTTCTTGGGTATAATTCCGCCCTCGCAAGCGCCCGTAGCTCATCTGGATAGAGTACTTGGCTACGAACCAAGGGGTAGGGAGTTCGAATCTCTCCGGGCGCGCCATAAAACGACAGGGCAGTTAGTGAATTGATCACTAACTGCTTTTTGCATTCTGGCTTGGCGGTGCATTCCTTTCCACAAATTTCCCTCCAGTGCCGAATCCGGACTCTCGTTTTGTGTTCCCGCACATACCGAATCGCCCGCACTTGCCGTGCCGTCGGCGCCGACTGACGACGTGACGTCGTGACGATGGACTCGAAAATCAGCCAGAAGAAATTCGCCTGGGAAGAACCGCCTCCGCATGATCCTTACCTGCATTGGCGCGTGCGCCGCAGTACGCTGTATGCCTTTATCGGATCGCTTGTCGTGCATGCACTGGTGTTGTTCGTCGTTCCCCAGCAGCGCGTGGGCAGCGGCGAGCCATCCGAAACCACACGCAATTCACTGGTCGTGAATTTGCGCCCGCCTGCATCGCCAGAGGCTGCGCAAAGGCCTCCGGCTACCATTTTGTCGGCTCCGCAGGAACCTGCTGCGGCCCGCCGCCCCAAGGCTCCGGCGGCTCCTGTCATTGCGCTGAACAAGCCGCAGGAGACCAAACTTGCCAGACCGGTGGAGCCGGTGATGCCGGCGGTTCCACCGTCGCCGGTACCCGCCGCACCGACGGACATGCAGTCCTTCGTCGACGCACAAAGAGCGCGCCGCCGGGCGGCCGAGGGGCTTTCCGGCGGGGATCAGGCTGCAGCTCCGGCACCGGCTTCCGAGCGCGAGCCGTCCGAGGATGAAATTCGGATGGCCAACGTCAAACGCAATCTGATGGTCGGCACCAGCGGAATCTTCCAGATCGTAAGCATCGAATCGCGCAGTGCGGCCTTCACCTTCCGCGGCTGGACCACGGATTCGAGCAATTCCCGGCGCGAATACATTCAGGTCGAAATCGGAACCAACAGCAGTATCGAAATTGCCATCGTGCGCAGGATGATCGAGCTGATTCGCAAATATTACAAAGGCAATTTCAACTGGGAGTCGCAGCGACTTGACCGTACGGTGGTCCTGTCGGCGCGCGTCGAAGACAACGAAGGCCTCGAGGCGTTCATGCTGAAGGAATTCTTCGGGGAGCCGCCGCGGGCAAACCGTTTCGTGGAACCGCAACGGCCAAACCGTTTTCGATAAGGCGCTGCTTTCCGTCCTGAGCGGTTCGGGCATGGCGGGTTCCAGGCCTCGGCCGCTTGAAAAAGGAGAAGGGGCATGCGCCCCTTCTCCTTTAACTTCCCAACAAGACGCGTTCGCCTAGTTGGCGCCACGCATGTGTTGCACGGTAAACATGCTGGGCGGGCTGGCTTCCTTGCTGACTTCGCCGCGGAACTGGCCGGTGGTGCAGTGCTTGGACTGCTGGTCGACCATGCTGAAGGCGTCGTCAATGGAGATGCCGCTGCCCTTGTTGACCGGCAGGTGATGATCCGGATGCGACTTGCCGATGATGAAGTTCTTCCACAGTTCGCCCTTGCGGTCGTATATCAGCGTCCGGCTCAGCGTCGCCGCCTGCTTGTCCATGTACTGGATGCGTTTGCTGATCGGGTGGTTCGGATCGGTCGGGGTCGATTCGAGGATATAGACCTGCCGCAACTGCCAAGTGACCAGCGGGTAGCAGCCGCCCTTGCCACCGAATTCGACGTACTGGTAGCCGTCCTTTTCCTTGAATTCGGTAGAGAGCTGCTTCTGGTCGTTGTGGTTGTAGTAGGCCATGAGGATGGTCCCCGTGCCCTTGAAGGTCCACTTCATGTCGCTGACGCGGCCGTTGTAGCCCTCGAAGTCCTCGATCATCAGGTCGCTGCCGAGGAAGGAGTCGGTGACCTGGCCGGTGGCGAGGCGGCGCACGCGGCGCTGGAAGCCGAGATAGAGGTTGGCATCGTCCTGCTTCAGGTCGTCATCGTAGCGGTGGATCAGCAACTGGGTGTCCTTGATGTCCAGCGGCTCATAGACCTTCATGTAGATGCCGCGGAAGAGATTCGACGGGTTCGGAGTAATGTCCGGAACGGGCGGAATGACCACGCGGTGCTTGTAGTTGAGGAAGTGGAAGCCGAACTTGTTGACCGTTTCGATCTTGCCGGTCTCCACCTTGCGGTACTTCCAGTAGAAGGGGGAGATCATCGCCGAATCGCCCCAGTTGATGCCGTACTTGTAGTTCCACGCGAGTTTCTCGCCGGCGCGCGGGTCCTTCAAGTCCGGCTCCTCGGGGAAGGCGCGCCCGGCGACATAACCGACGATCTCGCCATTCTTCTCGCCGAGCTTGACCTTGCCGAGGCCGGCGCGGGTCTGGTCGACGTAGTTCTTGTGCAGATCGAACGAGGTCGTGGCACCGACGGTGATTTCATAGTCGCCGTTCTTGATGACCTGGTACATCGCCGGGTCGAGCACATCCTTCGCTTGGTCGACGTTACTCTTGTTGATCACCACGCCCGGCTTGACGAAGGCATGGCTGGGGAAGCCCTTCTTGTAGGGATAGAAGGAGTTGTCGATGATCTCGTCCGGCGTGGCGGCGGCGGCCAAACCGGCGGAGAGTACGGCTGCTGCGAGGATAGATAGTTTGAAGACGGTTTTTTTCATGTTGGCAGATCCTTTGGTCAATCATCGGGAAGCACGTCCCGGCACGGGACCGGGATGCGCGTCTGTTTCTATGGAACTCAGAACTTGTAGCGGACGGTGATGGAAACTTCGTCCTCCTTGTTCGCCATGCCGATCGGGCCGGCGCGGAAGCGACCGAGGGGCTCGTAGCCGGTCAGGCCAACCATGCCTTGCTCCATGGGGTTGCGTCCTCCTTGAGCCCCGGAGTAGGGCGGGAACGGATTGCCGTCACGGGCGTCGTTCCAGCTCCGGGCGCCGTCGCCGCCCTTGACGTTGGCGCCAAAGGTGAGTTTCAGGTTGTCGGAATACAGCCATTCCACCGACGGTGCGACAACATAAGAGTGAGCCTGGAAGTCGCGCGCCATGATTATCTGCGGGCTGACGCGATCATTCATGTACCAGCCCTTGATCAGGAAGGTACCGATGTGGTTGTGCTCCCAGTCAGGCATGCCGTACTTGCCCCAGGGTCCGCGATGTTCCTCGTGATCGAGCAGGTGCTGACCGAACAACTGGGCCGAGAGCAGGAAGGCCCGGTTCTCGTTGAGGAAGGGAATGAAGGTCGGTCGATCGAGGCCGATGACGTAGCGCCAGACCTTCGACTCCGAATACAACTCGGGTTTCGCGGTGTTGGCAAACTCCTCGCCCTTCGTCAACGCGGTTTCGACACGAAGGCTGGACTTGATCGAATCGAGCTGCATGTCCATCGAGCCACCGACCAGGTTGATCCGGGGGAAGTAGATGTCAAAGGCGATGTTGTAGGGATAGGTGGCCGTGGTCTGGCCCGGCGCCAGGACGAATGGACCTCCCGACGTAAACGGGTTGACGTTGGTGACGCCCTTGGAGTACAGATTGCGCAGGGACGGTAGTTGGGAGCGATAGGTCAGCGCATTCAGAGAAAATCCGGTGCCTTGGTAGACGCCTTCCCATTTGATGCCGACCTGGGTATTTTCAAGCGACCACTCGGGCATGTGCGCCTTGCGGATGCCGATCTGATGGGCGCCGAAGTTGGTGGCAATGCCGCCAGTCGGGTCCGCGCCGGCAAAGTTCGCCACCGTGCCGCCGTTGTCCCATAGATTCTTCATGCCGCGGAAGAAGTCGCCGGCGCCGAGAATCTGGTTCGGCGTGCCGCCCTGGCCGAGGTTGTTGGGGCGGAATTTGTCGAAATTCCAGACCAGCTGGATGTTGGTGTCGTCGAAGGTGTTCGTCGCGCCCATGCGGTATTCGGCGGTGAAAATCCACATCGGAATGCGGATGTCCTGCAATTCGTCGTAGATGTTGTTGCGCGAATAATCGACCGGGTTGATTACGTCGAGCACGCGGAACAGGTCGGTACGACCCCAGACCACCTGTTGCTTGCCCAGCTGGAAGTTCCAGCTGCGCCCCTCGCCCGCCGGCATCTTGGCGACGAAAAAGGCCTCGCGGATGAAGTCGAGGCGATCATTGAATTCCGGCGATGCGAGTTCGTGCGAGTTGGCATCCATGTAATCCTTGATGCAGCCTCGCTTGTCGTAATCGCAAGGCGCCTGCGGCACGCCGAAGGCGACGCCGCCGTTCGTGTTGTGCAGGTACTTGCCGAGAACGATCATGCCGTTGTTCGGATTGGTGGGATAGGCGTCAGCAAAGTTGTTGGTTGCCGCCAGCCCTGCCGCCGGTCCGGCGGGCACGCCAGCCGCCATATATGCACCGGTCAGCAAGCCAGTTGCATTGGTATAGTTGATGGGGCCGCTGCCATGGGCAACAGGTGCGGTACCCTGCAGGAAGGGCACTCCTGGAGGCGCCCCGATGTTAGGCCCGTAATCGACACCCGGGCGGCCATTCTCCAGCCTGATCGGTCCGCCGGCATCCTTGCCGTACTTGTCCGAGTTCATTGAATACACGCCATCGTAGGTGCCGCGCAGTTTGGAGCGGAACTTGATGCTGGAGAAGGTGCTGTTGCCCCCCAAATCCTTGTCGGCCTCGATCTGGACGGTGTTGCGGAATTTCGACAGCCCTGTGTCATCCCGGTAGTGGGTGTCGTTTTCGTAGAAGGTGTCGACCCGCCACGGTTGCCCGCCCGAGCTGCCCAGGTCGGGCAGGTTGTCCGCGGCGCGCACCGCGCCTGCGCCAAAACCGACCATCAGCGCCGCGCCTGTCGCGGCGGCTAGCGGCTTCAACTTGAATGTATGGTGCTTCTGCATCGTCTCGCTCCTCGTTTTATTGGACTTGGGCAACACCCTTCGCCTCGTTGCCTGCCACTTGGTAATCGGCGGACAAGACCTTCCGTCCGATACCCTCCACTCGCTACGCTTTGCTAATTTGCATTCCGGTTGAAACTCGGGCGGAACACCCCGATAAATCTCAAAAGACCATACTCCAGTAACTGCCAATTACCTACCCGGCCAACGGTAGATTGCAATCAATCAAATCAGTCGTTGCGTTTATGCGACAGCGGCTGCTGGCTGCCCCACTTGCAGCACCCCGTCTTCATCCAGATAGGCATTCGTGATGAAGCGCGGCTTGAAAATCATCACCCACGCTGGCATCAGCAGCAGCGCTGCAACCGCGTTCAGGACCAGCATGATGCTTAGCAGCAGGGCCGAATCGGACTGGAAGCGGAGGTCGGAAAGAAACACCCACATGATGATCCCGGCGACCAGCGTCGCCGCCGTGAAGGTAACCGCGAATCCGGTGGTGGCGAGTGCCTTGATTACTGCCGCGGACAAGTCGCGCAGGGCTGCCATCTCCTCGCGGATGCGGTTCATGATGTAGATCGCATAGTCGATGCCGACGCCGATGCCGACGGCGATCACCGGTACGGTATTGATGTTCACGCTGATGTTGTTGATGCCCATGTAGGCATAGGTCAGGATGGTGGCGAAGATCATCGGCAGCACCATCAGCCAGCCGGCATGCAGCGAGCCGTAGAAGGCCATGACGAAGAGGAAACTGAGGAACAGCACCAGCGGTACGACGAGCCGGTTGTCGTCGAAAACGGCATCGTTGATGGCGGCGTTCACGCCGATGACGCCCCCGCCGAGGAGAATCTGGAAGTCCTTGACGCCCCGTTCCTGGACCTTGGCAATGCCTTCCCTGGCCAGGGCAACGGCACGCTGGATGGTCTCCGCCTGATGATCCTTGTAGAAGAACACCATGTTGGCGTCGGTGCCGTCGGAATTGAGGAATTCGTTGAGCGCTCCCGGAATCGGGCTGCCGGCCATGTAGGCAAACATCAGGCCACCGACTTCCGCCGCCGAGTCGGGAATCTGAAACCAGCGCGGCTCGACGTTGTGGGTCAAGCCATTGACATTGCTGATCAGGGTCGGCAGGGATTTGACGCCGCCCAGTGCCGGGTCGTAGAGCATGTGATTCTGGAAGGCTTCCATGGCGTGCAGGACTTCAGGGCGCTTCAGTCCGCCCTTGTCGGCCGTACGGGCGACGATGTAGAGTTCCTCCGAACCCGGGAAGCGTTCGTTGATGGCCTTGGACGAGACGTTATAGTCGTGCTTCGGATAGAGCAGTGGCGAGCCCGGTTCGGCTTCGCCAATCTTGACCTTGACGGCGAAGATGCTGCCGGCGGCCATGAGAACGGCAAAGACACCGAGTATCGCCATGGCTCCGGAACGTTGGCCGGCCACGCTGATCGCGCTTACGATCTGATCGCGAAGAATTCCGAATTTGTTTGTGGTCTGCTTGGGCTGGGGAAGCAGCAGGAGCAGCAAGGGCACCACCAGCAACACCGTAAAGATCACGGAAAAGGCCCAGAAGCCTGCGTAGTAGCCAAGCTTGATGTTGATTGGCGCGGCTCCCAAAGCGATCACCAGAATGCCGACCGCATCGACCACGATGGCCAGGGAGCCGGGACGAAAGAGGTCATCGAAGGCATTTCGCGCCGCCTGCTTCGAATCGAGGGTGATGGCAAGTTCGCCGTAATAGCGCTCCACCAGCTGGATGCTGTGGGACATCGCGCGCGCCGCGATGAGGAAGGGAATCACCAGATTCAGCGGATCGAGGTTCCACTTGAGTAGCGAGATGAAGCCCAAGCCCCAGATCGATGACAGCGCAATGCCAAGCAGCGGCAGGAATACACCATAGAAGCAGCGGAAGTGGATCACCAGCAGCAACACCATCAGTGCAATCGTGTAGAGGAATATCTGGAGGATCTGCGGCAGATAGGTGTAGACCCAGCCAATCAGCACCGGCTGGCCGGTGGCATAGATGCGGACGCCAGGGCTTGCCGCCTGCGCGCGAACCTTCTGCAGTTCCTGGAAAGTCTTGTCGTAATCGATGTCGCCCTCATTCAACTGCGCCTTGATCAGCGCCGCCTTCAGGTCGGGCGAGACCAACAACCCGTATACCCGCGGGTTGGCCATCACGGATTTCTTCAGCTGGTCCAGCTCCTCTTCGCTGAGGTTCGTCTTCGATGCCTCGTAATAGGCGACGGAGTTCAGTTCCCCGGTCTCGGTCAGCCAGACCTTGCGCGCCGTGCGGTGGGTGAGACTCGACACCAGGTTGTGGTTGACGCCGGGCAGGCTGTCGACGTCCTGGGTCAGCTTGTGGATGATCCCCAGAGTCTTGTTGGTAAAGATCGTCCCGTTTTCCACCTCGACCGACACGACGATTTGGCTTGCCCCACCGAAGGTATCGCGGATTTCGTTATGCAGTTTGATGTAGGGATGTTTCTGCGGCAGCAGGTCGGCAAACTCGGAGAAGATCTTCAGCCCCGGGATCTGCAGCGCAAAAAAAACAGTGACCAGCAGAATGGCTCCGAGGATCGCCTTGGGCGCGGCGAAGATCAGGTTTTCGACCTGGTGCAGCGCGTGGGTAATCTTGTGTTTCATCTCGGGCCCTTGTTATTTGTTGGCTGCAGGGGCGGAAGTCTGTGCCCCGGGCGAATACAACTGCAGCGTTCCGGCGCCGCCGGCGATAAGCATTCCCTTGTCGCCGAGCGAGAGTGCAGAACGCAGGTAAGGTGCCTTACGTGCCTCGATCAGAGTCCATTCCCCTGCCGTCAGTTTGAGCACGAGGCCATTGATGCCCATGGCATACATTTCGCCCTTGTGTTGCACCAGGGAATACATCGGCGCCCCCACGCCACCGGGCTGCTTGACCCAGTTGTTGCCTCCGTCAGTGGTGTGCAGGATGACTCCCGCCAGACCCGAGACCCATCCGGTGCGGGTATCCGTAAACAAGGCCGCATGCGGAAAAAAGTCGTTCGGGATCTTCTTGCCCTGCTGCCAGCTGCTACCGCCATCCTTCGTCGTCAACAGGATGCCGAATTCACCGGTAATGATGGCATTCTCGGCATTGAGGAACTGGATCGACATCAGGATGGCGTCTTCGCCGAAGTCCTGCGATTTCCAGTTCGCCCCCTTGTCGACGCTGGACATCAATGTCGTTCGGCTGCCGACCACCCAGTATTGCCCCTTGGAGTCGCAGGTGATGGCCAGCGGATTGGCCTTGGTAGTCAGTTCCCTGACATCCCATTTAGTTGCCGCCGGATCGGCGATCCAGACTTTGCGGTAGAAGTCCAGCGCCGCCCATGAGCCGTCGGGGCACACGGCAAGGCCGATCAGGGAGCTGACTCCCGGCAGCACGGTACGCTTCCATGTCGCGCCTTCGTTGTCCGAGCTTACGACGACACCGTTGCTGCCGACGCCGACCAGGAGCTTGCCGTTGCTGGCGACGGATTGAAACTGGTCGGAACGCAATATGGTGGCCTTCTTCACCGTCGCAACGGCATCGAGATTGGCCGCCACGTTGCAGCCGGCAAGCGCCAGGCACAAAGCCAGTGTCGGAAAAGCTTTCATCTGAACCACATCTCCTCTTCCGGGATATCACTTGTAATTTTCGGCCCCGGTTCTGCCGTGCGTTGCCTGGAAGCGGCTATTGACGAACGCCGCGACAATGTATACTGGATACTGCATTCAGCCTATTGACTTAGATCAATTCCAAACTTGATGATTGCCGAATGATTTGTTTTCACGCCGACAAGAACCTCTTGCCCGAGCAACCGATCGCAGGTGTTCTTTAAACTCCCCGAGCGCATGCTGGTTGCGGGTACTTAAAGCAAGCTCTGCGCCACACAGGGTTTGTGCTGTGCAATATTTGGTATCTGCATGCACCGTACAATTTGATCGAAACGGCAATCAACAGGTGAGTTGGCAATAGTTGCGTGTGCAGCAAAAATGACAAAACAAAGGATTGTCCGGTCGCAGCCATCCATCGCTTGGCCGGGGCGGCCATTGTTCATTTGGTTAAATTGACCACGAAGGTGCCGGGGATTTCATCATCCGGTCAATTGCCGGGTTTTCGGTCCGGGCTGATGGATGGCCAATTGTTTGGGTTCTATCAAAATGGCTGCTTGCTGGTTGTGCTTCTAGAGCGAAGCCGATCCCATATAAACTTCCCCCCTTCGGATGGTTGAGAGGTGGACGCATGAAGAAGATCTTGTTGGCTTTGCTGGCATGCAGTGTGGGAATTCCGGTCCTGGCCCAGGACATCAGCCTGCGCCATGATCTTGAAGGCAAGGCGCTGGACACACTGGCGACGCTGGCCTTGCGCTTCAACGACGAGCAGAAGGGCAAGGGCAGGGTGCTCCTGCAGGACTTGCGAGGTCTGGAAAACAAGCACGTAGTGCCGCAGCTGGCCCTGCTCGATCCCGACGACAGCATGGAGTTTTTCGCTACCCGGCCGCGCTTTCTTGCCTTGCACGAGGTCATGCGCGATGCCGGACAGAAGTTGGATGCCGCTGGGTTCTATCCTCAGATTGCCGATGCCGTCGATGATGCCAGCGGGCGTATCCAGGCATTGCCGATGGCCCTTTCCCTTCCGGTCCTGTTCACCAACCGTGCCGCCTTGCGCAAGGCCGGGCTTGACCCGGACTTGCCGGTAAAAACCTGGTGGGAATTGCAGAAGGTGGCGGGCAAGATCTACGAGAGCGGCGGCAAGTGTCCGCTGACCACGGCGCGCTTCGCCTGGATTCATTCCGAGAACGTGTCGTCGCAGGCAGGCGAGGCAGTGGTTGCCAAGGCGGGCAAGGCGGATCAGGTGCAGGTCAATGGCATGGTCAACGTCAAGCATCTCGCGCTGCTGGCGAGTTGGCAGAAGAGCCGCTACTTTCAATATTCCGGGCCCGGTCGTGAAGGTAATCGACGCTTTCTCAGCGGCGAATGCGCCATGCTTACCGGTGAATCATCGTTGTATGCCGACGCCAAGCGCGCCGGTATCGATGTCGGCATTGCAGCCTTGCCGCACTATGACGATGTCTATGAGGCCAAGCCGGCCGATGTCTTGCCAGATGGCGCCGGCTTGTGGGTGCTGGCCGGGCACAAGAAGGAGGAGTACAAACTGGCGGCCCGTTTCGTCGCCTTCATGTTGCGTCCCGAGGTACAGGCCGAGTGGGTTCGGGCTACCAGTTACCTGCCGATGACTCCGGCGGCGTTGAAGGGACTGCGCGACTCGGGGCTTCCGCAGAACTTGCTTGACGCCGCTGAAAAGCGCCTTTCGGTGGCGCGCAAGGGTGGCACGCGGGCCAAGCACGGGCCGGTTCGCGACCATCTTCATGAGTTTCTGGGTGAAGAAGTCGCTTTTGTTTGGACCACTGATCGCCCCGCGAAGGAGGCGCTGGATAACACGGCGCGCCGGGTCAATGCGGCCATTGCACCCGCAGCTTCGCCGGCCCAGGCGGCGCCGGTTCGCAAGCCGTGATCTATCCGCGCATCATTGCGCATCGCTGCGGCGGCGCATTGGCGCCGGAAAATACCCTTGCTGGTCTGCGCCTTGCGGCGCGCCTCGGCTGTTGCGGGGTCGAGTTCGACGTCATGCTCGCCGCCGATGGGGTGCCGGTCCTGATGCACGACGAAACGCTGGAGCGCACAACGACGGGCCGCGGCCGGGTCGCCGAGATGAACTCTGGCCTGCTCGCCCGGCTCGATGCCGGCTACCGACACCACCCTGCCTTTGCCGTGGAGCCCGTGCCGACTCTTGATGAGGCCTTGCGTGAGTGCGCCGCGCTCGGTTTGTGGGCCAACGTCGAAATCAAGCCAGCGGTCGGGCAGGAGACAGAGACCGGACAGGCGGTCGCCCGCCACGCGGCGGCGGCGACCGGCAAACTGCTGCTGTCGTCGTTTTCGTCCATCGCCCTGCGCGCCGCCGCCGATGAAGCCGTGCAACTGCCGCGCGCCATGCTGTTCGATGCGATCCCGGCCGATTGGCGCGAGCGCATCATGGAAACGGGCGCGCGCGCCTTGCATTCGTCGGCACGCGCGCTGACCGGCGAGGCGCTGCAGGCAGTGCGCGATTCAGGGTTTCCGCTCGCCTGTTATACCGTCAATCGCCGTGAAGACGCCGATCGGCTGTTCGCCATGGGTGTCAGCGCCGTATTTACGGACCGGCCGGATCTCTGGGCTTCAGCGGAAATGTAAATGTTGCTTACGGCTGCTTACATTTCGTATGTCAGCGCTGGATGGTCCCTCGCGTTATTGTGCGCATGGGGCTGTCCCATATCAATTAACAGGAGCAACACATGAAACGCACATCCAGTTTGCTGGTCGCTGTCCTTGCCGCTTTTGCCTTGCCCGTTCTGGCGCAAACAGCGCCAGTGCCGGCGAAGAATCCGGCGGCAACCCCCGGTGTCGACCAGCGTCAGGCCAACCAGCAACAGCGCATCGATCAGGGCGTCGCATCGGGCCAGTTGACCGGCAAGGAAGCGGCCAGACTGGACAAGGGCCAGGCGCAGGTGGAAAAGAAGGAAGCCAAGGCCAAGGCCGACGGCAAGGTGACACCGAAGGAACGCGAGAAGCTGAAGCAGGCGCAGAACAAGCAGAGCGAAAAGATCATGCACGAGAAGCACGACAAACAGCACGATCTCAATCACGATGGCAAGAAGGACGCACCGGCCAGGAAAAAGTAGCCTGATGCCGGTACGCGGAAGCCCGCCTTTTGCGGGCTTTTTTTACGTCCACGCCCTTCCGCGGCGGGCGATATGCTCTGGCGGGATATGTCCGTGATCGCGTAAAATTCACGCTTTGCATCAGAGGCTGCGCCCCGCCATGAAAAGCTCCGAAATCCGCCAGGCTTTCCTCGACTTCTTCGCCTCGAAAGGCCACCAGATCGTGGCCTCCAGTTCATTGGTGCCGCACGAGGATCCGACCCTGCTGTTCACCAATGCCGGGATGAACCAGTTCAAGGACGTCTTCCTGGGCTTCGACAAGCGCAGCTACAACCGCGCCGCGAGTTCGCAGAAATGCGTGCGCGCCGGCGGCAAGCACAACGACCTGGAAAACGTCGGCTACACGGCACGCCACCACACCTTCTTCGAGATGCTTGGCAACTTCAGCTTCGGCGACTATTTCAAGCGCGACGCCATCAAGTACGCTTGGGAACTGCTGGTCGATGTCTTCAAGCTGCCGGCGGAGAAACTCTGGGTCACGGTGTACGCCGAGGACGACGAGGCCTTCGACATCTGGACCCAGGAGATCGGCGTGCCGCCCGAGCGCGTGATACGCATCGGCGACAACAAGGGTGCGCGCTATGCCTCGGACAACTTCTGGATGATGGGCGAGACCGGCCCCTGCGGCCCCTGCACCGAAATCTTCTACGACCACGGCGAGCATATCTGGGGCGGCCCGCCGGGCAGCGAGGACCAGGACGGCGACCGCTACATCGAAATCTGGAACAACGTCTTCATGCAGTTCAATCGCGACGAGGCCGGCGTCATGCATCCGCTGCCCAAGCCCTCGGTAGATACCGGCATGGGCCTGGAGCGTGTCTCCGCAGTGCTGCAGGGCGGCCATGCCAACTATGAACTTGAGTTGTTCCAGGCGTTGATCGCCGCTGCCGCGAGGGAATCCTCGGACGCGGATATGGACAGCCCCTCGCTTCGCGTGCTGGCCGATCACATCCGTGCCTGCTCCTTCCTCATCGCCGACGGCGTGATTCCGGGCAACGAAGGGCGCGGCTATGTCCTGCGCCGCATCATCCGCCGCGCCATACGCCACGGCTGGAAACTGGGCGCGCGCAGTGCGTTTTTCCACAAGATGGTGCCCGACCTGGTGGCCGAGATGGGCGCAGCCTTCCCGGAACTTGTCAGCGGCAAAACGCGCGTGATGGAGGTGCTCAAGCAGGAGGAGGACCGCTTCTTCGCAACAATCGAGCATGGCATGGCGATACTCGAAGCCGAACTGGAAGCGATGGACAAAGTCGGCATCGGCGTTTTCAACGGCGAGACGGCTTTCAAACTGCATGACACCTACGGCTTTCCGTTGGATCTCACCGCAGACATCTGCCGCGAGCGGCAGATCGGCGTGGATAGCGCCGCCTTCGATGCCGCGATGCGTCGGCAGAAGGAGCAGGCGCGCGCCGCCGGCAAGTTCAAGATGGCGGCGAACCTCGAATACGCCGGCCCGCCGACGACCTTCCACGGCTACGAATCGCTCGAAGCGCGCGGCAATATCCTCGCCCTCTACAAGGATGGCACGCCAGTCAATGAACTGGTCGAGGGCGAGGTCGGTGTGGTGGTGCTCGACGATACGCCCTTCTATGCCGAATCCGGCGGACAGGTCGGCGACGTCGGCGAACTGCGCTCGACGCACGGCATCTTTGCCGTGGAAGACACGCAGAAGATCCAGGCCAGCGTCTTCGGCCACCACGGCGTGGTGCGTACCGGTACCCTGAAAGTCGGTAATGGCGTGACGGCGAAAGTCGACACGCTGGCGCGCGCGCGCACCGTGCGCCACCATTCGGCCACGCACCTGATGCACAAGGCGCTGCGCGAAGTGCTCGGACCCCATGTGCAACAGAAGGGTTCGCAGGTCGATCCCGACAAGGCGCGCTTCGACTTCGCCCACACCGGACCGATGAGCAATGATGAGATTCGCCGCGTGGAAAGACTGGTCAATGCCGAGATCCTGGCCAATGTCCCCGTCCAGGCTCGTGTCATGAAGATTGAAGATGCGCAGAAAACCGGCGCCATGATGCTGTTTGGCGAAAAGTATGGCGATGAAGTGCGCGTGCTCGACATCGGCTCCTCCTGCGAACTTTGCGGCGGCACCCACGTCGCGCGCACCGGGGACATCGGCTTCTTCACCATTGTCGCCGAGGGCGGAGTCGCGGCCGGCGTGCGGCGCGTCGAAGCACTGGCGGGCGACAATGCGCTGGCATATGTGCAGAACATGGAGACCACGCTGGGTGGCGTCGCCGGAACACTGAAGGTGGTCCGCAGCGAAGTACCGGGCCGGCTCAATGCGCTGCTCGACCAGGTGCGCCGCCTAGAGCGCGAACTTGCCGGGCTCAAGGGCAAACTGGCCTCGGCCCAGGGCGACGATCTGATCAATCAGGCGGTCGACGTCAAGCGGATCAAGGTACTCGCTGCCAACCTGGCGGACGCCGACGCCACGGCACTGCGCGAGACGCTGGACAAGCTTAAGGACAAGCTGAAAAGCGCCGCGATCGAGCTGGCCAGCAGCAGCGAGGGCAAGGTCACTCTGATCGCCGGCGTCACTGCCGATCTGACGGGCAAGCTGAAAGCCGGCGAGTTGGTCAACTTCGTCGCGCAGCAGGTAGGCGGCAAGGGCGGCGGCCGGCCCGACATGGCGCAGGCCGGCGGTACCAACCCGGCAGCTCTGCCCGCGGCGCTGGCTTCCGTGCGGGACTGGGTCGAGCAGCGCGCCTGAAACCCGTCGGGCGAAGTGCCCGACGCGAGCAGAATTCGATGGAGATGCCTGGCCAGACCGCGCGCAATGCGGCGCGGAACTCGTCCTGGATGCGAGCCAATGCCGCCTGCGTATCGGCCTCGAAGCGCAGCACCACCACCGGGGTCGTATTCGAGGGGCGTGCCAGGCCGAAGCCATCGGCATACTCGGCACGCACGCCGTCGATGGTAATGAGCTCGCGCGCACCGGGCAGCAGTTTCTTGCCGCCTTGGCGCAGCTTGGACACCAGCGCACGCGGTTCGCCTTCCTGCATCTGGATGTTGAGCTCCGGCGTCGAAATGGCCTTGGGCAGGTTCTGCAGCGGCCAGTTGGAATCGGTCCAGCGCGAGACGATTTCCAGCAGCCGGGCACCGGTATAGAGCGCGTCGTCGAAACCGTACCAGCGTTCCTTGAAGAACATATGGCCGCTCATCTCGCCGGCCAGCGGCGCGCCTGTTTCCTTTAGCTAGGTCTTGATCAGGGCGTGGCCGGTGTTCCACATCAGGGTCTTGCCGCCCTGAAAACGGATCGATTCGGCGACCCAGCGCGAGCACTTCACGTCGTAGATGATCTCGGCGCCGGGATACCGCGTCAGCACGTCGGCGGCGAACAACAACAACTGGCGGTCGGGATAGATGATCTCGCCGTCCCTGGTGACGACGCCGAGGCGGTCGCCGTCGCCGTCGAAGGCCAGCCCGAGTTCGGCACCCGTTTCGCGCAAGGCGCGCTGCAGGTCGACGAGGTTTTCCGGCTTGGAAGGATCGGGATGGTGATTGGGGAAGTTGCCATCGACTTCGCAAAAAAGTTCCGTCACGCCGCAGCCCATGCGACGGAACAGGTCCGGCGCGACGCTGCCGGCGACGCCGTTGCCGCAATCGATGACGATTTTCATTGGCCGCGACAGCTGGACGTCGCCGACGATGCGGTCGATGTAGGCTTGGTGCACGCTGGCGTGGCGCACCTTGCCGTGGCCCGCGCAAAAGTCGGCGCTGGCTATACGGCGCCGCAGGTCCTGGATCAGCGCGCCGTAGAGCGTCTGCCCGGCCAGCACCATTTTCAGCCCGTTGTACCCGGGCGGATTGTGGCTGCCGGTGACCGAGACGCAGCTTCCGGTGCCCAGTTCGTGGGCGGCGAAGTATGTCATTGGTGTCGGCACCTGGCCGATGTCGATGACGTCCACACCGGTCGACGTGATGCCTTCAGCCAAGGCCCCGGCGAGTGCCGGACCGGAAAGACGGCCGTCGCGCCCGATGACAATGGCCTTGACGCCGCGCGCCACGGCTTCGCTGCCGAGCGCCATGCCGATCTGGCGCACCGTGTCCGCGGTCAGGCTGGTGTGAACGATGCCGCGAATGTCATAAGCCTTGAATATTTCGGGTGCCGGAATCTGCATGACGTGCGCCTGCTGTGCGAGGGCAGGAATTATCTCACGCGGGCCAAGTCCGAAAGCGAGGGTGGCAGATGAGCGGCGAAGTGCGCCAGCAGGCGTTGCGGCAGCCAGTCGACGCGGCCGGGGAAACTGCCGTGCACGAAGCCGACATGGCCGCCATGGCGATGGACCTCCAGCGTGACAGAGGCGGGCAGGCGCCCGCGATGCGGCAATACCGCTGCCGGCAGAAAGGGGTCGTTGGCCGCATGCAGGAGCAAGGTGGGTGTTTCTATCGTTGCCAGCAGAGGTCCGGCGCTGCTTCTTGCGTAGTAGTCATCGACACCGAGAAAGCCATGCAGGGGCGCTGTGACGGCATCGTCGAATTCGCCCAAGTTGCGCGCCAGCAGGGCACGACTCAGGTCGATGCGACCGGGGAAGAGGCGGTCCTTGGCGCGGGCTGCCGGGATCAGCGTGCGCAGGAAATGCCGCGCATAGATTAGATTGAAGCCGGACGACAAGGCGACGTTGGCCGCCGCCAGATCCAGCGGCGCACTCACGGCCGCTGCAGCGTTGATGACACGGGATGACGCATGGCCTTGTTCGGCCAGCCACTTGAGCAAGGCATTGCCGCCGAGCGAGACCCCGGCAACGAACAGCGCCGGATAGCAGCGTGTATGCAGGCGGCGAAGGATCCAGTCGATCTCCGCCGAGTCGCCCGAATGGTAGGCGCGCGGCAGGCGGTTGGGTTCGCCCGAGCAGCCGCGGAAATGTACTACGACGCCATGCCAGCCGCGTTGCTTCACCGCATGCATGAGGCGTCGCGCGTAATGGCTGCTTGAACTGCCTTCGAGTCCATGGAACAGCACCACGCAAGGCGCACCGGCTTCGCCGGCGATCCAGTCGAGGTCGATGAAATCGTCATCGGGCGTGGTCCAGCGTTCGCGCCGGTAGGGCGGTAGCGGTCCCTTGATCAGCAGCGGCCAGATGGTCTGCGCGTGGCCGCCGGGCAGCCAGTTTGGCGCACGGTATTCCGGCTCAGCCAGGGCCTTATTCACCTTAGGTCAATGCAGGATTCGCGGTTCCTCGCCAACACTGTTGGGCGGCACCGGCGAGGCGTGATGCGCGACCATGCGCCAGCCCAGGGGGCCGCGCACATAGATGTTGGTGGCCGCTACCGGCGCACTGAGGTTGCCGTCTTCAAGGCTGGCGATGTGCTCCAGCAGGGTGCTGACCACGGCAAAGGGGGTGGTCACCGTATTCTGCTGCGACAGTCGCACCTGCAGCTTTTTGCCGTGGGCGAAGATGCGCTGCCAGGCTTCGCGGATCATCGCGTAACCGACCAGTCGCGGCCCGCCCGGATGCACGCAGACGACTTCCTCGTCTTCGGCCCAGACGGCCATCATGGAATCGATATCCCCGCGTTCGAGCGCTTCGTAAAAGGCCGCTTCCACGTCCTGCGGGCTGGCGAATATTTTCTGGCTGGGCACGGTCAGGATTGCTTTCGCATCAATTCCGCCACCTGCGGTGGCAATATTCCGTTCATGCAGTCGAAATGTCCGAGCGGACATTCGCGCTTGAAACAGGGACTGCAGGAAAGGTCTCGTGAAACGATCTTCGCCTGCGGCGAAAGCGGCGGCGTGTAGTTCGGCGAAGACGAACCGTAGAGCGCCACCAGCGGGCGCTCCAGCGCCGCGGCGACATGCATCAGGCCGGAGTCGTTGCTGACCACATGGCTCGCGCCGGCGATCAGGTCGATGGCCTGTTCCAGAGTGCTGCGCCCGCACAGATTGAGCGCAGCGCCGCCTGCCGTCGCGGCGATTTCGTCGCCGACGGCGGTGTCCTTGTCGGAACCGATCAGCCAGACCGGATTCCGGGGCGTCGCGACGAGCCGCGCCAGCGCGGCAAAGTGCTGTGCCGGCCAGCGTTTGGCGGGACCATATTCGGCGCCGGGACAGAAAATCATCGGTGCGGCATCGAGCGGCAGATTCAATGCGCGGCGCGCGGACTGCTGCTGTTCCATGGTCGAACTCAGATGCGGTGCTGGCAGGACGGCGGGTAACGGTCCGGCCAGCGCAGCGTAACGCTGCATCAGTTGCGGATGGCGGGCGGTGTCGAGCCGGTGGCGCTCGTTCAGCAGCAGATAACGGCTCTCGCCCTGGTAACCGATGCGCCGGGGAATGCCGGCGAAGAAGGGGACCAGGGCCGACTTCCATGAGTTCGGCAGCACGTAAGCGGCCGCATAGTCGGTGCGCGCGAGACGGCGGCCCAGGGCGCGGCGGGCGCCGAAACTGAATTCGCCGTGGCGGAAAGGATTGACTATGACCGCATCGACCTCGGCCATGCGCGCCAGGAGCGGCGCCGACCAGTCAGCGGCCAGCACCTCGATGCGGGTCGCCGGATTGTTGCGCTTGAGCAGTGCCAGCAGCGGCTGGGCAAGGATCGTGTCGCCGATCCAGGACGGAGCGACGACAAGGATCTTCATTGCCTGGTAAATGCTAGATCTTGCGCAGAAACTTAGTGATGACCCTTGGGGCGCTCGCCGGTGAAGCGATACATCGTGCCGCAATAGGGGCAAGCCGCTTCGCCAGCGGGGCTCTTCAGCAGGTCGATGAAGACGCGCGGATGGCGGGCCCACAGGGGGGCGCCGGGACGCGGACAGGCCAGCGGCAGATCGTGGGCGGTAACGGCAACCTGGCGCTGGGATTCGTCGAGAATGGACATGGTGGGCCTCAAACGTGATTAGACAAAACTGAGCCAGTCGGCGTGGGCCGGCACTTTGCCGTTCACCACATCGAAGAACAGGCTCTGGATCTTCTGCGTGATCGGGCCGCGGCTGCCGGCGCCGATGCTGCGATTGTCGAGCTCGCGGATCGGCGTGACTTCCGCCGCCGTGCCGGTGAAAAAGGCCTCGTCGGCGATGTAGATGTCGTCGCGCGTGAGACGCTTGGCGATCACCTTGTAGCCGAGTTCGGCTGCCAGCGTGATGACCGTGTTGCGCGTGATGCCCATCAAGGCGGAAGCGATCTCGGGTTCGTAGATGACGCCATCCTTGACCACGAACAGGTTCTCGCCGGCGCCTTCGGCGACGAAGCCGTCCACGTCGAGCAGCAGGGCCTCGTCATAACCGTCCTCGGTGGCTTCCATGTTGGCCAAGATCGAGTTGGCATAGGTGCCGGCAAATTTGGCGCGCGCCATGTTGACGTTGACGTGGTGCCGCGAATAGCTGGAAGTCTTGACGCGGATACCCTTTTCCATGCCTTCCTCGCCGAGGTAGGCACCCCAGGGCCAGGCTGCGATCGAGACATGAGTCGCCGCGCCGCGCGGGCTGACGCCCATCTTTTCCGAACCGTAGAAGGCAATCGGCCGCAGGTAGCAGGACTCGAGCTTGTTGGCGCGCACGACTTCCTTGTGTGCCTCCATCAGCGTGGTCTTGTCGTAAGGCATCGGCATACGGTAGATGTGCGCCGAATTGAACAGGCGGTCGGTGTGTTCCTTGAGACGGAAAATCGCGGTGCCGGAAACGGTCTTGTAGGCGCGCACGCCTTCGAACACGGCGAGGCCGTAGTGCAGCGAATGCGTCAGCACGTGGGTGGTGGCATCGCGCCAAGGCACGAGCTTGCCGTCGTACCAGATGAAGCCGTCACGGTCGGCCATGGACATGGGGGGTCTCCAGCATTGCGTTGATTGAAGCGGCGATTTTAACAGGGGCGCTAAAATGCGCGGATGAATCGTGTCTGGAAGCCCAATGTCACCGTCGCCGCGCTGATCGAGCGCGAGGGCCGTTTCCTGCTGGTCGAGGAGGAAACCGAGGACGGTCGGCGCTTCAACCAGCCGGCCGGCCACCTCGACGAAGGCGAGTCGCTGGTAGCGGCCTGTGCCCGCGAGGCACTCGAAGAGACCGCCTGGAGTTTCACGCCGACGGCCCTGGTCGGCGTCTATCAATGGCCCCGGCCCAAGGCCGACATCACCTATTTGCGCTTTGCCTTTGCCGGCGATCTGGGTACGCATGAATCCGGACGTGTACTCGATGCCGGCATCCTGCGTACGGTCTGGATGACGCCCGACGAGATTGGCGCCACGGCGGACCGTCATCGCAGCCCGCTGGTGTGGCAGTGCGTCGCCGACTGCCTTGCCGGCCGCCGCTATCCGCTCGAATTGATCAGGCACTACGGCTGAACCATGTCCAAGGGAAAAATCATTGTCGGCCTGTCCGGAGGCGTCGATTCTTCGGTAGCGGCGCTGCTGCTCAAGCGCGAAGGTTATGAGGTCGTCGGCCTGTTCATGAAGAACTGGGAAGGCGACGATACCGACGAATACTGTTCGGCGAACCAGGACCTGGTCGCCGCCGCAGCGGCTGCCGATGTAATCGGCATCGATTTCGAGGCCGTCAATTTCTCTGTCGAGTACCGGGAGCGGGTGTTTGCCGATTTCCTGCGCGAATACCAGGCCGGCCGTACGCCGAATCCCGACGTGCTGTGCAATTCCGAGATCAAGTTCAAGGCCTTCCTCGATCATGCCATGGCGCTCGGCGCCGACCGGATCGCGACCGGGCACTATGCCCAGGTGCGCGAGTTTCTCGGCAAATGGCAGTTGCTCAAGGCCGAAGACGGCACGAAGGACCAGAGCTATTTCCTGCACCGGCTCAACCAGGTGCAATTGTCGAAGACGCTGTTTCCTGTCGGCCATCTCTACAAGCGCGATGTGCGGCGCATCGCCGCGGAAGCCGGGCTGCCGAACCATGCGCGCAAGGACTCGACCGGCATCTGCTTCATCGGCGAGCGCCCCTTCCGCGAATTTCTGGCGCGCTACCTGCCGAAGCAACCCGGAGAAATACGCGTGCTGGGCACGGATCGCGTCGTCGGCAGCCATCAGGGCCTGATGTACTACACGCTCGGCCAGAGGGAAGGACTGGGAATAGGCGGCGTCAGGGGCGCGCCGGAGGAGCCCTGGTTTGTTACCGGCAAGGACATGGAGAACAACATCCTGTGGGTGGTGCAAGGCCATGAGCATCCTGCCCTGCTCTCGGCAAGTCTGGTGGCGAGGGATCTGTCGTGGGTTGCCGGTGATGCGCCGCACACACACTGGGTTTACGCGGCAAAGACGCGCTACCGCCAGCCGGACGCGGCCTGCCAGATCGAGCGCATCTCCGCTGAGGAATGCGAAGTTGTTTTTGCTGCGCCGCAATGGGCGGTGACGCCGGGGCAGTCACTGGTGATCTACGAATCACGAGTGTGTCTGGGTGGCGGCATCATCGCAACACACCAGGCGCAATCGGCATAAATTGCTTGCATAAGCGCGCAGTATCAGGTTTAGAATATTTCTTCGGGTGGGATGCCCGCAAATATTTGGAGGATTTCTCAGCATGAATAAAGCAGAACTGATTGAAATTGCCGCCAAGGGAGCTGACATCAGCAAGGCGGCTGCCGGCAAGGCGCTTGACGGGGCCATGGCTGCGATAGTCAAGGCTGTATCGAAGGGGGATAGCGTGACCCTGGTTGGTTTCGGTACCTTCAAGTCGGCGAAGCGCGCGGCACGCACCGGCAAGAATCCGAAGACCGGCGCGGCGCTCAAGATCCCCGCGACGACAGTGCCGAAATTCAGCGCCGGTGCCGGTTTCAAGCTGGCTGTTTCCGGCAAGAAGGCCAAGAAGTAAACACTAGCCGATACAGCTGTTGTTCACCAGAAGGGGCCCGCTTGCGGGCCCTTCGCTTTTTTGTCCGCGCCGAAGGTGCGGACGGTATCCCCTGGTGGGATATGTCCCCGCGCAAAGCGGAGACGGTATTCCCTGGCGGGATGCTTCGGCTCGCTGCACTTGTTGTGTGCGCGGCGAGAATGCCGCAGGCTTCCCATTGTCTTTTCAGTTCGCGCTGATTATTCTCCCAGTCAAGGAGTAAGGTTGAGCCTCAGGCTCACATTCGCTCGCTGCCCTTCGAGGCGGTGCATGCCGCCCTCGGCGCGGCTCTTCAGGAAGGACGCATGATCATGATCACGACACAACATCAGGACCATCTCGTCGAGTTCGCCGTGTTCGGCGAATTCACGCTGGCCGATTTCAAGGAATTGGAGGAGCTTGTTCTCTATGAGATCAAGTTTTCCGGGCCGGTGAATTTGCTCGTGGATCTGCGCGAAATGGCCGACTTCACCCTTGATGTGGCCTGGGAGGAGATCCGCTTTTCCAAACTACATGCCGGCGACTTCAAGCGCATCGCGGTGGTCACCGATAGCCAGTGGGTGGCCTGGAGCGCATGGTTGTCGCAACTCTTTGTCAATGCCGATGTGACCGTATTCGACAACGAGCCCGAGGCCCGCGGCTGGCTGGCTGAAGTCGGCGCATGAGCAGCGCGGCGGCCCGTCTGCTGGTCACGGTCGAGGAACTTGCCGCGCAACCCGAATGGCGGGTGTTCGATTGCCGGCATGACCTGAAGAACACGGAATACGGCCGGCAGGCCTATGCCCGCGGCCATATTCCGGGTGCGCTGTTTCTCCACCTCGACGAAGATCTGTCGGGCGCGACGAATGGCAGCAACGGCCGCCATCCGCTGCCCGGTGTCGCCGACTTTGCCCGGCTCATGTCGGATTGCGGCGTTGACGCAGCGACGCAGGTAGTGGCCTATGACAATGAAGGCGGCATTTTTGCCGCGCGCCTGTGGTGGCTGCTGCGCTGGCTGGGGCATGAGCGGGTGGCGGTGCTCGACGGCGGGCTGGCGGCTTGGAAGCGCAGCAAGCGACCCTTGGAAGAGCAAGTTCCGGTCGTGGTGCCTCGCCAATTCATTCCTCGTCCCCAGGAGCTGGCGGTCGACGCCGGCCGGGTGCTGGCAGATCTCGGGTCGGAGCGTATGCTTCTACTCGATGCGCGCAGCCCGGAGCGTATCCGTGGCGAGAACGAGACGCTCGACCCGGTGGGCGGCCACATTCCCGGCGCAGTGAATCGCTTTTATTTCGACAATCTCGATGACGATGGCTGTTTCTTCAAGCCGGTGGCGGAACTGCGCGCTGAATTTGGCGCACTGCTCGGCCACCGGCCCGCGGCGCAGGTGGTGCAGCAGTGCGGTTCCGGCGTGACTGCCTGCCACAATCTGCTGGCGATGGAACTGGCCGGCCTATCCGGTTCGAAGCTGTATCCCGGCTCGTGGAGCGAATGGTGCGCCGATCCGGCCCGTCCGGTGGCGCGCGGCTAGGACGACGCGGCGTCGCTTGTGCGGGGCGTAGCCGCGGCGTGCCGTTCCAGCGCCCAGGCCACGTGTTCGCGCACCAGCTTTGACGGATGCTGGGCGCGCGAGCGGAGCGCGCCAAGGACTTCATCGCTGGTGGGGGCATTGCCCAGCGCCAGCGCGATATTGCGTAGCCAACGTTCATGGCCGATGCGGCGGATCGGCGAACCGGCCAGACGCTGGTCGAACTCCGTTTCGTCCCAGGCGAACAGCTCGACCAGCGTGGCCTGATCGAGCCCGTGGCGCGGCGCGAAATCGCTCTCGCGTGTCAGCGGTGCAAAACGGTTCCACGGACAGGCCAGCTGGCAATCGTCGCAGCCGTAGATGCGGTTACCCAGCAGTGGTCGCAGCGCCTCGGGGATGCTGCTCTTGTGCTCGATCGTGAGGTAGGAAATGCACAGGCGCGCATCGAGCCGGTAGGGTGCGACGATGGCTTGGGTCGGGCAGGCGGCGAGGCAGGCGGTACAGGTGCCGCAGTGATCGGTGACCGGCGTGTCCGTTGTGAGCTTCAGGTCGGTATGGATTTCGCCGAGGAAAAACCAGGAACCCGCCTTGCGATCGAGCAGCAGCGTGTGCTTGCCGCGCCAGCCAAGTCCGCTGTTCCGCGCCAGGCCGACCTCCATGACCGGCGCCGAGTCGGTGAACACGCGATAGGCGAAGCAGCCGACCTCGCGGGTGATGCGCTCGGCGAGTTTCTGCAGGCGGCTGCGCAACAACTTGTGATAATCGCGGCCGACGGCGTAGCGCGAAATGAAGGCGCGTTCGCCGTTGCCCAGTATCTCGACAGAGTCGGCGGCGGCGGGACGGTAGTTCATGCGGGCGGTGATGATGCTGCGCGTGCCGGGCACCAGTTCGGCCGGCAGCGCGCGCTTGTTTCCCTTGTCGGTCACATGCGCGGCCATATAATCCATTTCGCCATGGCAACCGGCGGCGAGCCATGCGTTGAGGTTCTGTTCGGCATCGGCGACGTCGACCCCGGAAAAGCCGATGGCGTCGAAGCCGAGGTCTGTGCCCCAGCGTCGTATGTTGTCCTTCAGCCCCGGATTCTTATCGATCTCATGCATGCCGACCATCTTACGTTAGCCCTGCCCGACGAGGCCGCCACCCTCGCGCTGGGCGCAGCACTGGCAGCCCATCTGGCGCCGGGCATGGTGATCGGGCTCGAAGGCGACCTTGGCGCGGGCAAGACCACGCTGGTGCGCGGACTGTTGCGCGCCGCCGGCGAAACGGGCCCGGTGAAAAGTCCGACTTACACGCTGCTTGAAGTTCATGCCATTTCTGGATTACACTTCTATCACTTTGATTTTTATAGATTCAATCAGGCGGAAGAATATCTCGATGCGGGGCTCGACGAATATTTTTCAGGAAACGGGATTTGTCTGGTCGAATGGCCCGACAAGGCCGCGCCTTACCTGCCGCCCGTCGATATGCAGATCGAGTTGCGCGTCATCGCCGGAGTGTCGGGCGAAGGCCGCAGCGCTTGCCTCAGTGCGGCCAGCGCGAGGGGACGGACATGCCTCGCCGGCGTGAAGTCCTCAAGTTTGCCGCCGCCAGCCTGACGCTGCTGGTCTCAAGAGTCGGCGCCGGTGCCACGGCAATCAGCAGCATTCTCGCCGTGCGGGTCTGGCCGGCGCGCGACTACACGCGGGTGACGCTGGAACACGATCAGCCGATCCGCTATTCCCACTTGCTGGTCAAAGACCCGGAGCGGCTGGTGGTCGATCTCGAAGGCGTCGAGTTCAATTCGGTGCTGCAGATGCTGCCCTCGAAGATTCTCGACTCCGACCCCTACATCAAGCTGATCCGTGCCGGACGCAACAAGCCAGGCGTGGTGCGCCTGGTCATCGAACTCAAGGGCGAGGTCAAGCCCCAGGTGTTTTCGCTGCAACCGGTCGGCGAGTATGGCCATCGCCTGGTGCTCGACCTGTATCCGCTGGAACCGGTCGATCCCCTGATGGCGCTGCTGGAAAAATCCGGCGAACCGCCCTTGAAGTCGGATCAGAAGTCGGGCAGTCCGCCGGCCGTGCAGGAAGCCGAGAAGCCGGCGCAAAAACCCGAGGTGGCGCGCCTGGTGACCATCGTCCTCGACCCCGGCCATGGCGGCGAAGATCCCGGCGCTATCGGGCGCGGCGGCAGCTACGAGAAGAACGTGACGCTGTCGGTGGCGCGGCGGCTGAAGGAGAAGATCGACGCCACGCCCAACATGCGCTCGGTGCTGACGCGCGACGGCGACTATTTCATTCCGCTGCAGAGCCGCGTGCAGAAGGCGCGCCGGGTGCAGGCCGATCTCTTCGTCTCGGTGCACGCCGATGCCTTCGTCAAGAGCACGGCGCGAGGGTCCAGCGTTTTCGCCCTGTCCGAAACCGGCGCCTCGAGTTCGGCCGCGCGCTGGCTAGCGAACAAGGAAAATGCGGCCGACCTGGTCGGCGGCGTGAACCTCGGGGTCAAGGACCCGTATCTGGCGCGGACCCTGCTCGACCTGTCACAGACAGCGACCATCAACGACAGCCTCAAGCTGGGCAAGGACGTGCTGGGTGAACTCGGCCGCATCAACACCCTGCACAAGGCCCAGGTGGAGCAGGCCGGCTTCGCCGTGCTCAAGGCGCCGGACATTCCCTCGATCCTGATCGAAACGGCCTTCATCTCCAATCCCGAGGAAGAGGCGCGGCTGAACGACGAGGCCTATCAGGAGCGTATGGCCGAGGCCATACTGAAAGGGATCCGCCGCTACTTCGCCAAGAACCCGCCGCTGGCCAAGTCGAAGCTGGCTCGGCTGGATTGATCACGGCCCGAAATCTCTGCAGCAATGGTTTGCGGGTTCCGGTCGCGAGCGCTTAGCTTGATATAATCGCCTGCTTTCCTTGCAGTCTCACTTTTACGCAGAAGTGACACGGCACACCTGATGATGGAACACGCGAAAAGCGAATTGAAGGCCCTCCCCTCCCATCCTCCCCTCACGGGGAGGCTACCGATTTGCTCGCTTCGCTCGGCTATCACCCGTCGCTCCGAACGAGTCAATTCACGTTAAATCCCATGCTGGTTTTTCGCGGTGTTCCCGAGCGGGCGACGACGTCGACGGTACTCACCATCGGCAATTTCGATGGCGTGCATCGCGGCCATCGCGCGCTACTTGCCGAGTTGACGGCCAAGGCGCGCGAACTCGCGTTGCCGGCGACGGTGCTCACCTTCGAGCCGCATCCGCGCGAGCTGTTCGCTCCCGAGCAGGCGCCGGCGCGGCTGGCCCGCCAGCGCGACAAAAAAGCACTGCAGGCTGAGGCAGGCGTCGATCGCGTACATGGCTGCCGCTTCGTCCGCAAGTTGGCGGCGCTGACGGGGGAGCAGTTCATCGAGAAAATCCTGGTGCGCGGGCGTTCGGTGCGGCACCTGATCATCGGCGACGACTTCCGCTTCGGCAAGGCGCGCGGCGGCGATTTCGCCCTGCTGCAACGTGCCGGGCAGGAGCACCGTTTCGTGGTCGAGGCCATGCGCACGGTCGACTTCGGCGGCGTCCGGGTTTCCAGTTCCGCCGTGCGCGAGGCACTGGCAAGCGGCAACATCGAGCACGCCGAGGAACTGCTGGGGCGCGCCTTCGTCATCGCCGGGCGCGTCATGGACGGCAAGAAGCTCGGCCGCAGCATCGGCTTTCCCACGGCCAACATCCAGGTTCGGCGCAAGCGCCTGCCGCTCGCGGGCGTGTTTGCCGTCACGGTCTCGGGCATTGATGCACAGCCCCTGCCCGGCGCCGCCAACATCGGCGTGCGGCCCACCGTGGCAGAAGGAATGAAGCCGGTGCTGGAAGTCCATCTGCTGGATTTCGACCGCGACATCTACGGTGCCCACGTCGATGTCAAATTCCTGCACAAGCTGCGCAACGAGGCGAAGTTCGAGTCCCTCGACGCCCTCAAGGCGCAGATCGCCCGCGACGTTGCTGACGTGCGCGCTTATTTCGAGCTCAAAAATGGCAGCAAGACCCATGGCTGATTACCGCAAGACCCTCAACATGCCCGATACGCCCTTCCCGATGCGCGGCGATCTCGCCAAGCGCGCGCCGGGCTGGCTCGCCCAGTGGCAGGAGCAGAAGCTCTACCAGAAGATCCGCGCCGCAGCCAAAGGGCGTCCGCGCTTCGTCCTGCATGACGGCCCACCCTATGCCAATGGCGACATCCATATCGGCCATGCGGTGAACAAGATCCTCAAGGACATCATCGTCCGCGCCAAGCCTTTGGCCGGCTTCGACGCACCCTATGTGCCGGGCTGGGACTGCCATGGCCTGCCGATCGAACACCAGATCGAAAAGACCCACGGCAAGCATCTGCCGGCCGACCAGGCGCGCGAACTTTGCCGCAGCTTCGCCGCCGAGCAGGTGGAACGGCAGAAGAAGGATTTCATCCGCCTCGGCGTGCTCGGCGACTGGGGCAATCCCTATCTCACCATGGCCTTCAGGAACGAGGCCGACGAGATTCGTGCGGTCGGCGACTTGTATAAAACCGGCTACCTGTTCAAGGGCCTCAAGCCCGTCAATTGGTGCTTCGATTGCGGTTCGGCACTGGCCGAGGCCGAGGTCGAGTACGCCGACAAGAAGTCGCCGGCGATTGATGTCGGTTTCCGTCTCGATGCCGCCGATCGCGATCGCGTCGCCCATGCCTTCGGCATCGCTGCGCTGCCAGAGGGCGACTGCTGGACGGTGATCTGGACCACCACGCCCTGGACCATTCCCTCGAACCAGGCGCTCAACATGCACCCCGATTTCACCTACGAACTGGTGAAGACCACGCGTGGCTTCATCATCCTCGCCGCCGAACTGCGCGGCGCAGCGCTGCAGCGCTTCGGCCTCGATGGCGAGGTGTTAGGCGCCTGTCATGGCGCTGCGCTCTCCATGGTGAAGTTCCGCCATCCATTCTACGACCGTGCCTCGCCCGTCTATCTGGGCGACTACGTCACGCTCGACACCGGTACCGGCATCGTGCACAGCGCGCCGGCCTATGGTCTGGAAGACTTCGAGTCGTGTCGCAAGCACGGCATGCACAACGACGAGATCCTGACTCCGGTACAGGGCGATGGCGTGTTTGCCGCGAGCCTGCCCTTCTTCGGCGGCATGTTCGTCTGGAAGGCCAATGCGGCCATCATCGAGAAGCTGGCCGAGGTCGGCAGCCTATTCGCCAGCAGCGAGATCGTGCATAGCTACATGCACTGCTGGCGCCACAAGACGCCGATCATCTATCGCGCCACTACCCAGTGGTTCGTGGGAATGAACCGGATGCCGGTCGACGGGGGCGGCAGCCTGCGTGACAAGGCGCTGGCTGCCGTCGAAGCAACCACCTTCTATCCCGACTGGGGCAAGGCGCGGCTGCATGCGATGATCGCCAACCGGCCCGATTGGTGCGTCTCGCGCCAGCGCAACTGGGGCGTGCCGATCCCCTTCTTCCTTCACAAGGAAAGCGGCGAGCCGCATCCGCGCACGCTGGAACTGCTCGAAGCCGTGGCGCAGCGCATCGAGCAGGAGGGCATCGACGCCTGGTTCAAACTCGACGCGGCCGAACTGCTCGGCGCCGATGCGGCGAACTACGACAAGATGCGCGACACGCTCGATGTCTGGTTCGATTCGGGCACCACGCATCGCACGGTGCTGCGCGGCTCGCACGCGGCGGAGTCGCCCTACCCGGCCGACCTCTACCTCGAGGGTTCGGACCAGCATCGCGGCTGGTTCCATTCGTCCTTGCTGCCCGGTGCCGCGATCGACGGCCGCGCGCCCTACAAGGCCCTGCTGACCCACGGCTTCGTGGTCGACGGCAAGGGCATGAAGATGTCCAAGTCGAAGGGCAACGTTGTCGCGCCGCAGAAGATCTCCGATACCCTGGGCGCCGAGATCCTTCGCCTTTGGGTGGCCAGCACCGACTATTCCGGCGAGTTGTCGATCGACGAGAAGACCATCCTGCCGCGTGTGGTCGAGGTCTATCGCCGCCTGCGTAATACGCTGCGCTTTCTGCTCGCCAACACGGCGGATTTCGACGCAACGACACAGATGCTGCCGCCCGCCGAATGGCTGGAAGTGGACCGCTATGCCCTAGCGCTCGCGCGAAGGCTGCAGACGCAATGCACCGCGGACTACGAACGCTTCGAATTCCACAAGGTGGTGCAGGCGCTGATGAACTTCTGTTCGGAAGACCTTGGCGCCTTTTACCTCGACATTCTCAAGGACCGTCTCTACACGGCCGCGGAAAATTCACGTGCCCGCCGCTCGGCACAAAGCGCGCTGTGGCACATACTGCAGAGCGTGACGCGGCTGATGGCGCCGGTGATGTCCTTCACCGCCGAGGAAATCTGGGCCACGCTGAAACAGGGCGACAGCGTGATGCTCGCCACCTGGCACTCGCTGCCGGAACAGGCCGAAGAGTCGGCGCTGGTGGCACGGTGGCAGGCGATACGCGCGGTGCGCGGCGACGTCGCCAGAACCCTCGAAGAACTGCGCTCGGCCGGCAAGATCGGGTCCTCGCTGCAGGCTGAAGTGAATTTGCGCGCCGACGCCGCAAGCTACGATTTGCTCGCCTCGCTGGGCGACGACCTGAAGTTCGTTCTTATCTGCTCGAAGGTGACGCTGGAGAAAGTCGGCGCCGGCGAGACGGCGAGCGGTGTCGGCGTCGAGGCCGTCGCCAGTGCCCATGCCAAGTGCGCACGCTGCTGGCACTGGCGCGAGGATGTCGGCCAGGATGCCGAGCACCCCGAACTGTGCGGACGCTGCACGTCCAACCTGTTTGGCAACGGCGAGGCGCGCGGGATTGCCTAGGCTGACGTTCTGGCTGGTTCTGGCGGCATTCGTGGTGTTGCTCGACCAGGCCAGCAAGGCCTGGGTGCTGGGGAGCTTTCGCCTGATGGAAAGCCAGAGCGTGACGCCATTCTTCAACCTCGTCCTGGTTCACAACTCCGGGGCGGCCTTCAGCTTTCTGGCTGGTGCCGGCGGCTGGCAAAAGTGGTTCTTTGTCATCCTCGCGCTGGGCATTTCGGCCTGGCTCCTGAGCCTGCTGCGTCGCCACGCCCAGGAACGGCTGCTGCCGGTTGCCCTGTCCCTGATCCTGGGCGGCGCGATCGGCAATGTGATCGACCGCCTGCGTTTTGACGCGGTGGTCGATTTTCTCGATTTTCACGTGGCGGGCTATCATTGGCCTGCTTTCAACGTGGCCGATTCGGCCATCACCGTCGGCGTCGCCCTGATGCTCCTGCATCAATGGCGCCAGCCCAAGGAAGATCCGTGAGCGAAACCGTTCAGCCCGACAGCTACATTGCCTTGCACTACCGCGTTGCCAACAGCGACGACATCGAACTGGTAAGCACCTTCGACACCGGCCCGGCCACCCTGCAGCTCGGTACCGGGGAACTGGCACCGATGCTCGAACGCTGCATTATCGGCATCGCCCCGGGCGAGCGCCACGTCTTCCTGCTCGATCCCGACCAGGCCTTCGGTGCGCACAATCCGCAGCTTGTCCAGCGCATCGGCGTCGCCGACCTGCCAACGGGTTCGACACCTGAACTTCATGGTTTGATCGAGTTCTCCTCGCCGGCGGGAGACAAGTTCACCGGCATGGTCCGCGAACTGGATGCCGAGGCAGTGCTGGTGGACTTCAACCATCCGCTGGCGGGAAAAGCCATCCGTTTTGAAGTCGAGATCCTGGGGATCATGTGATGCAGATACTTCTTGCCAACCCCCGTGGGTTTTGTGCCGGCGTCGAGCGCGCGATTGCCATTGTCGAGCGTGCGCTGGAAAAGTTCGGCGCGCCGATCTACGTACGCCACGAAGTGGTGCACAACCGCTACGTGGTCGATGGCCTCAAGGCCAAGGGCGCGGTGTTCGTCGAGGAACTGGCCGAGGTGCCGGACGGTGCCACGGTGATATTCAGCGCCCATGGCGTGCCGCAGTCGGTGCGCATCGAGGCGGATCAGCGCGGCCTCAAGGTGTTCGATGCCACCTGTCCGCTGGTGACCAAGGTGCATCTGGAAGTTGCGCGCCTGCACAAGCAGGGTTACGAAGTCGTGATGATCGGCCATAAAGGCCACCCGGAGGGCGAAGGCACCATGGGTCAGGCGACCGGCCAGATGTACCTGGTGGAAAATGTCGACGATGTGGCACGGCTGGAAGTCGGCGCCGGCGGAACGGCGCCGCTGGCCTATGTTACGCAGACCACCTTGTCGGTCGACGATGCACGGGTGATCGTGCACGCGCTGATGGCCCGCTTTCCGAACATCATCGGCCCGCGCAAGGACGACATCTGCTACGCCACGCAGAACCGGCAGGATGCGGTCAAGGCCATGGCCGGCAAGGTCGATGTGGTCATCGTGGTCGGCTCGAAGAACAGTTCGAATTCGAACCGCTTGCGCGAGGTGGCAGCAATCAGCGGCATTCCCGCCTACCTGGTCGATGGCGCGGAGCAGATCGACGCCGCGTGGCTCGGGCCCAATGCGCGGGTCGGCGTCACGGCCGGCGCGTCGGCGCCCGAGGTACTGGTGAATGGCGTGGTCGAGCGGATAAGGGCACTCGGTGCCGGCAGCGTCGAGACGCTCGACGGCGTGGCCGAGAACGTCAATTTTCCACTACCGAAGGAATTGCTTGCCTGAACGGGCATCCGCGGCGAGGCGGCAGGCGCGGGCCGCGTTGCCATGGGTCTGAACCAGCAGTTATAATTCCTACCCTTTCAGGACGCTGTTGTAGCTCAGTTGGTAGAGCAACTGATTCGTAATCAGTAGGTCGCCAGTTCGATTCCGGCCAACAGCACCAATTTTCAGGGCCTGCCTCCATTTTGGTCGGCAGGCCTTGATCCTTTCAAGGGGTCGTCATGCAGATCAAGGATAGTGTTTTCATCATCACCGGCGGTGCTTCGGGTCTCGGCGCCGGTACCGGGCGGATGCTGGTGGAACAGGGAGCGAAAGTGGTGCTGGCCGACCTCAACGAGGCCGCCGGCAAGGCACTGGCGGCGGAACTGGGGCCCAATGCGCACTTTGTCACCACCAATGTCGCCGAAGAGGCAAGCGCCAAGGCCTGCGTCGACGCGGCGGTGGCGGCATTTGGCGGACTGCAGGGGCTGGTGAATTGCGCCGGAATCGCCACTGCGGAGAAGGTGCTGGGCAAGACTGGCCCGCATTCGCTGGATACTTTTGCCAAGACGGTTACCGTGAATCTGGTGGGATCCTTCAACATGATCCGCCTTGCATCCGAAGTCATGAGCCAGGGAGCGCCGAATGCGGCGGGCGAGCGTGGCGTGATCGTCAGCACCGCTTCGGTGGCGGCCTACGACGGCCAGATCGGTCAGGCGGCCTACGCGGCGTCGAAGGGCGGCGTGGTCGCCATGACCCTGCCCGTCGCGCGCGAACTGGCGCGCTTCGGCATTCGCGTGATGGCCATCGCGCCGGGTATTTTCGAGACGCCGATGCTGCTGGGCATGCCGCAGGAAGTGCAGGACGCCTTGGGCAAGATGGTTCCCTTCCCTTCACGGCTGGGCAAGCCGGCCGAATACGCGGCACTGGTGCGGCATATCGTCGAGAACGAGATGCTCAACGGCGAGGTGATCCGCCTCGATGGCGCCATCCGCATGGCGCCCAAGTAAGTTCGTTCTGACGATCCGGCCTGATCATGGCCGATAAGGAGCCCTGTTATCACTGCGGCCTGCCGATTCCGGCGGGCGTCGATTTCGCCATCGAGATCGGCGGGCAGCGGCGCGAGATGTGCTGCGCCGGCTGCCAGGCGGTGGCGCAGGCGATCGTCGCCAATGGCCTGGCCGACTACTACCGCCACCGCGACGCGATGCCGGAAAGCCCGCGCGAAGCCTTGCCGCAAATCGTCGCCGATTTCGTCCTGTTCGACCATCCTGATGTACAGAAAAACTTCGTGCGCCGGGCCGAGGGCGCGGCGGGCGAGCACGAGCAGGAAGCGGCACTGATCCTCGAAGGCATCACCTGCGCGGCCTGCGTCTGGCTCAACGAGTCGCATGTGCGCCGCCAGCCCGGCGTGACTTCCATTGACATCAACTACACCACGCGCCGCGCCCGGGTGCGCTGGGACGAGCGCGTGACGAAGCTTTCGGCGATTCTCGAAGCCATTGCCGCCATCGGTTACCGCGCCCATCCCTATGACATAGGTCGCTCCGAGGAACTGGCGCAGAAGGAACGCAAGACAGCGCTGTGGCGCCTGTTCGTCGCCGGCTTCGGCATGATGCAGGTGATGATGTACGCAGTGCCCGTGTATCTCGCGCAGGTGGGAACTGAGGGCGACATGACGCCGGACATCGAGCAACTGATGCGCTGGGCCAGCCTGATCCTGACCGTGCCCGTGATCGGCTACTCGGCCGCACCTTTCTTTGTCAGCGCCTGGCGCGACCTGAAGCTGCATCGCGTCGGCATGGACGTACCTGTGGCGCTGGGCGTCGGCGCCGCCTTCGCTGCCAGTGTGTGGGCCACGCTGACCGCGGCGGGCGCGGTGTATTTCGATTCGGTCACCATGTTCGTCTTCTTCCTTCTTTCGGGGCGCTATCTGGAAATGATGGCGCGGCAGAAGGCGGCGCGCAGTGTGGAGACGCTGGCACGTGCCATTCCGGCCTTCGCCACGCGCTTGCCCGGTTGGCCGCTGAGCATTACGGATATCGCGGGCGAGCGTGTGGCCGTGGCCGAATTGCGCGCCGGTGACGCGGTGCAGGTCAAGCCGGGCGAGACGGTGCCGGCCGATGGCACAGTGCTCGATGGCGAGAGCGCCGCCGATGAATCCCTGCTGACCGGCGAGAGCCGGCCGGTGCCCAAGCGGGCCGGGGATACGCTGATCGGCGGCAGCGTGAATACCGCGAGCCCGCTGGTGATGCGCGTCGAACGTGTCGGCGAGGCCACGCGCGTGGCGGCCATCCAGCGCCTGATGGAGCGCGCCGCGGCAGAAAAGCCGCACCTGGTGGAATTGGCGGACCGTGTCGCCGCGCATTTCATCATTGCCCTGCTGGTGCTGGCAGTAGCGACAGCATTGGCCTGGTGGTGGATCGATGCCTCGCGTGCCCTGTGGATTTTTGTCGCCGTGCTGGTGGTCAGTTGTCCCTGTGCGCTGTCGCTGGCGACACCGGCGGCGTTGACCGTGGCGACCGGCGCACTGGCTGCCCGCGGCGTGCTGGTGACGCGCGGCCATGCAATCGAGGCCATGGCACGGGCCGATCGTTTCATTTTCGACAAGACCGGCACGCTGACCGTGGGTCACATGGAACTGGTCGCCGCCATTCCGGTCCGCGGCGAGGCCGCCTTTGCACTGTCGATCGCGACAGCGCTCGAACGCGGCTCGGAGCATCCCATCGCGCGTGCCCTGGCTGCGGGAGGCGCTGACGCGGGTATCGAGGTTTCCGCAGTGCGTGCCATCACCGGCGAGGGAGTCGAGGGCATGATCGACGGCCATGCCTGGCGACTGGGCCGCCCGGAGTTCGTCGCCGCATTGCATGGCCTGGCTGTTCCGCCTGAACTTCCGTCAATAGTCGGCGCTGGCGATACGGTGATCGCGCTGGGCAGTGCCGACGGTTGGCAGGCATTTTTCCGCTTGAGCGACAGCTTGCGTCCCGAGGCTGTCGCCATGACTGTCGGACTCTGTGCAGCGGGCATCAAGCTGTCGATTTTCAGTGGCGATGCGCCGGCTGCCGCCACTCGGGTGGGTGCGGCGCTGGGAATCGCGGATGCCCGCGGCGGGCTTTCGCCGGAGGGCAAGCATGCCGCAATCAAGGCCCTGCAGGCCGCCGGCGAGACGGTGGCGATGGGCGGCGACGGCGGCAATGACGCTCCGGTGCTGGCACAGGCGCAGGTGTCGATCGCCATGGGCGGCGGCGCCGATCTGGCGCGGGCCAATGCTGATGTGGTGCTGCTTGGCAATGATCTGCAAGCACTGCCCGGGGGGCTGGCGCTGGCTCGGCATACCGTACGTATCGTGAAGCAGAACCTAGTTTGGGCATTCGCCTACAATTTCCTCGCGATCCCGCTGGCCATGGCCGGCTGGGTGACCCCGTGGATGGCCGGTATCGGCATGTCGGCCAGTTCGCTTCTGGTGGTACTCAATGCCTTGCGCCTGCAACGAGAGTAAAGGCCTGTATGGACATCCTGTATCTGCTGATACCGTTATCCTTGGTACTGGTTTTCGTCATCGCCGCCTTGTTTTGGTGGTCGTTGAAGACGGGCCAATACGAGGATCTGGAGGGCCCCGGGCATCGCATTCTGATGGACGACGATGATGGAGGCGGCGAGGAGCGCAAGGCCTCAGAGAAGCCTAACGCCGGCTCTGTCGCCAGTAGGCGTAGTGGCCGTAGCTAAACTCCGGGACTGTTGACTCAGATCAAGGTGCGTCCGGTGAGGAATTATGATAATCGTGTCGGGTTTTATGGTGATGGCTTCGCGCCGTTGCCGCAAGGCTCTCTGTTGGGGTTAGGGGTGCGCGTTGCGCACCCTTTTTTTTCGTCCAGCGCAAGCTTCGGACTAGGAACCACCGGCAAGAAAACTGACCCAGCCAGCCATAAACCATATTGATATTGTTGTTATTTTCCTTGAAGTCGGATATATTTTGATCTGTATCAAACTCATCTGATGTTTCAGGTGTAATCTCCCGAAAATTTCATACTGCACCGCATCAATTGCGGCGCAGCGCACGGTTTCTTTTTGTCAAAGTGAGGTGTATCCGTCATGCAATCGCAAGCGACTTACAACTATAAAGTCGTGCGCCAGTTCGCTGTGATGACCGTAATCTGGGGCATCGTCGGCATGCTGGTCGGCGTCATCATCGCGGCCCAACTGGTCTGGCCGGAGTTGAACGTGCACGAGTTCCTGAGCTACGGGCGCTTGCGCCCCTTGCACACCAACGCAGTGATCTTTGCCTTTGGCGGCTGCGCTTTGTTTGCCACCTCCTACTATGCGGTGCAGCGCACCAGTCATGCGGTCCTGTTCGCACCGGGTCTGGCGGCCTTCACTTTCTGGGGCTGGCAACTGGTCATCGTGCTTGCCGCCTTGTCGCTGCCGCTCGGATTCACCTCCGGCAAGGAATACGCGGAACTCGAATGGCCGATCGATATCCTGATCACGCTGGTTTGGGTGTCCTATGCTGTAGTGTTCTTCGGCACGATCGTCAAACGCACCGTGTCGCATATCTATGTGGCGAACTGGTTTTTCGGCGGCTTCATCCTCACTGTCGCGGTACTCCATCTGGTCAATAGCGCAGCTGTGCCGGTGTTTGCCGCCGGCATCCTGACGCCGAAGTCATATTCGGCCTACGCCGGGGTACAGGACGCGATGATCCAGTGGTGGTACGGCCACAACGCGGTGGGCTTTTTCCTCACCGCCGGCTTTCTCGGCATGATGTATTACTTTGTGCCCAAGCAGGCCGGACGCCCCGTGTATTCCTATCGTCTGTCGGTAGTGCACTTCTGGGCCCTGATCTTCACCTACATGTGGGCGGGTCCTCACCACCTGCATTACACGGCTCTGCCGGACTGGACCCAGTCGGTCGGCATGATCTTTTCGCTGATCCTGCTGGCACCTTCCTGGGGCGGCATGATCAACGGCATCATGACGCTGTCGGGCGCCTGGCACAAACTGCGCGATGACCCGATCCTGAAATTCATGATCACCTCCTTGTCCTTCTACGGCATGTCTACCTTCGAAGGCCCGATGATGTCGATCAAGACAGTCAATGCGCTGTCGCATTACACCGACTGGACCGTCGGCCACGTTCATTCCGGGGCACTGGGCTGGGTGGCGATGATTTCCATCGGCTCGATCTACTACCTGCTGCCGCGCCTGTTCGGCAAGCCTGAGATGCATTCAAAGAAACTGATCGAAGTGCACTTCTGGGTGGCTACCATCGGCGTCGTGCTCTATATCGCCTCGATGTGGATTGCCGGTGTAATGCAGGGGCTGATGTGGCGTGCGACGAACGTGGATGGCACGCTGACCTACTCCTTTGTCGAGTCAGTCAAGGCGACCTATCCGTTCTGGACCATCCGCTTGCTGGGTGGCCTGCTGTTCCTCTCCGGGATGATCATCATGGCCTGGAACATGTTCCTGACCATGGCGGGTGGCAAGGCAGTCAATGCGCCGGTACTCGCCCCCGCAGCGGCTCATTGAGCCCGAATGCACAGATTAAGGAGCCATAAATCATGTTGACGCATGACCAGATCGAAAGAAACGTGGGACTGATGATAGTCCTGACCATCCTCACCATCAGCGTGGGTGGTCTGCTTGAAATCGTCCCGCTGTTCTTCCAGAAATCCACCACCACGCCAACCAATGAGCTGGTCAAGCCTTACAGTCCGGTACGCTTGGCTGGACGCGACATCTACATTCGCGAAGGCTGCTATAACTGCCACTCGCAGATGATTCGCCCCTTCCGCGCCGAAACCGAGCGCTACGGTCACTACTCGGTTGCGGGCGAATTCGTCTATGACCATCCGTTCCAGTGGGGCTCCAAGCGCACCGGCCCGGATCTGGCCAGGGTTGGCGGTCGCTACTCGGATCAGTGGCACAGGACGCACCTGCTGAATCCTCGCGACGTGGTGCCCGAGTCGAACATGCCGGCTTATTCGTGGCTGGACCGTCCGCTCAAGGACGATGCCATCGATGCCAAGATGAGGGCGCTGCGGGTGGTCGGCGTGCCCTACACCGATGCCGAAATCGCCGGTGCAAAGAAGGCCATCGAAGGCGTGACCGAACTCGACGCATTGATCGCTTACCTGCAAGGCATGGGCACCGCGCTCAAGCAGACAAGGTAAGCACGTGGATATCAACGACCTGCGTTCCCTCTTTACGGTGCTGGCGTTCATCGCCTTCATCGGCATCGTGTGGTGGGCGTATTCGGATCGGCGCAAGAAGACCTACGACGAAGCGGCGATGCTGCCGCTCGACGATGACAGTCCCTTTGTGCCGTCCGCGCCGCAGGTTACGAAGAATCAGGAAAGGAAATCATCATGAGTGATTTTGTCAGCGGCTTCTGGAATTTTTACGTAATAAGCATTGTGCTGCTCAGCGTCATTGGTTGCGGCGTGCTGCTCAAGATGCAAGATTCCGCAAAACATGTGGAAGGCGAGACCACCGGCCACGTCTGGGACGAGGATCTGCAGGAATTCAGCAATCCGTTGCCGAGCTGGTGGCGCTGGCTGTATTACATCACCATCGTATTTGCGCTGTTCTACCTGGCGATTTATCCGGGACTTGGCACCTATCAAGGCCAGTTCGGCTGGTCGTCCGCCGGGCAGTACGACGGCGAGATGAAAAAAGCTGATGATCAGTACGGGCCGATTTTCAAGAAGTTCCAGAGCCAGGACATCATGGCCGTGGCGGCCAACAGCGAGGCGAAGGAAATGGGCCAGCGCCTGTTCCTGACCTACTGTTCGCAGTGCCACGGTTCGGATGCCAAGGGAGCCCGCGGCTTCCCCAATCTGACCGACAACGACTGGCTGTTTGGCGGCGCGCCGGAGCAGATCAAGGAATCCATCCAGAAGGGCCGCGATGCAATGATGCCGGCCAAGGGCGTCAAGCCGGATCTGAATGGTGACCAGATCAAGGATCTCGCCGGCTATGTGCGTTCCCTGTCCGGCCTTGCGGCCGATTCGATACGCGTCCAGCGCGGCAAGGAACTCTTCGGCCAGGCATGCAGCGCCTGTCATGGCCCGGACGGCAAGGGCATGCCCGGTGTGGCACCGAACCTGTCTGACAAGGTCTGGCTATACAGCAGCTCCGAGGACTCCATCATTGAGACGATCACCAAGGGTCGCGTCAATCGCATGCCGGCGTTTGGTGAATTCCTCGGTGACGCCAAGGTGCACCTGCTGACCGCCTACGTCTACGGACTGGGTGGCGGTGCAAAAGAGACTCCTGCTGCGGCACCTGCAGAAAAGAAGTAGACTGTACGCGGGCTTCCCCGGCATTCGTGCCGGGGAATTTTCGCTAAGGTCTATCAGAATATCGTAATACGATAATCATGGCATCACGCACCATCATCCCCGTGCAGGAGGTCAAGCCCAGCTTCGTCGAAGAGAGCCTTTACGAAGTTCATCAGAAGGTTCATCCGCGCGCGGTCAGTGGCACCTTCGCCACTTGGCGCTGGACCATGGTCTGGTTTACCCAGCTGATTTATTACGGACTGTGCTGGTTGCCGTGGAACGGGCGGCAAGCCGTGCTGTTCGATCTGGTCGAGCGAAAGTTCTACATTTTCGGATTGGTCTTCTGGCCGCAGGACGTAATTTTTCTGGCGATCCTGTTGATCATTTCAGCCTATTCGCTGTTCCTGTTTACCGCTGTGGGAGGCCGCTTGTGGTGCGGCTATGCCTGTCCGCAGACGGTCTATACGGAAATATTCACATGGATCGAACAGAAGATCGAGGGTGAGCGCAACGCTCGAATCAAGCTCGACGCGGCGCCCATGAGCGCCCGCAAGTTCTGGCTGCGCAGCGCGAAGTATGGCGCATGGACATTGCTGGCTTTCTGGACAGGCTTCACCTTTGTCGGCTACTTCACGCCGATCAAGACCGTCTGGTCATCGCTATGGAGTTTTTCACTGGGGCCGTGGGAAACCTTCTGGATGCTTTTCTACGGCGCATTTACTTATTTGTTCGCCGGCCACATGCGCGAGCAGGTCTGCAAGCACATGTGTCCTTATGCCCGCTTTCAGGGTGTGATGTTCGATCCCGATACATTGACCATCACCTACGATACTGGTCGCGGCGAACCGCGCGGCGCGCGGAAAAAGGGCGTCGATCCGCAGTCGATTGCCAAGGGCGATTGCGTCGACTGCGGGATCTGCGTTCAGGTGTGTCCGACCGGGATCGATATTCGCGACGGCCTTCAATACGAATGCATAGGTTGTGCCGCGTGCATCGACGCCTGCGATCAGGTCATGGAGAAGATGTCTTATCCGAAGGGCTTGATCCGTTATTCCACCGAACATGCAATCGAGTCGCACTGGGGCTGGAAGGAAATCATCGGCCATGTGGTACGGCCGCGCGTGATTATCTACTCGACGATTCTTGCAGCGATTTGTCTGGGCTTTGTCTGGGGCATCGTCACGAAGGCGAATTTGCGCGTGGATGTGATTCGCGACCGCGCAACGCTGGCGCGTGAAGTTGAAGGCGGTCTCATAGAAAACGTCTACCGGCTGCATGTCATCAACGTGTCGGAAGCGTCGCATCGCTACACAGTCAGCGTGTCCGGGTTGCCGGGCATCGACATGGTCGGCGAGCGCATCATCGAGGTTCCGGCCGCGGGATCCAGAAGCTTCAGTGTGCAGGTGAGGGTACCGCCCGAGTCTGGCAAGAAAGGTTCCAATCCGATCTTTTTTGACGTGACGTCCCTCGCTGACGACAAGGTGGCGGTGCATGAAAAAGCCACCTTTCTGCAGCCATGAAGGAAGAGAACATGTACTCCACCATTGTTCGACCCTGGTATCGCGAGCCTTGGCCGTGGATTCTGGCGGCAGGACCCATCATCGTCGTGATTGCCGCGATCTACACGGCCTGGCTCGCCGTGAAAAGCAACGACGGGCTGGTTACTGACGACTATTACCGCAAGGGCCTTTCGGCCAACCAGACCATCGCGCGCAGCGAGGAGGCTGCCAAGATGGGCCTGGTCGCGCGGATCCGTGTCGGCACGGATGTCCTGTCGGTACGCCTGCACGCCAGCGACGGCAAGTTCGTGATGCCACCGACCCTGATGGCGACCATTACCCATCCGACCCGCGCCGGCTTGGACCAGTCACGGGTCCTGACGCGTAGCGGTGATTCTTATGCTGGCGAATTTCGCTTGCCCGCCGCCGGGCACTGGCTGGTGCTGCTGGAAGACGAACGCAAGACCTGGCGCTTGATGGGGAACGTGATTCTGCCTGCCAATGGCGAAACTCTGATCGGCAGTCCCGCAAACGCTGCAGCATCGCCCATACCCGCCGATATCCGCAACTGAATCGATCGACCGCAAGGACATGACATCATGGACGCCTGGAAACTTCTGGTGGGTAGTGACATTGGTTTGATGAGTTTGGCGACCATCGCACTGGTTATCGTAATCGGTTTTGGCATGGCCAGGTTTTACAAGAAAATGGCCGAAGAAGACGCGCGCAAGGCGAAGTAGTCGCTTCCTTGCAGATTGCAAAGGAGAGATAAATGCTGAGAATAATGTGGGTGCTGTGGCCTTCATTTGTGGTCGCCGGAATTGCGGAAGGGGTTTTTTTTACCGTCATTGACCCGCAGGAACTTTATTTGTTTGGCGAGGCCGTGCATTTTTCAAAAATCGCGACCTATTCGATAGGCTTTTTCGGTTTCTGGGTAGTTTGTGCCACGTCCAGTCTCATGACGTGCTTTCTGCAGCGCAGCGCTGCGGAGGTCAACAAGGGAGTGGGTACCCATCCTGATACAGGTAACGACGCCGCGAAGTAGACGGCCCGCATTCGCGCGACTCAGCTCCTTGCGTCGAGATCCTTGTTTCGCGCGGGTCCAACGCCGATGGGTGGCGGGGCAAGATTGACAATACGACTGAACAGGTCCCGACACTCGTGATCGGCCTCGGCATCGAAACGCGGGTCTCCGTTTTCACCGAAGGCGGCGCCGATCTCGACCCAGTCATCGGCAGTGAGGTGTTTCCGTGCCATGGGGATCAGGATGCTTTCCTCGAAAGCCATATGTTTCAGGATTTCAGCGGCAAATTTCTCGACGGATTCCGAAAACTTTTCCAGTCCATCTGGGGAATCGGCTTCATAGTGGCCAAGTGCGAGTTCCAGGTCGCGTACTCGTTGTGCCCCCGTAATGTGCTGCCGCTCCAGTTCGGCGAGCACCGTGTCGGCGTCATGTGTGCGCTGGCGTAGTCGGGCGAACAGGTAGGCGCTCTCTTTCGGATGGTGCAACTTCTCGGGAAACTCGTCGAGATACGAAATCATCGCCCAAAGGACCTTGAAGTCCGGCCGCGTATTTCTTGTCCGGCTTTCGCGAACCAGATAGCGCAGTCCATGCACCACCGCCGCGAGCGAGCGATGCTCGTCGTGGATGATGCTCAGCGCCGAGTTAAGCATGGCTCCTGGGCGTCCCGCATTGCTCAGCGATAGACCAGCACAGGAATCTTGGAGTGGGTGAGCACTTTTTGTGTTTCCGAGCCGAGCAACAGCCCGCTAAAGCCGCGTCGACCGTGCGATGCCATGAAGATCAGGTCGGCCCCGGCCGATTCGGCGGCAGCGATGATCGCCTCATAGGGGATGTCGCTGACAAAACTGAGGGATGCGCTGACGACGCCCTCGGCTTTCGCCACGGCTTCATGGGCGGCAAGAATCTCCCTTGCCTGCTGCTCGGCCATTTCGGCGAATTTGTCCGGCGTAGTCGGGTCGATCAATGCGCCTTCGCCATAAAAGGCTACCGGATAATCCGGTTTCGCGAAAAAGAAGGTGACCTTCGCCCCGGCTTCCTTGGCGAACGCAATCGCGCGTTTTGCCGTATCGGACGAAAGCGGCGATCCATCGGTGGGAACAAGAATGTGCTTGAACATGGGATTGGGTCCTTTAACTGGATAGCCTAGCGTAGCCTACTAAAGAACAGCAGCGTTGATCAAGGTCAATAGCAGACTGAACTATACCCGAGCAGCATCGGGCACAATAGACGTGTGGCGGTGGTAGGCAACGTCTCACCGCCCTTGAAGTGGAGAGCCATCATGAGTAGCACAAAATCTACCAAGCCACCGGGAACTCCGCAGGCCGCTTGGCGCGCCGTAAATCAGGCGGTCGAGGCCAAGATCGATCCGATAGGGATGACCACCCCGTTGATGCATGCGCAATTGGCCTGGTTGTCTCACCCGCAGGAGATGTCCGAGGCACTTACCGCGTTTTCGACGAAATTGTGGGAACTGCAGATCCATTCCTGGCGCCGCGCCCTGGGCGTGTGGAGCAAGGATTTCGTGTCGCCGAATCCAGACGATACGCGCTTTACGGATCCAGTCTGGAGCGATTCCGCAAGTTGGGACATCGTCAAGGAATGGTATCTGATGATTACCCATCAGGTGCAGGACATGCTCTATGACACACCGGGCCTGTCGAATCGCGACCGGCGTCGCGCCGCATTCTGGTGGCGCAAGTGGCTCAATGCCGTCGCACCGACCAACTTTCTGCTGACCAACCCGGCGGCCATGCAGAGGGCCATGGAGACCCGTGGCGAGAGTTTGCTCAGAGGCTTCAACAATTTCGTGATCGATTTTCAGGCGGGCGACGTGCAGATGGCGCGCCCGTCAGACTTTGTCGTCGGCAAGGACCTGGGTACAACCCCTGGCAAAGTGGTGTTTCGCAATCCCCTGCTGGAGGTCCTGCACTACAGACCGACCCGCGAAAAGGTTTTCGAAACGCCCATCGTCATCATCACGCCGTGGATCAACAAGTTCTACATCCTCGATTTAACCGCCAAGAAGAGCATGGTCAAGTTCCTGGTTGATCAGGGTTTCGACGTCTACATCACCAGTTGGAAAAACCCGACGGCGGACATGCGTGATGTCACTTTCGATGACTACCTGACTGAAGGTATCGGCCGGATCATCGAAACCGCGCGCGGCATCTCGGGTTCGGCCAAGGTACACGCGGTCGGTTACTGCATCGGCGGTGCGGCGCTGGCGGCCTGGATGGCGTGGGCCAATGCACATTATGAGAAGGTGGATGTACCGGTTGAGGCTGTCACGCTGCTGACAACGCTGGTGGACTACCATAAACCGGGCGACATCGAGGTGTTTCTCGACGAGAACAGCATCAAGTGGCTGGAAAAATCGATGGCCGAAAAAGGCTACCTTGACGGCAAGGAAATGGCATCGGCATTCCGCCTCCTGCGTTCCAATAGCCTGGTTTGGCACTACGTGGTGCGCGGCTATCTGTTCGGCGAGCCGCCGCCGCCTTTCGATGTAATGTTCTGGAACATGGATTCGACGCGAATGCCGGCCGCAATGCACAGCTGGTACTTGCGCAATCTTTATCTTGAGAACCGGCTGATCAAGAAGGACGCGCTGAACCTGGCTGGCGAGGCTATCGATCTCGGGCGGATTACCCAGCCGCTGTATACGGTATCGGCCGAGGATGATCACATTGCGCCTTGGCGGCAGACCTTCCGGATCAACAACTTCGTCGCCGGTTCGCGCCGCTATGTATTGTCTTCTTCGGGGCATATTCTGGGCATCGTGAACCCGGTGGTGAGTCCGCCCAAGCGCGATTATCGCGTGGGCATGGCCGAAAGGCACGATACGCCGGACGATTGGCGCGAACGGGCGGAGCTGCATCACGGTAGCTGGTGGGAAGACTGGATGGCCTGGCTCAAGCCGCAGTCAGGCAATCTGGTCCCCGCACCCTCGGTCGAGACCAAGAGTTTTCCTGCGCTGGGTGATGCTCCAGGCACTTATGTGCTTGAGCCGTGAGCTGTTGGAATTGGTCGCAGCCTGCGGTCGTACCGGGACTGTCGTCCTGGTTCCCGCAAATCGAAGCGAGTACCGAACTCGCCGGGTGCTTGACGGCGGTCAATGTTAGGGGATTGGACAGCCTCCAGAATTAGACATAGGCCAAACGGAGATTATCCTTATGTCGATCACGACCGCGCTGTTCCAGCATCACAAGTATTGCGATGAAATATTTGCCGACGCGGAAGAAGCCTGCGCAAATGCTGATTGGGAGGCCGGCGCAGCGGCATTCCAGTTGTTGCGCGGCCAGCTTGAAACTCATTTCAGCAGCGAGGAAGAACTTCTGTTCCCGGCCTTCGAGGCGGCGAGCGGCATGACCTCCGGTCCGACCGAAGTCATGCGCGGCGAGCATCGCCAGATGCGCGATCTGTTGGCACAGATGCAGGGCGCGATAAGCTCCCGCGACAGTGACGCTTTCGGTGGTGCCGCAGAGACCCTGTTGATCCTCATGCAGCAGCACAACATGAAGGAAGAGAACATCCTGTATCCGATGTGTGACGACCACCTGCGGTCGTCAGATATCGGTGCCGCTCTTGCCGAGAGGCTGAAACAGGCATGACCGTCGTCATCGATGGGCGCGAGTTGCAGCCGCCCGAACCGATGGAGCGGACCCTCGAGGCACTGGACGGCTTGGCCGACGGCGACGACGTGTTGCTCCTGCTGTATTGCCAGCCGCATCCCCTGTTCAATATCCTGAGGAACAACGGTTACGTCTGGACCGAGGAAGTTCTGCCCGAGGGAACGCGCGAGATCCGGATTCGCAAGCAACCAGGCTGAAGGCGGATGCACCCCAGTCTTTCCTTCGACCAGGCGCCACCGATATCCGTGCCCTACCGTTTTTTTCTGGCGGCGCCATGGTTCGGCGTGATGGCCGGAATTCTCCTGGCATGGTCGGGCCCCGCTGCATTTGCTTCGCGTTGGACGCCCGAGGCATTGGCGCTGACTCATCTGATCGCTCTGGGCTTCATGCTCCAGGCCATGAGCGGAGCCTTGTTTCAGTTCATTCCGGTTGCGGTGGGGGGCAATGTCTGGCGCCCCAGGCTGGTTGCCAACACCGTCCAACCCTTGTTATTGCTGGGCACGCTGCTGCTCGTTGCGGGCTTTTTGTTCGTCCGTACCGACCTTCTGTCCGCTGCGGTTCCGCTGTTTCTGCTGGCGGTCGGAGGCTTTGTCACCGTGGTGGCAATTGCGCTGTGGCAGACACCGGCGACCGGCGTGACTTTGTGGGCGATGCGGCTGGCGATCGGCGGCCTCGCGGTCACCGTGCTGCTCGGCTCGCTCCTGGCCGAATCGCTGGCGCGTGGATTGTCGTTACCCATTGTCGAACTGACCAACATACATCTGGCATGGGGCCTGGGCGGCTGGGCGCTAATGCTGCTGGCCGGCGTGTCCTACCACGTGGTGCCGATGTTTCAGCTGACGCGGCCTTATCCGCCTTGGTTTGCGCGCGGCTTCGGGCCTCTGCTGCTGCTCTTGCTGCTCGCCTGGTCAGGACAGTATTTTCTTGATGACGTGCGCTGGCCGGTCGCTATTGGGCTGCCCCTGGTGGCTGTTTTTTCTGCGTATGCCGGAATGACCCTGTGGCTTCAATACACGCGCCGCAGAAAGATACATGATCCGACATCCCTGTACTTCCGGGTGGCCATGCTGTCGCTGCTGGTCTTCGCCATTTCCGGCGCGGCCTTTTTTCTGATTCCGGTAATCGGCGCCGATCCACGGTCGGTGGTCTGGCTGGGCGTGCTGGCCTTCGCCGGCGTTTTCGTTTCTGCCATCACGGGGATGATGTACAAGATCACGCCTTTCCTCAACTGGCTGCATTTGCAGCGCCTGGGCGCCCCCATGTCGGCCGTGCCCAACATGAAAAAAATGCTTGCCGCCGAGGCGATGACCGGGCAACTGCGTTTGCACGTGCTGGCCGTACTGCTGCTGCTTGCTGCGGTCTGGCTACCGGGCCTGGCAAGTCTTGCCGGGGTCGCCTTCGCGTGCTCGAGTGCGTGGCTGGCCTGGAACCTGATCAGTGCGGTGCGGCGTTATCAGGCCTTCAGAGATCAAATTCGCGTAGTCGCTTTACATCGTTGATGGTGATCTGTTTGCCGCTGACGCCAATCAAGCCGTTGACCGTGAGATCGTGAAAAATTCGCGACAGTGTTTCCGGCGTCAGGTTCAGGCGCGAGGCGATCACCTGCTTCGACGTGGGCAGCGATATGTCGAACGAACCCGTACATTCGCCTTCCTGCGGGCAATGCTGCAACAGGTAGCCGCCCACGCGCTGTGCCGAGGAGCGCAGGGAGTAGGTCTCGACGTCCTGCACCAGGGAATGCAGCCGCATCGAGAGTCCGGCCAGCATGCGCCGCGCGAACAGGGGGTCGGTCTCGAGGAGATCGAATACAGGGCCGCTGTTAATGTGCAGCAGGAGGCTGTCGACCAGGCCTTCGGCGAAGACGGGACAGGGGCGACCGAGGAACATGATCGCTTCGCCGAAGCTTTGGCGCGGCCCGATGATCTGCATCACTTTTTCGTTGCCTTGCGAGGACGGGAAGGCCAACTTGATCTGACCAAAGACTACGACGTAAAAACCCTTGAGCAGGTCACCCTTCTGGAACAGCATTTCGCCCTTGGAAAGTCGGCGCTCGCGACACGCCGTTTCAAGTATTGCAATTTGGTCCGGACTAAGTTCCTGGAACAGCGGAAGGCGGGAAAGAATTTGCGGAATGTCGAGCCTGGTTTCGTGCATGGTTTCGTGCATGTGGATGCTATGTGTTTGAGGGCAGAACCTTACCATGCATCCCTTGGGGAGCGAAAGCCGTAATGCGGTTGCCGGTATTGTTCGCCGCACCGCATCGCCCGATGTTCCTCGCCGGTACTGTTCAGGCCCTGGCAGTCATGATGTTCTGGTCGCTGGAACTCGGCGGTCGCTATCTCGGGCTCTGGCCAGTTCCGGCGTGGCCGGTGCTCACCGTGTTTCCGCCGCCGGTGCTGCATGCCTTGCTGCTTTCCTGCGGGGTGTTTCCCTTTTTCATGTTCGGCTTCATTCTGACCGCTGGGCCCCGCTGGCAGGGTGCCGGCGAATTGGCGCAGCGGGATTTTGTTCCCGCCTTCGCGTTGCTGGCGTGCGGCTGGCTTCTGGTCTGGATCGCGTTTTTGCTGCCTTCCTTGCTGGTTGCCGGTCTGGCCTTGGCGCTGGCAGGCTGGGTCGGCGTTGCACTGCGGCTTACCGGCCTTGCCCGGCACCGGACGACGGATCGTGAGCACATCAGCTTTGTTGCCTTGGCGGCCTGGCTTGGAGTGGCGGGAATGGGCGCTTTTGCGGTCTTCGCCGCCGGTGGGGTGTTGCCTTGGGCGCGGCTCGGCATAGCGCTGGCTGTCTGGGGTTTCCTGTTGCCAGTGTTTCTTGCTGTTGCGCATCGCATGTTGCCGTTTTTCACATCTTCCGCGGTGCGGAACTATGTGGTTCGCCGTCCGCAATGGGCCTTGCGCAGCCTGATCGGCCTGAGCTTCGCACACGGCGGCTTGGCGTTTCTTGAACTGTTTGAATGGTTGTGGCTGGCAGACCTGCCGGCCATGCTTGTCGCAGTGCGCCTGACATGGCTATGGTGGAGCCGCGCCGCTCTCGCGAACCGAATGCTTTCCGTGCTGCATGTTGCATTCGCCTGGCTCAGCGTTGCATTTGCCTTGTTTGCCATGCAAAGCCTGCTGCGCAATGCAGTTCCAGGTTTCCTCGGGCAGGCACCGTTGCATGCGCTGACGCTCGGCTTCTTTGCGTCCATGCTGGTCGGCATGGCGTCGCGCGTAACCATGGGGCATTCCGGCCGGCCGCTTGCCGCCGATGCGGTGATGTGGGGGGCGTTCTGCATGATGCAGGCGGCGGCAATCGTGAGGGCGGCAAGCGAGTTGCCCGCGCTGCCGGGCGCCTATGCGTTGATGTGGTTATCTTCGCTGCTCTGGCTGGGCGCCTTTGGTCTGTGGGCCTGGCGCTACGCGCCCTTCTTCTGGCGAGCGCGCGCCGATGGCAAGCCGGGCTAGCCGCATGTATCTAGCCGTCAAATACGTGCATGTGGCGACCGTGGTCTTGAGCCTGACCGGTTTTTTCCTGCGCGGTATCCTGATGATGCGCGATTCGCCCTTGCTTGGAGCGCACTGGATCAGGGTGGCGCCGCACATCAACGACACCGTGCTCCTGATTGCGGCCTTGTCGCTGGCGGCGATGTCCGGCCAGTATCCTTTCGTGGTCGATTGGGTTACGGCAAAGGTGCTGGGCGTAATCGCCTACATCATCCTCGGCGCCCTGGCCCTGCGCGCCGCGAGTACGCGCACGATGCAGGTCATCTGCTGGTTTGCGTCCCTTGCGGTATTCGGCTGGATCGTGTCGGTGGCCTTGAGCCGCCAACCGCTGGGTTTCCTCGCCGTACTGACCTAGCCAATACGCCCGTCGGCCGGCGTCAGCAGGACTTTTAGCCGGGGAATATCCAGAATGCGGATGTGCTTCTGCTGCACGGAAATCAGTCCCTCATCCTGGAAGCGCGAGAATGCGCGACTCACGGTTTCCAGTTTGAGACCGAGATAGGAACCGATTTCCTCGCGCGTCATGCGCAAGTGAAACTCGGCCGGGGAATAGCCGCGGGCGCTGAAGCGTTGCGAAAGGTTGAGCAGAAAGGCGGCCAGGCGCTCTTCCGCGCGCATGGTGCCGAGCAGCATCATGACGCCGTGGTCGCGCACGATTTCGCGGCTCATGACCTTGTGCAGGTGGTGCTGCAGGGACCGAATCTCGCTGGAAAGCATTTCCAGTTCGGTGAAGGGGATCAGGCAGACTTCGCTGTCTTCCAGGGCAACGGCATTGCAGGTATGGGTTTCGGTGCTGATGCCATCCATGCCGAGAATCTCGCCGGCCATCTGAAAACCCGTGACCTGGTCGCGACCGTCTTCGGTCAACACATCGGTCTTGAAAAACCCGGCCTTGACGGCGAAGATCGATTCAAAAGGGTCGCCGGCGCGGTATAGGTGGTGGCCGCGTTTCAGCTTGCGGCCGCCGCCGATCAGACTGTCGAGTCGCCCCATGTCCTGTTCCGACAGTCCGAGGGGCAGGCAGAGTTCGCGCAAGTTGCACTGCGAACAGGCAACCTTGAGCCCCGAAGTGATCAGTGGAACTACATTCTGCTTGACGTTTGCATGCACGCTGGATGCGTTACCCGTTAACGGGCGCCCCTTTGATATTTGTCAATGCAACTAATTCTCGATTGCGGCATCGTATACAATTAAAGCAGATTTGTCGCGCACAGCGCGCGCAGCGCATTCCCTACCTTTAGCCAATGGATTATCAGGAACTGATTTTCGACCCGCAGGTGATTCGGCGTTTCGACGTCAACGGCCCACGGTACACCTCGTATCCGACCGCCGACCGTTTCGTCGAGGCGTTCGGCGCCGACGATTACATGCGCTGGCTGGGCAGGAGGACGGTGGGCGGAATCGGACGCCCACTTTCATTATACGTCCACATCCCCTTCTGCAATACCATCTGCTACTACTGCGCCTGCAACAAGATCATTACCAAGGACCACGGCCGTTCCGCCAAGTACATCAAGTACCTTGGCAAGGAAATCGCCATGCAAGAGGCCGCCCTGGATGGCAGTCGCGACGTGGTCCAGCTGCACTTCGGCGGCGGTACCCCGACCTTCCTCAGCAACGACGAAATGCGCCGCCTGATGGATATCATCCGCCAGCACTTTCGCCTGTTGCCCGGTGGCGAATATTCGATCGAGGTCGATCCGCGCAAAGTCGATCGCAGCACCGTCAAGCTGCTGGGCGAACTCGGCTTCAACCGCATGAGCGTCGGCGTTCAGGATTTTTCGCCGGAAGTGCAGGTCGCCGTGAATCGCGTGCAAAGCCTCGAAGAAACCAAACTGGTCATCGATGCGGCGCGCGAGTTTGGATTCAAGGGTATCTCGGTCGACTTGATCTACGGCCTGCCCAAGCAGAACGTGATCACCTTCAACCACACCCTGGATGAGGTTCTCAAGCTGGATCCCGATCGCCTGTCGATCTACAACTACGCGCATTTGCCAAGTCTGGCCAAGCCGCAGCGACGCATCAACGAGTCCGATCTGCCTTCGCCGGACGCGCGCCTGCAGATCCTGCAACTGGCCATTCGCCGCCTGACCGATGCCGGCTATGTCTTTATCGGCATGGACCACTTCGCCAAGCCGGACGACGAGCTGGCCGTGGCCCAGCGCCAGGGTCGGCTGCATCGCAATTTCCAGGGCTACTCGACGCACGCCGAGGCCGACCTGATGGCCTTCGGCGTCTCCGCCATCGGCAAGGTCGGCCCCAGCTACTGCCAGAACGTACGCACACTCGACGAGTACTACGACAGTCTCGACCAGGGCGTGCTGCCGATTTTCCGCGGCATTGAACTCAACGCCGACGATCTCCTGCGGCGCAGCATCATCCAGGCGCTGATGTGCCATTTCGAGCTTTCGATCGAATCCATCGAAATCGCTCACCTGATCGATTTCAAATCGTACTTCGCGTCGGAACTCGACGACCTGCGCGAAATGGAAAAGGGCGGCCTGCTGACCATCGACGACCAGTGGATTACGGTCGAGCCGCGCGGTCGCCTGCTGGTGCGCGGCATCGCCATGGCCTTCGACCGCTACCTGCGCACCGACCGCGAACGCGTCCGCTATTCCAAGGTCATTTGACCTTGAGGGGGCTTCCCCATCCCCACACCGGTTCTCCCGGTTCTCCCCTTGAAGGGGATGGGAATTATGGGTCGCTGACGCGACTTTCACATCGATGCCTGACAGCGGTTTCCTCGCGGTATTCCTGATCGGCCTGCTCGGCGGCGTGCATTGCGCCGGCATGTGCGGCGGCATCGTCTCTGCGCTAACCTTGCAAATGCCCGGCAAGCCGGGTGATGCCGGCCCGGCCTGGACCATCCATCTCGCCTACAACCTCGGCCGCATCACCAGTTATGCCCTTGCCGGTGCGCTGATGGGCGCGCTGGGCAGCCTCGGGCTGCTGCTCAACAACGCGCTGCCGGTGCAGCTGATCCTGTATGTCGCCGCCAACCTGATGATGATTGCATTGGGTCTGTACCTCACTGGCCTGACCGGAATGCTGGCCTTCACCGAGCGGGCCGGGCAATGGCTGTGGCGGCGCATCCAACCCGCGACCAGGCGCTTCCTGCCCGTGCGCGGCGTGGCTCAGGCATTTCCGCTCGGCCTGCTCTGGGGCTGGCTGCCCTGCGGCCTGGTTTATAGCGTGCTGGCGATGGCCCTGCTGACCGGCAGTGCGCTGCGCGGCGCAGCTACACTGCTAGCTTTCGGCCTCGGCACCCTACCCAACCTGATGCTGGCTGGATTGCTGCTGGCGCGCTTTCGCACTGTCGTTCAGGGTCGGGCACTACGTCTGGCTTCCGGTTTGCTGGTACTGGGTTTCGGCGTGTATGGCCTCGTCAATGCTGCAACGCTGGGTGGCAAATTGTGGCAAGGCGTGGTTTGCCACGTCTAAGAGTTGGCGCCCGCACTACGGCGAATGGGGCGTCCCGGTCGATGCAGCGGCCAGAACTCAAGGCGTCAGCGCCATGCGGATGATGGGGCAGGGCATCTCCTGGCCACCGCATTCGCATTCGCGCACCAGATGGCGCAGGGCGTCGGCCACCTTTCCCAACTGCTCGATGCGCGTTTCGATGCTGCGGATCTTTTCGGAAGCCAGGCTGCGTGCCAGGCGATGGTCGCGGGTGTCGTTGAGCGTCATCAACTCGGCGATTTCGTCCAAGGTGAAGCCGACGCCCTGGGCGCGCTTGATGAAGTTCAGCCGCTCCAGGTGCAGGGTGTCGTAGCGGCGATAGCCGGCGACCGCCGGCGGCTCGGCGAGCAGGCCGCGACGCTGGTAGTAGCGCACGGTTTCGACGCCGACACCGGCACTTTTCGCCAGTTTTCCGATGGTGAACGTCTGTTCTGGAATTTTCATTGCAAACCCCTTGACTCTGTACCAAGGTACGGAGTTTAGACTTCGTTTCATGAAACTTCCAGCCGCGTTGGCGGCCTGAACGGAGCGACCCACATGAACGGAAACACGAACCAAGAAAAGCTGGCTCTCGAACTGCCCCTGGCAGGCATGACCTGTGCCGCCTGCGCGGCAAGGATCGAGAAGCAGCTTAACAAGTTGCCCGGTGTCGAAGCGGCGGTGAATTTCGCCACCGAGCGCGCGACGATACGCTATGCGACGGCTGGCACGACGGCGGCGAAGCTGGTCGAGACCATCCGCAAGACGGGTTTCGAGGTGCCGCCGGCCACAGTCGATCTGGCCATCGGCGGCATGACCTGTGCCGCCTGCGCGACGCGCATTGAGAAGCAACTGAACAAGCTGGAGGGCGTCGAGGCGGCGGTGAATCTGGCCGCCGAGAAGGCCCACATCCGCTACATCCCCGGCCTGGCCGACCCGGAGCAATTGGTGGCGACGGTGGTCAGGGCCGGCTATACCGCCAGCATTTCCAGCAGCGACACGCGCGCCGAGGAAAAGGTGCGCAAGCTGGCCGTGTATCACGAGGAACTGCGCCGCTTCTGGATTTCCGCCGCACTGACGCTGCCGCTGGTGGCGCAGATGGCCTTCATGTTCGGTTCCGGCGCCCATGACGATGTGCTGCCGCGCTGGCTGCAGCTGCTACTGGCGACACCCGTGCAGTTCTGGATCGGCTGGCGCTTCTATGTCGGCGGCTTCAACGCGATCCGCGGCGGCGCCGGCAACATGGACGTGCTGGTCGCCCTGGGCACGACCATGGCCTGGGCCTACAGCCTGGTCGTCACGCTCTGGAACCTGCATCACCAGCATGTGTATTTCGAGGCCTCGGCGACGGTCATCACGCTGGTGCTGCTGGGCAAGATCCTCGAAGCGCGGGCCAAGGCCAAGACATCGGTCGCGATCGAGGCGCTGGCCAAACTGCAGCCACAGACGGCGCGCATCGAGCGCCGCAGTGGCGAGACTGTCGAACTGGTCGATGTCGCCGTGGCGACGCTGATTCCGGGCGACGTCTTCGTGGTCCGTTCCGGCGAAGCGATGCCGGTTGATGGCGAGGTCATCGAAGGCACGTCGTCGGCCGACGAAGCCATGCTGACCGGCGAGAGCCTGCCGGTGACAAAGGCTGCGGGCGACAAGGTTTTCGCCGCGACGATCAACGGCGACGGCCTGCTGCGCTGTCGCGCCACGGGCGTCGGCAGCCACACGCTGCTGGCCGGCATCATCCGCCTGGTCGAGGAAGCGCAGGGACAGGCGATGACCAGTAC
>VEPA01000200.1 GCA_012026675.1 Betaproteobacteria bacterium | reverse complement strand
TCGGCTACGTCGGCCTTTCCGCGGCTTTCGCCTTTGCCATCGCGGCACTGATTTCCGGTCGGCTGGATGCCGCCTGGGCGCGCTGGTCGCGGCCGTGGACCACGGTGGCGTGGCTTTTCCTGACATTGGGAATTGCCATTGGTTCGTGGTGGGCGTATTACGAACTGGGCTGGGGCGGCTGGTGGTTCTGGGATCCGGTGGAGAACGCCTCCTTCATGCCCTGGCTGGTCGGCACGGCACTGATCCACTCCCTGGCGGTGACCGAAAAGCGCGGCGGATTCAAGAACTGGACTGTGCTGCTGGCGATCATGGCTTTCTCGCTGTCGCTGCTCGGAACCTTCCTGGTGCGTTCCGGCGTCCTGACCTCGGTGCATGCCTTCGCCACCGATCCCAGGCGCGGCGTGTTCATCCTCGGCTTCCTGGTAGCGGTGATCGGTATCTCGCTGCTGCTGTATGCGTGGCGTGCGCCTTCGGTCGGCTTGGGGGGCAAGTTCGAGTTGTGGTCGCGCGAGACCTTTCTATTGGTGAATAACGTGCTGCTGGTGGTGGCCGCGGCTGCGGTACTGCTGGGTACGCTGTACCCGCTCTTCCTCGATGCGCTCGGTCTGGGCAAGGTTTCCGTCGGGCCGCCCTATTTCGAGGCGGTGTTCGCGCCGCTGATGGCGCCGCTGGTGCTATTGATGGGGCTGGGGCCTTTCGCCCGCTGGAAGCAGGCACGCCTCATCGATTTCTGGCCGCGTCTGAGCTGGGCGGTGGGTTTCGCCGTGGTGGCGGCGGTGGCGCTGCCGCTACTGCTGGGGCGCTGGTCGCCTTTGCTGGCCTTTGGGCTACTGCTGGGATTCTGGGCCGTGGCGTCGAGCGTTGCGGTGCTGGTTGGACACCTGCGCGAACGCGGTGGGGATGCCTCTTTCGGCCAGCGACTGGCGTCGGTGCCGCTGGCGAAATGGGGCATGCTGCTGGCCCATGTCGGCATCGGCGTATTCATTTTCGGCGTCACCCTGGTCAAGGGCTACGAGAAGGCGAGCGAAGTCAAAATGCAGCCGGGGGAAACCGCCTCGGCAGGCGGCTACGACTTCAAGCTGATGGACATTGGTGAGCGCCGCGGACCGAACTACATGGCCGTTCGCGCCACGATGAATGTGAGCCGCGACGGCGTCCCGGTGGCCGTGATGTATCCGGAAAAACGCATGTATTTCGTGCAGAAGATGCCGATGACCGAAGCGGCAATCGATACCAACCTGTTTCGCGATCTGTATGTCTCGCTGGGCGAGCCGGTGGACGATGTTTCCTGGATTATTCGCGTGCAGTACAAGCCCCTGGTCAGCTGGATCTGGGGCGGTTGTCTGCTGATGGCCCTGGGTGGCCTGCTGGCAGCGTCGGACCGCAGGTACCGGATCCGGCAACGCGAGGATGTCGCCGACAACAGTTCAGCTTTACGGTTCAAGGAGTCTTGATGAGGCGTTTTCTTTTTCCCCTGGCAATATTCATCGTTCTTGTGGGCTTTCTCGCGGCCGGATTACGCCTGAACCCGCGCGAGGTTCCCTCGCCCCTGATCGGCAAGCAGGTGCCGGCCTTCCGCCTGGCGCAGTTGCAGGCCGGCGACAAGTTCATCTCCGCCGAAGACATGCGCGGCAAGGTCTGGCTGCTCAATGTGTGGGCTTCATGGTGCGTATCCTGCCGTCAGGAACATCCGGTGCTGATCGATCTTGAGCGGCAAAAGAAGATTCCCATTGTCGGCCTGAACTACAAGGACGAGCGCGCGGCAGCCATCGCCTGGCTGAACCAGCACGGAGGCGATCCATACCTGGTTTCGGCGGTCGACATGGACGGTCGGGTCGGGATCGATTTCGGCGTGTATGGCGTGCCGGAAACCTTTCTCATCGACAAGAACGGGGTGATCCGCTACAAGCATATCGGCCCGGTTACGGAAGAAGCACTGAAGACCAAGATCCTGCCGATGGCAGAGGAACTGGCCCGTGGTTGAACGCCTGCGCAGTTGCGTCGTCGCGGCACGGGAGTCGGCGTTGGTGCTACGACGTCTTCTTGTGGTGATGCTGCTGGTTCTTGGTATCCAGCCGGCAATGGCTGTCGAGGGGATGGCGCAGCCGGTCGGCGATCCGGTGGTGGAGGCGCGGGTGAACAAGTTGGCTGAGGAATTGCGTTGCCTGACCTGCATGGGACAGAGCATTGCCGATTCGCAGTCCTCGTTTTCCGCCGACATGAAGCGCGAAATCCGGGCCATGATAGTCGCCGGCAAGAATGACAAGGAGATCATGGAGTTCATGGTCCAGCGCTACGGCGATTTCGTGCTGTACCGGCCGCCGGTGAAGAGCACGACCTGGGTGCTGTGGGCCGGACCTTTCCTGTTCCTGATCCTGAGCCTGATTTTCCTGCTGATGAAACTGCGCAAGCGGCGCGGGCAGGATGCGGCGGAACTCAGCGCGAGCGAGCACCAGCAGGCCATTGAACTTCTGGGTAAACGCGGGGTTGATCGCCCATGACTACATTTGTTGTAATTGCCATTCTATTGACGGTGGCGGTGCTGGCACTGCTGCTGGTGCCCCTGCTGCTGAAAGAACGCAAGCAGCGGCTGGGCAGTTCCAGCCAGCTCAGCGTTGCCGTATTGCGCGACCAGTTGAGCGATCTCGAAGACCAGCGCAAGGCCGGAACTCTCGATCCCAAGATGTTTGCCGAGGAGCAGGCCGAGCTTGAGCGCCGCGCGCTCGAAGACGGTACCGGCGCGGCAAAGTCCTATTCCACAGGACGTAAATTGGCCTTGGCGGCCATGCTTGGCGTCGGCTTGCCGGCGCTGGTGGTTGGCTTGTACTTCATGCTTGGCTCGCCGGATGCGATCAAGCCGCAACAGGCCGCTGGCGCCGGGGACGCCGGAAGCCCACATTCCCTTGGGCCGCAGCAGATTCAGGCGATGACGGCGAAACTGGCCGAACGACTGCAGAACAATCCGGATGACGGCGAAGGATGGCTGATGCTGGGGCGTTCCTACACGACGCTCGGTCGCTACCCGGAAGCGGCGGCTGCGTTCGGGCGCGCGACCTCGCTCCTGCCGCCCAACGCCAATCTGCTCGCCAACTACGCCGACGTCATGGCGATGGCGCAGGGGCGCCGCCTTGGCGGCGAACCGGAGAAGATCATTGCCCGTGCCCTGGCCATCGATCCGAATCACCCCAAGTCTCTGGCGCTGATGGGCACGGCGGCCTTCGAGCGCGGCGATTTCGCTGTCGCGATCCAGCATTGGCAAAAGATACTGACTCTGGTTCCGCCGGATTCCCCTGCGGCGAAAAGCATCGGCAACAGCATTGCGGATGCGCAGCGCCGGATGGGTGGCGCTCCGACTCAGGCCGGTGCGGTGCCGGGCGCGGTGGCCTCCGCGCCAGCATCGACGGCGGGATCGGGTGCGGCATCGGTTACCGGCATGATCGCGCTGGCTCCCGAGTTGATCGGCAAGACGCCGGCCAATGCGACGCTGTTTGTCTTCGCCCGCAACACGGATGGATCGAGAATTCCGCTGGCCATGGCCCGCATCAACGCGGCCAAGTTGCCCTACAGCTTCAAGCTGGACGATTCGATGTCGATGATGCCCACCGCACGTCTTTCTTCAGCCAAGTCCGTCGTCATTGGTGCCCGCATTTCCACTAGCGGGGACGCCGGGGCCAAGCCGGGAGATTTCGAAGGTTTCTCGGCGCCGGTGGCAGTGGGTACCAATGGCGTCAAAGTGACCATTGGTGCCGTCGTGAAGTGAAGTCCTGCGGTGCGGCTTGCCGCGCCGCCCTGATTATGGTCAGCGCTTGGATTTGGCGACAGGACGCGGTGTGGATTTTTCCGTGGTCTCCAGGGCCTTGCGTGCTTCGGCATGACCCTTTCCGGCGGCGATTCGAAACCAGCGGATGGCTTCGTTGCGGTCTTCGACAACGCCCTTGCCGGCGATGAACAGCAGCCCCAAGGTATAGGCCGCTTCGGCATGGCCGGCACTGGCTGCCTGGAAGTACCAGGTGGCGGCTTCCCGGTCAGGATCGGCGACGCCTTTCGCCGCCGTGTTGCCGAACAGGTAGGCGTGCGCGATCTGGTACATGGCCTCGGCGTTGCCGCTGGCCGCCGATTTCTTCCACCAAAAGATGGCCATGTTTTCGTCTTCGGTGACTCCTTTGCCGTGAAAATAAAGGTCACCAAGTCGAAGCTGGGCAAGCGGGTTGCCTTCGTTGGCGATTTTTGTCAGAACCTCCACGGCTTTCGCATCGCCACCGGCTTCAAGCACCTTGAGGGTTTCGTCAAGCGGTGTCGCGCTGACCGGAAGAACAGGCAGGAGGGTGCAGGCAACGGCAAGCGGCGCGATCCATTTCGAGTGCATCGGGGTTTCCTTGTAGGTCATGCATTGCAGACAAGTCGGACATCTTTGATAATTGTACCTTCCCTGTTGTATCGGCTAGACCTTTTGTCCACACCCATGACCCATGCCGCTAAGCAGTAACCACAGCGCAGAGATTCCGGAAGTGCCTTTGATTGAAAAGGCAGGCGGTGCGCGGCCAACGAGTTTCGCCAGGACGGGTTGGTGGGTTATCGGTGGTCTGGTCATTTATATGCTCCTGGCGACGGCGGTCATCGGATGGGAAAGAAAGCTGCTGTTCGACGCAGTGAGTGAAATAGAAGCCGTGCACATCCTCGACGAGGACCAGATCGGGCTTAACCTTGCGGTTTCCCACGCCATACTCGCGGTCAACGAACACTACTTCAGCCAGGACCTTTCGCGTTCGGCAGCGATCCTGACGCTGGAACTCGACACGGTAATGTCAAGGCTCGGTGGCGTAAAGAGCAGCTCGGTTGATCTTGGCCGCCACATTGCAAGCCTGAACCGATTCAAATCGGTGCTGCGGCGGGAACCTTCCCGCGCCTTGATCGCCGACTTGCGTGAGGCCTTCCATCAACTTGTGCTTGACCTCGATATCGTGACTTCCGCAATCCGCGTTCGCAAGCAGTCGGTGATGGAGAGCTATCGCCAGGTGTTCCATCGCCTGACCCTGGAATTGTTCATGCTGATGACACTTGGAGTGATTATTCTTGGCGGCGTCGCCAGCCTGTTTTTTCGGGAGCTTTCCCGTGACATAGGGGCCATCAAGCGACGTGCCGGCGAAATTGTACGAGGCTACCGGGGTGCGCCGCTGGCGGTGACACGCGGCGACGAACTGGGGGAACTGATGTCTGCGGTCAACGACATGGAAGCCGTGCTCAAATCCCGCGACAACCAGCTTGAGTTGTCCAGGCAGCAGCGATTCCATACCGAAAAGATGGCGGCGGTCGGCTCACTGGCGGCGGCCGTGGCGCATGAGATAAACAACCCGCTTGCGGCCATCGTGGGTGTTGCCGAAAGCCTGGTTAATGACAGGAATCAAGGCAGTTACTCGGCGCGCCGCGCCGATCAGCAGATCGACCAGATTCTCGAACAGGCGCGGCGTGTGATGACGATTACCCGGCAAATCAGCGAGTTTTCCCTGCAGCGTCCGCTGGAGCCGGCACTCATCGACCTCAATACCCTGGTCAGGAGCACCTGCAACTTCATCAGTTTCGACAGGCGCTTCCGCGGAATCGCGCTGAAACAGGAGTTGGCCGAGGGTCTGCCGGCACTGCTGGTGGTTTCAGACCATGTCGTCCAGGTCTTGATGAACCTGCTGATCAATGCGGCTGACGCGCTTGAGGGCAAGGAAGGACCCGCACCGACCATCCTGGTCGAAACCCGGCTTGCGGGGCCTGTGGTGGTGTTGGCGGTGGCTGACAATGGCCCGGGAATTGCTTCGGAGAACCTTGGTAGAATCTTCGAGACCCATTTCACCACCAAGCCACCGGGACGTGGTTCCGGCTTGGGCTTGTCGCTGTGTCGCAGCCTCGTGCAGCAGGACGGGGGGGAGATACAGGTCGAAACTGCAGTGGGGCAGGGCACCACGGTACAGGTCACCCTGCCGGTTCCGGCAGGGTCGGTAAATTAGGACATTGGGAGAAGCCGCGTGCATGTGCTGATTATCGACGACGAACTGGCGCTGCGGCAGATCATCGCCGCTACGGTGCGTCGTGCCGGGTATTCGGTGGATATGGCGGAGGGAGTCAAGGAGGCTGCGGCCAAGCTGGTTCGCGGCGACATCGATCTCGCGATTTGCGACATCAAGATGCAGGATGGTGACGGGGTCGACCTGGTGCGGAGCATGAAGAGCGCCGGTGTCCCCACGCTATTCATCATGGTGACCGCATTTGCCTCGGTGCAGACCGCAGTCGAGGCCTTGCGCGCCGGCGCTATGGATTACATGGTGAAGCCGATCGATAGCGAGGAACTGCTGTATCGGTTGCGGCAAGCGCAGACCTTGCTCGGCTTGAAGGCCGAAAACGTCGCGTTGCGAAAGTTTGTCAGCGGCGAACGGGAAAACATCCGCTTCAAATTCACTTCGGCGCCGATGGCCGCCGTTGAACGCCTGGCCACCCGCGTTGCGACGATTGACAGTACCGTAATGATCACCGGCGAGAGCGGTACCGGCAAAGGGGTGCTGGCGCGGTTCATCCACGATCAGAGTTTGCGTGCCGAGGCTCCGTTCATTCCCGTAAATTGCAGCGCCATACCCGAGAACCTGCTGGAAAGCGAACTCTTCGGCCACACCAAGGGGGCCTTCTCCGGAGCCGTTCAGGCGCGCAAGGGACTTTTTTCCCAGGCTGACACCGGTACCTTGTTTCTGGATGAAATCGGCGAATTGCCCCTGCACATGCAGACCAAGATGCTGCATGTCATCGAGGACAAGGAAATTCGTCCCGTCGGTGGCGAGCAGTTGCGCAAAGTCGATACGCGAATCGTGGTGGCGACCAATAG
>VEPA01000134.1 GCA_012026675.1 Betaproteobacteria bacterium | reverse complement strand
GTGCATTGACCGGTTTCTGGTCCATCCCTGGCGTAAAGCCGCCACCCTGGATCATGAAGCCGTCGATCACCCGGTGAAAAATCGTGTTGTCGTAATGCCCGGCTTCGACGTAGGCCATGAAGTTGGCGGCACTCTTGGGCGCTTTTCCGGCATCGAGTTCAAGGGTGATGGTGCCGTGGTTGGTGGTGAGTTTGATCATGAGATTGAGTCCTGTTGGGGTTATTTCTTCGCGGGCAGCAGCTTGACGGATTCGATCACCACCGGAGTGGTCGGCACGTTCTGATGCGGGCCGGCATTGCTGGTGGGCACCATGGCGATCTTCTGCACGATGTCGAAACCGTCCACGACTTTACCGAAGACGGCATAGCCCCAGCCATCACGGCTCGGATAGTCGAGAAAGCTGTTGTCCTTGAGGTTGATGAAGAATTGCGCGCTTGCCGAATGGGGATCGCTGGTGCGCGCCATGGCCAGGGTGCCGGTTTCGTTCTTCAGCCCGTTCTTGGCCTCGTTTTGGATCGGGGCCCGGGTCTCTTTTTGTTTCATGTCCGGGGTGAAACCACCGCCCTGGATCATGAAGCCGGGAATCACGCGGTGAAATACGGTGCCGTTGAAAAAATTATCCTTCGCGTACTGCAGGAAATTCTCCACCGACTTGGGCGCCTTGTCCTGATACAGCTCGATGCTGATTGTTCCCATCGATGTTTTCACCTCGAGTTGGGGGTTGGCGGCGAACGCGGTGATGCTGGAAAGAAGTGCGACTGCAAGCAATATCAGACGGTGCATGAAACCTCCGGAAGATAGACAGTGAGAGAACGGAAGAGGGGCGCAGAACGACCAACGAAGAGCGGAGTCGAAAACCTGTGGTGCGTCAGCTGCCGACCCGCTCCTGCAGAATCAGCCACTTGCCATCCCTTTTGGCCAACTGCAGCACCTTGTTGCTCGAGGTCTGGTTCTTGGCCGACTTGAAATGCTGACGGAATTTCACCGTGGCCGTGTCGCCATCGACGCTGATGCGCAGGTTTTCGACGCTGACCTGCAATGCTCCCGGCTTGTTGATGCGCTTTTCACGTTCTGCATCCCACGCCGCACGCGATTCACCGGCCGGGGTCTTGAAGTCGGGGGCATAGGCGGCGAGGTAGGCCTTGACGTCCTTGCGCGACCAGGCCGCAGCCCATAGTTCGATAGCCCGGGTGATTTCGGTATTCGCATCACTGGCGGGGGCAGCGGCCACGTTGGCGGGTGCGGGCGAGCCTGCAATCTTGACCGGATCCGCCGGACGCGCATCGCCGATTGGCTTGGTGGCCTTGCCGGGACGACTGGCGATCCTCATCAAATCGCGCATCAGGGCGAACTTGTTCTGTGCGCTGGAGTTCGCCGGATCGAGCTGCAGTGCCTTGTCATAGGCCTGGCTCGCCTGCCGCGCGTAGATGTCGCCCAGGTTTTCGTAGGCCGTGGTATAGGACGGATTGGTACGAATGGCCATTTCCAGTGCCTGCCTGGCCCTGTCGAACTGCTTCTGCTGGGCGTAGATGACCGCCAGATTGTTGTAGGGTTCCGGCAGTTCCGGATAATCCTCGGTCAGCTTGGTGAATATTGCGGTCGCCTCGTCGGGCTTGTTCATCTCGGCCAGAATGACGCCCTTGAGGAAGCGGCCCTGGGCATCCTTGGGCTTGCCGGCCAGGTACTTATCGACCTGTTCCAGCGCCTGGGCGTGCTGCCCCTGCTTGAGTAGTTTGCCGATGTCCTGCAGCGCATCGGCGTCGGGGGTCGGCGCCGCTGGCTTGACCAGTTTGGCAACGGGTTGTTGAGCCTGAGCATCGACGAGTGGAGCCAGCGCCAAAAGTGTGAGGGCAACGACTGATGCCAGCATACGTGCGGCATTGAGACGGATTTGGGTCATGGTATAGGCTTCTCGTTGACGGTTGCCCGAAAATGAATTTGATTACGGCGAGTTGTGCTTGATGCCGATGCAGCGGGTATCGACCTGCGCTGGAACAGTTTTTTGGTATCTGCCGCTGCGCTGAGCGCCGGAAATCCTGGCGCTGGCCTGCACGGAAACTTCGTTTTCGCCGGGATAAACCATCCCGGATTCAGCGGCGAATTCTACCAAGAAGCCCGCTCTCGCGACAACCTGACCGACTTCGATCAATGGCGCGATAATACGGGCCCTTCGTGCCCAACTTTCTGCATTCGCGACGTCCAGGCGACGCCCACCCCATGCTGAAGATATACAACACCCTGGCCCGCGACAAGCAGGCCTTCATCCCCATTGAACCCGGCCGCGTCAATATGTACGTCTGCGGCATGACGGTGTATGACTATTGCCATCTCGGGCATGCCCGTGTGATGGTGGTGTTCGACATGGTGGCGCGCTGGCTGCGGGCCAGCGGCTATGCTTTGAACTATGTGCGCAACATTACCGACATCGACGACAAGATCATCCGCCGCGCGCAGGAGAGCGGCGAAACGATCCGCCAGCTCACTGACCGCTTTATCGCCGCAATGAACGAAGATGCCGGCGCGCTGGGCGTGCTGCGTCCGGATGCAGAGCCGCGTGCTACTGAATACGTGACACAAATGCTGGACATGATAGGCACGCTGGAAAAGAACGGTTACGCCTATGTCGCCGCGAGCCATGACGTCTGCTATTCGGTGCGCAAGTTCGACGGCTATGGCAAGCTTTCCGGTAAATCGCTGGAAGACCTGCGCGCCGGCGAGCGCGTCGACGACATGGCCGGCAAGCAGGATCCGCTCGACTTCGTGCTGTGGAAACATGCTCGCGACGACGAGCCGGCCGAAGTCAAATGGGAATCGCCCTGGGGGCCTGGTCGTCCGGGTTGGCACATCGAGTGCTCGGCGATGGGCTCGCAACTGCTCGGCAAACACTTCGACATCCACGGCGGCGGCCAGGACCTGCAGTTTCCCCACCACGAAAACGAGATTGCCCAGTCGGAAGGCGCCCACGCTTGCCAGTTCGTCAATTACTGGATGCACAACGGCTTCGTCCGCGTCGATGACGAGAAGATGTCGAAATCGCTGGGCAATTTCTTCACCATCCGCGAGGTACTGAAGAAGTTCGACGCCGAAGTGGTGCGCTTTTTCATCCTGCGCGCCCACTATCGCAGCCCGCTCAACTATTCCGACGTGCATCTCGACGACGCGCGCCATGCCCTGACGCGGCTTTACACGGCCTTGAAGGGTGTCGATGGCACGGTTGCGGTGGACTGGAACGAGCCCCATGCCCAGCGCTTCAAGGCGGCGCTGGATGACGATTTCGGCACACCAGAAGCCATGGCCGTGCTGTTCGACCTGGCAGGCGCAGCGAACCGCGGCGAGGAGGTTCTTGCCCGGCAGCTCAAGGCGCTCGGCGCGGTGTTGGGCCTGCTCCAGCGCGACCCGCAGTTATTCCTGCAGGCGGCGCCGGCCGGCGGTCTCAGCAACGAGGAGATCGAGGCAAAAGTCGGCGCCCGCAGCACGGCAAAGAAGGCGAAGAACTTCGCCGAATCCGACCGCATCCGCGACGAACTCAAGGCAGCCGGCATCGTGCTCGAGGACGGGCCGCAGGGGACCACCTGGCGCAGGACCTGAACGGCATCGCCGTCTTGCCAGCGCCGACTCTTGAGCGCAAGGCGCGCGGAGGCTTCAGCTGCCGAAAAAATCCCTGACCCGGTCCATCCAGCCCTGCGCGCGCGGGCTGTGGCGCTGGGCGTTGCCCTGGCTGATTTCCTCGAATTCCTGCAGCAGTTCCTTCTGCCGGTCGGTGAGCTTGGCCGGGGTTTCCAGCACGACGTGGCAGAGCAGGTCGCCATGGCTGGAGGAGCGCACGCCCTTGATGCCCTTGCCGCGCAGGCGGAAGACCTTGCCGGTCTGGGTTTCGGCGGGCACCTTGAGCTTGGCGACGCCGTCGAGCGTGGGAACGTCGATTTCGCCGCCGAGCGCCGCGACGGCGAAGCTGATCGGCATTTCGCAATGCAGGTCGTCGTGGTCGCGCTGGAATACAGCATGCGGCGTGAGGTGCAACTGTACGTGCAAAT
>VEPA01000242.1 GCA_012026675.1 Betaproteobacteria bacterium | reverse complement strand
GCGTTCTAACGAACTCGTGCAATGCCGCGACGATCCCCACCTCCCATTCCATAGCACCGGCGCTCATGGCCCGCCGCAGGCACTTCGTTTCGATATCGATACGAACTTCGGTGAGGTCGACGACTTCCTCAGCGGTGATCGGCGTGACCCGAAACCCCCGCTGCGGTTCCGCCGCAACCAGGGATTCGGCGGCCAGGCGCGAAAGCGCCTCGCGCACCACGCTGGGACTCACGGCGAGACTTGCCGAAATGTCCTGTATTTTCAGCTTTTGCCCGGGTTTCAAGCGACCGGCGAGGATGTCCGCCCGCAGACGCTGGTAAGCCGAAAAATTTAGGCTGGTGGCATTCGTCTTCATGGAAGCATTTTGCCACGGATTCAGGCTTCGTGTGACTTTTACTGAAATATCTTTTTTTTGTTGACACGCCGATATTCCGTGTTTAGCCTACTACTCCATCGCTTGCTTGGCGACCGCTTCAAGTAAAGACAAACGGCTCAGGAGTTTCCCCATGACTAATCCGGACGACTTGGTAACCATCCGCCGCGACGGCAACGTGGCGACGCTCTCCATGGCGTTTGCGCCGCACAATTTATTGGGGGCAGCGCTGGCGGCCGCGCTGAGGGATGCGCTGTGCCAGGCACATCGCGATGGCGCCAGGGCCGTCATCCTGCGCAGCGACTTGCGCCATTTCTCCGCCGGCGCGGAGTTGGAGCTGTTCGACGATCAGGGGCGGCGGTTCCGATCCGAATTCGATGCGTGCGGCTTGCTGGACGCCATCGAAACGCTGCCGGTCCCGGTGATCGCAAGCGTTCACGGCGTGGCGCTGGGCGGTGGCTTCGAACTGGCGCTGGCCTGCGACTTCATCGTCGCGGCGGACTCGGCCAAATTCGGCATGGTGGAAGCGACGCTGGGGCTGCATCCCTTGATGGGGGCCATCCAACGGGTCGCGGCGCGCGCCGGTGTCGCCCGCGCCAAGGAGATGGCGCTGTTTGGACGCCGCTACGATGCCGCCACCCTGGAACGCTGGGGAATCATCAACAGCGTGGTGCCGGAGGCCCAGCTCGAACCATCGGCGCAGGTCTTCGCTTCGGAGCTGGCCGCCGGTCCGACCGTCGCCCACGCCGCGACCAAGCGGCTCGTCCGGACTTACCTGCAGGAGACGGTGCTCAAGGCCGACGCCGCCATGGCCGAGACGCAGCGCGCCATCTTCCAGAGCGAAGACCTTGCGACGGGGCTGCAGGCATTCCGGGATGCAGGTCCGGGGCATGCCATTTTTGCCGGACGTTGAGCATCCGCCATGAGCACGTCCACACCTCTTGCCGGTCTCAAGGTGGTTGATTTCACCCGGGTCTTGGCAGGCCCCCATTGCGCGAAAGTGCTGCGCGATCTGGGCGCAGATGTCCTCAAGATCGAGCCGCCGCGCGGTGACATTTCCCGTGCGGCGCTTCCCGGCGACGAGACGTCCAGCCTGTCCCACTACCACATTCAGCAGAACGCCGGAAAGCGCAACCTCAGCATCGACCTGAACTTCAAGGAGGGCCGCGAGATCACGAAGAAGATCTGCGACGGCGCCGACATCATCGTCGAGAACTTTCGGCCCGGCACCTTGAAATACTTCGGTCTGGATT
>VEPA01000078.1 GCA_012026675.1 Betaproteobacteria bacterium | reverse complement strand
GGCAGCAACTGGGAGCGAAATGAATGGCGGCGCGGGCGTCACCAACGAAGCGACCAAAGAGAAGTTTGCAATCATGTCCGGGCATACGTTCCCCAAGGTGTCTATCGTCAATCCGGCATTGATGAAGACGGTCTCTCGGGACTACCTGGTGTACTCCGCCGCCGATGTCATCGCCCATTCGATCGAAGGCTATTTCACGGCGACGGTGCAGCCACGCTTCCACTCGCGCTTGGTCGAAGCCATCATCAACACAGTGATTGAAACGACCGAGACGCTGCTGGCCAACCCGGATGACTACGCTGCCCGTGCCGAATTCGCTTGGGCCTCCACCCAGGCGTTGAATGGACTGATCTATGCGGGAACCTCCGGCTACAGCTACCCGAACCACATGATCGAGCACTCCCTCTCGGCCCTCTTCAATGTGCCGCACGGTGCTGGACTGTCGGTGGTGATCCCGGCCTGGATGAGGTGGTATCAAGACCGTAACCCGGCTCAGTTCAAACGCTTTGCCAAAAATGTGTTCGGTGTCGCCACCTCAGAACAAGGCATTGCCTCGCTGGAAAAGTGGTTCGACAAGATCGGTACCCCCACTCGCCTGTCGCAATTGGGCATCACGGAGGACGTCTTGCCGGCCACGATTGAGAACGTACTGGGCAACGCCAGCTATTTCGGCGTGGCCGACACCTATACCAAGGACGTGGTCACCACCATCTTGAAGAGGGCGCTGTAAGCGTAAGGAGATTCAAATGAATGAAGTCGTGGTTGTGATTGGATCGGGCTTCATCGGGCAGGCTATTGCTCGACGCGTAGGCGCGGGAAAGCAGGTACTTCTGGCCGATCTTCGTGAGGAGAACGCCAATGCCGCCGCCAACATCTTGCTCGATGCCGGGTTTGAGGTAAGCGTCGCCCAGGCAGATGTTTCCTCGCGCCAGTCTGTGCACGCGTTGGTGGAGAAAGCCCAATCCATTGGTTCCGTTACGGGCCTGGTCCATGCAGCCGGCGTTTCCCCGACACAAGCGTCGCCGGAAACGATCCTGAAGGTCGATCTGTACGGCACGGCGCTCGTGCTGGAGGAGTTCGGCAACATCATCGCCCGCGGAGGATCTGGTGTCGTCATCGCATCGCAATCCGGGCATCGTCTCTCCGCGCTCACCGCTGACCAGGCCAAGGCTTTGGCGACCACCCCAATCGAAGAACTACTTGGCCTTCCCATGCTCCAGATGGAACGGATCACAGATTCGCTTCACGCGTATCAACTATCCAAGCGCGGGAATTCCTTGCGCGTCACGGCCGAGGCGGTGCGCTGGGGCAAGCGCGGGGCTCGGGTCAACACCATCAGCCCGGGCATCATCATGACGCCGCTCGCCCGGGACGAGCTTTCCGGCCCGCGCGGGGCGGGCTACCGACGCATGATCGAACTTTGTACTGCCGGCCGTGCCGGATCTCCGGATGAGGTAGGTAACGTCGCTGCCCTGCTGATGGGGCCGGACGGTACTTTTATCACTGGTAGTGATTTCCTGATGGACGGCGGAGTGACCGCCGCCTACTGGTTTGGTGATCTTGCCCCGGCAGCGACTTAAAACCAATCGTTCTAAAGAAGATGGAAGGATAGAAAAATGAAACGACGCCAACTTGGCCGCTCTGGCCTCGAAGTATCCGCGCTCGGTTTCGGCTGCATGGGGCTTAGCTTTGGTATCGGAGCGGGTGTCGATCGCGGCACTGGAATCCAAATGATCCGAAGCGCGTTTGAACGGGGCGTGACCTTCTTCGATACCGCCGAGGCGTATGGCGCCCAGAATGAGGAAATGGTCGGCGAGGCCCTGGCGCCGATGCGTGACCAAGTGGTGATTGCCACCAAGTTTGGCTTCAGGAATGGCGAAGTCGGGAAAGGACTCGATAGCCGTCCTGAACGCATTCGTGAGGTGGTCGAAAATTCACTTCGACGCCTGCGTACCGACCATATCGATCTGCTCTACCAGCACCGCGTCGATCCAGACGTACCCATGGAGGACGTGGCGGGCGCAGTCAAGGACCTGATCTCACAGGGCAAGGTCCGGCACTTCGGACTCTCCGAAGCCGGTGTGGAATCCATACGTCGGGCACATGCCGTCCAACCTGTCGCTGCATTGCAAAGCGAATACTCCCTGTGGTGGCGAGAACCGGAAGGTGAGGTCATACCAACACTGGAGGAACTGGGCATCGGCTTGGTCCCGTTCAGCCCGCTTGGCAAAGGCTTCCTGACGGGCACCATAGACCCCAGCACTACCTTCGGTGCGAACGATTTCCGCAACGTCGTACCACGCTTCAGCGCAGAAGCGCGCGACGCAAATCAGGCCCTGGTTGATGCCATAAAGCGTCTTGCCGAGGCACGCCACACCACACCGGCGCAAATCGCCCTGGCGTGGCTGCTCGCCCAAAAGCCGTGGATCGTTCCGATTCCAGGTACAACGAAACTGCACCGCCTGGAAGAAAACCTGGCTGCAGGAGATGTATCCCTTAGCCCGGATGATCTACAGGAAATCGACAACGTACTGGGCGGTATTACGGTTCAAGGGAATCGCTACCCGCCGCAACTCGCAAAACTCGTTGGCAAATAGCCAAAGTCAGTCACCATCTGGAGTTCACCATGTCCATCAACCATAAGCCATACGATCAACCCAATAGCCTGCAACGCCGGCAAGTACTGGCCACCGCCGCCGCCCTGGGTATCGCACCGTGGCTATTGACCGCATTCTCTGGTCAAGCCAGAGCAGCAACCGATGAAGGTGGGAAGCCAGCGACCCCGCAAACTACCTCAGGGCAGCGACGTAAATTGGGGAAACTCGATGTATTTCCGGTCGGTCTTGGCTGCCAGTGGCGTCCTGGTGCTGCACAGGGAGTGGTCAATGACCTCTATCACAGCACGTTTGACCGCCCGGCAGCTGTCGCACTCATTCGGAAGGCTGTTGAACGGGGCGTTACCCTGATCGACACGGCCGAGGTGTACGGACCTTTCCTCTCGGAGGAGATTGTTGGCGAGGCGCTCCAAGGAATACGCGACAAGGTCGCAATTGAAACCAAGTTCGGCATGAATGTGGATATGAAGACCGGACAGCGTCTCGGTGGCCTCAATAGCCGACCTGAACATATCAGGCAGGTGGTCGAAGCACAGTTGCGCCGCCTGAGAACGGACCGCATTGATGTGCTGCTTCAACACCGGGTCGATCCGCTGGTACCGATTGAGGATGTCGCAGGCACCGTGAAGGACCTGGTCGCCGAAGGGAAAGTGTTGCACTTCGGTCTGTCTGAACCCGGCATTCAGACGATTCGCCGGGCGCATGCCGTGCTTCCACTTGCCGTGATACAGAACGAATACTCCATGCTGTACCGGGGACCAGAAGCGCAGGTACTTCCGATCTGTGAGGAACTGGGCATTGGCTTTGTCAGCTGGAGTCCACTGGGTATGGGTTTCCTGACAGGAACGGTCACGGCGGACACACGCTTTAAAACAGGCCCCGAGATGGATTTCCGCGCAATGGTTCCGCGATTTGCACCGGAAGCATTACCTGCCAACATGGCCTTGGTCAATGTCGTCAAGTCGTGGGCGCGTCAAAAGGATGCAACACCCGCCCAGCTGGCATTGGCATGGCTGCTCGCGCAGAAGCCCTGGATCGTTCCCATTCCTGGCACAACTAATGTAGCGCATATGGAGGAGAACATCGGTGCGGCAGAGATTACATTCACGCCCGATGAACTGCGGCGTCTCAACATACAAGTTGCTTCGGTCTCCATCCGGGGTGAGAGACTGCCAACCGCTGTGATGCAGATGTCGAACGTGGAGGCCCCTCCCAAGCGTTGAACTGACTGCTTTACATGCTGTACCGGCCCCTAGAATGCCGAGGGGATGAATGTCTCCTCGGGGCACCGAACACTCACTGACGACTGGCCGCTTTCCGGCGATGAATCTTGAAGGTGACAGTCGCATCGGTGCCCTCGACGGTCCAAAGACATTCACATGTCAGTGACGGCTTACTGATCATCATGTTGCCGCTCAGCGATTTCATAGCTTGGTGATAGCTTAGCCAAAGCCTACGTTGGTGTCTGGCCTACTATGCCTCGCGTTAGACTTCCGCCGGTTGAATCCGCACTACACGCCTGCCGACTTGGAGGCACGCAGCAATACATACGTAACTCGCGAGAGTATGTCTGTCCAATCCCTAGTCGATCTGCGGTGCCCATGCTGATCGAGAAACATTTCGCACCTTCCCTGTTCTTCTGCGATGTTGTAGTGTGTCCCATTCGGCCACGGCCTGGAGATAGCGCGTGATCCTGACCTTTGGTGAGTTTGAACTGGACTTCGCTCGTTACGAACTGCGCCGAAAAGGACGCACGTGCAAGGTCGAACCGAAGGTATTCGATCTCCTGGCGCATTTCGCAAGAAACCCCGGACAGGTGTTTTCGCGCGATGATCTGATCGCGAACATATGGCCCAACCGCGTGGTCTCGGATGCAGCGGTATCGACCTGCGTCAAGAGCGCGCGCAAGGCGCTCGACGGCAGTGGCAATTCGCAATGCTTCATCGAGACTGTCCGCGGACGCGGGTTCCGATTCGCCGCCGACGTCAAAGCTGCCGCCCCTTCGCTCGATTCCGACGCAACGGCCGCGGGGAGGCGCGACCACCTTGGCCCAGCTTTGCTGGTGGTTCCTTTTCGCACCTTGTCAGGCGACCCGGAAACGGCGCGCCTGGTCGATGGCCTGAGCAGCGGCCTCGCCACGGTGCTCACCCGGATTCCGCTATTGCGTTTGAGCAATCAGGCATCACGCTGCGTCGACCAGGATATGACACCGACTGCGCGGGAGGAATACCAGAACATGGGCGTCGATTATGTGCTGGAAGGCAAGTTGCAGACCCACGATGGAGGTCATCGCATCAATGTCCGGCTCAACGACGCAAGGTCCGGATTCCAGTTGTGGGCCGAGCAGTTCTTTGTGACCGGGCGGGCTGACACTGCGCTTGATTACGCGGTTACGGCCGTCATTGCGAAGCTCGAGCCGCAGTTGCACCGCGCGATCTACAACACGATTCGCGCCGCAGACGGTGCGCCGAACGCCCAGGCATTGTTTCTTGAAGCGAGCAGCATTTTGGCTCTGAAGGGTTGGCATCCCGAGTCGTTTGCCACCGCGGCCGGGTTGCTGCGCCGCAGTTGCGCGCTCGCTTCTGATTTTGCGCTTGCCTACGCCTATCTTGCCCTGGTGATTGGGCTTGGCGATCGCATCGGGCTTCTCGGCGACCGCGAAAAGACCCGGGTAGAAGCACTCGAAGCCGCCGAACGCGCACTCAGCCTCGACAGCATGGACTCAACGGTGCTGGGGTTCGCCGGTTGCGCACTGGCGGATATCGGCTATCCGGATCGGGCGCTGCCGATCCTGCGCAATGCCGTCGAAATCAGTCCGGCCAACGCCCAGGCGTGGGCGTCCCTTGGTTCGGCCTGCATGCTCGCGGGGCAATTTGACGAGTCTATTCAGCACCTCAGGCATGGAATCGACATCTCGCCCCTCGACAGCCGGCTGTCCATTTGGAGTGCGATATTGGCGCTGGCACTGATGCGCGCAAAGGATCTGGACGGTGCCTTGCACGAGGGTAAACTGGCTTGTCAGCGCGATGACAGGAACTACCTGCCACGGGTGGTTGTGGCCGGGATTCATCTGCTGCGCAATGAGCCCGAACTGGCTCGGAAGGCCCTGAACGATGCCCGTCGGATCATGCCGGATCTGCACGCTGCCCAGGTATTTCCTCTGCTGGGGCCAATGCTCGGCAACGCGCTGCTTGGCCTCGAATAGGTCCGCCGGAAGGCTTATTGTTCTCCCCCGGCAATTCCACCAGAAAAGCACACGCTTTCCTCAAGCTTCATTGCGCAGAACTCCCTAGCCTTGGTCCTGACGTTCGGCCACAGCAATCCACTCGGCCGGCAGTCAGTCACACGCAACACGTAGCCCGTCCCAAGCAATTGGTGCAAACAGGTGTCGGACACCAGAAGTGCCAAGTAGGCGGATCACGCCCCGGCAAGGAATCGCGGTCCGCATTACCAATCTATGTGAGAGATAAAGATCATGTCGACAATCGAGGTCAATGTACGAGATGCACAGGCACCATTAAGAGCCCTTTACAAGGCTGATCCCCGCGCCGCGTTGGTCGTCGACCATGGGCGAACTTCCGGGACTGACGCGAGGGATCCTTACCATTCTTCAGTGGAACCCATGCCAGGCTGTGGCGCGCTCGTGCCAGTCAGCGTACACAAAGCACTCGGAGGCCCCCACAACGCCCCTACGCCCGGCGATCTCCTTTGCGCTGCACTGGCCGCTTGCCAGGATTCATCGATTCGAATGGTCGCCAATCTGCTCGGAGTAGAGCTTGAGTTCCTCGAAGTCAATGTGGCGGGCGACGTAGACGTGCGCGGCACCATGATGGTTGACCGGAGCGTGCCAGTCGGCTTTCTAGAGCTGCGCTGTAATGTGCAAATGCGGGCAATGCCCGGAACAGATTCTGGACTTCTCGATAAGCTTAAGGCAGCCGCCGAGCAATCGTGTGTTGTACTGCAGACGCTGCGTGCACCACCGCGTGTTGAAGTCAGATTTGACCGTTGCTGATGGTGATCCATCAGGCTAAGCGGAAGTCTAGCCGAGTCATTACAACCGAGGCATCAACGCCGGCCTCGGTCAAGCACCCGGCCGACCTGCCACGGTTCTTGGCGCGGGGTATCTTATTAGTTGTCTGCCGTTCGCGCCCCTAGAAGTCTTGCGGTCGCGACGGTTGGTCTTGACCGATAGGATGCGGTCGGCAATGGCCGCTGCGTAGAATTCCAGATCGCGAAAGTTGGATTCGGCTGACCGGCCGGAATTGGCACGCAGCGGAAGTTCATCCTGACCGAGAGATTGACCGCTAAGGCCGAACTCTGGCCTTTTGGTATCGGGCAGGCCATCGGCCTGTGCGGACAACCAACGGCATCAGGATGGATGGTTCGTCAAGACTGTATTCGGCCTGCCGACATTTGCATACTCTATGGCCATTGACGCCACGAATTAGTCAGTTAGCTACCAACGCTCAACCCATGGCCGGAGGTCCATCTCAAAGGTCCAGGCACTTCGTGGTTGATTGTGGAGGTACCAGTAGTTCTCGGCAATTTCCTCGGGAATAAGCAGCGCATCATCGCCTCTCTGGCGAGCTGCTTCTTGAAGTTCAATGGGTGCGCTCGAAGATTCAATAATCCCGTCAACCACAATGTGCGCTACGTGAATTCCGCTTGGGCCAAGCTCTCGGGCCATGCTCTGCGACAAGGCACGCAGGGCATGCTTGCCGCCGGCAAACGCGCAGAATCCGGGCCCGCCGCGCATGCTTGCGGTTGCACCGGTAAACAGGATAGACCCCTGTTGCCTCGGAACCATTCTCCGGGCTGATTCCTGGCCCACCAGAAATCCCGCAAACGCACTCTGTTCCCACACTTTGAAATACTTCTGGGCGGTCGTCTCCAGCACAGGCGATCTGACGTTCCCGCCAACGTTGAATATGACCGCATCCAAAGGACCAATTTCCCCTTCAATCCGGGCAAATACCGCGGTGACTTGTTCAGGGCGACGAGCGTCAAGACCAAACGGGATGGCGATTCCGCCTGCCGAGGCAATTTGAGCGACGAGCGGTTCAAGCCGGGATTTATCGCGCCTGGCAACGCACACCCGATATCCCTCAACCGCGAAGCGCCTGGCAATCGCGCCGCCCAAGGCGTCTCCGGCACCGACAACCAGACACACCCCCGTTGGTGGTGAATGTTTGACCATCCCGGTACTAGGCACGAGCAGACGGCCGACTGCTTACATCTGCAAACCATCGGGAAAGGTTTGGAAGGTCTTCAGAAATGCGAATACCTGCGGCCTTGCCAAGGACAAAGGCACACTGGGCCACGATGTCGGCCATTGAATACTCGTCCCGGCCAATATGACGCGTTCCTGCCAGTTCAGCATCAAGCCAGGCCATTCCGTCGGCGGCACGCCGTTTAGCCCACTCCGCGTAGCCAGGAACCTGTTGCATCCTGTCCTTGTAGAAGTCGCTACCGTGCAAAAACGCATCGAGTATCGGCCGCGCGATCTCGTACTCGGTGCGACGACTCCACATGTCGATCTTGGCCTTCTCGAGCTCCGTCGAACCAAACAGCGGTGGCGTCGGATAGACCGATTCAAGGTATCTGCAAATAGCCATCGACTCGCAAAGAATTGTTCCGTCATCGAGTTCGAGTACCGGCAGCTTGCCCAGGGAGTTGATGCGCCGGAACGCGGCATCGTCGTTCTCCTTCGCCATGACATCAACCTGTTTGATTGGAATCTCTACACCTTTCTCCGCGAGCAGGATCCTGACTCGGCGTGGATGCATGCCCGATTTCAAGTCGTACAAGATCATCTGTTTCCCTCCTTCAGGTTTATTGGCGTCGGGGTCATCTCAGCTACCTAATCGCTTCCTGGCAGACGCTGAGCTTCATGGCATAACGTTACTCGCCGGCCCCAATGCTGACAAGCCGGCAACAAGGAATTACACTCATGCCATCATGGAACGAAATGGCACCGATTATTCCCTTTTTGGACTCGAGATACTTTCCGCCGTCGCAGGGACATCAAGCCTCGTCAAAGCCGGCGAAACACTCGGGATCACGGGGTCTGCCGTCAGCAAACAGCTGACGAAACTGGAGGCCAAGCTGGGCGTAAGACTACTGCGAAGGACAACGCGATCGGTTGCCCTGTCGCCGGCCGGCTTGCAACTGGCAACCGAGTATGCCAAGGCCAGGGCAATCCTCAATGATGCGATCGATGCGGTACGTGCGGATGGTTCGGGGCCGCGCGGGTCGCTTCGAGTTTCTGCGCCGCCGGCCTTCGGCATCCATGTACTGCCGCGGATTCTCAAGGAGTTTGTGGATCAATATCCCGAGGTCGTCGTGGATCTGGATCTGTCAGGACGGATTGTCAACGTTACGAGCGAAGGATTCGACGTGGCTATTCGGGTCGCAAAGTCGCCACCTCAGGACTATGTCGTTGTTGAAATCGGCACTATCGAATGGGCCATTTGCGCAAGCAAGGAGTACGTATCAAGATTCAGGAGGCCTCGGATTCCGAACGACTTGAAGATGCATCGCTACATTTCATCGTCGAGCAAAGCCGGAAGTTTTCGGCTCGAACTCACCAGCTTGACGGGGATGGAGCGCGTTATCCTGACCCCCGCGCTGATCACGCAAAGTGTCGAGGCGACGCTCGCGCTTGTGATTGAAGGTGCCGGGTTGGGCGCATTGCCGGACTACCTGATGCGTCAGCCCGATGACCAGGCCGAGCTAATGCGCCTTCTTCCGAAGTGGACCGTTTCTGGCGAGCACGGTAACCGGCTTTATGCGTTGATGCTCCCTGGACGGTCGCTAAGACCAGCAGCACGGACGTTTGTGGAGTTTCTGCGGATGGCTCTTTCAAGAAGAACAATTCTGTCCCGATAGTTTGACTGGTTGTAGCTGCAACCGCTGCGGTGCATTCGTCAAGGTAGCGAGCCTTCAATGGCCGTTCAGGCCGAACAACAGCCTTCCCAGCCCTAATCCACCAACCCACTGCCGGGCGCTCGCGGGCTGCATCGTCGTCACCTTCAGCAAAAATCCCGGCTCGCCGTTGCCAGTGAGCCAAGCAAATCGCTGTGATCGAACAACCGCTTCGCGATCAGGTGCACTACGGCGTGCTCGCCCTCGCCTTCCACCTGCAGTTGGCCTGCCACGCCCAGCAGCCGGCTGCCGAGCAAAAGTCGGCGCTGGCGCGACGCCACGTCCTTGAACACGACGACATTGGCGCAGCCGGTTTCGTCTTCCAGGGTGACGAAGATGACGCCGCTGGCGGTTTCCGGCCGCTGGCGGCAGGTGACGATGCCGGCGCAGCGCACCACGGCGTTGTTGCCGCGTTCGCGCAGGTCCAGCGCCGACAGGTAGCGCTTCTCCGCCAGTCGCGCGCGCAGCAGCGCCAGCGGATGGCGGCCGAGCGTGAGGCCGAGGCTGCGATAGTCGGCGGCGATGTCTTCGCCCTCGCGCGGCGCGGCGAGACTCACGGCCTCTTCGCGCACGGCAACGCCGGCGAACAGGTCACGTTGCCGCGGCACGGCGGCAGCGGCCCACGCCGCCTGGCGGCGGTGCCCGGCGAGTTGTGCCAGCGCCCCGGCGGCGGCCAGTGAGTCGCGATCGCCCTGGCCGAGTTCGGCGCGCCGCGCCAGGTCGGCGAGATCGGCAAAGGGTGCTTGCGCGCGCGCCGCGACGATGCGCGCGCCGGCCGCGCCGGCCAGGTTGCGCACCTGCTGCAGGCCGAGGCGGACGCCGGCGAGTTTACCAACCTCGCCCGCGGTTTCCTCCCCGGCTTCCAGCGTGGATTCCCAATCGCTGACGGCGACATCCACCGGCCGTACTTCGACACCGTGGCGACGCCCGTCCTGCACCAGTTGCGAGGCGGAATAGAAACCCATGGGCTGCGAGTTGAGCAGGCCGAGCAGGAAGGCCGCCGGCTCGTGGCGCTTGAGCCAGGCCGAGACATAGGCGAGCAGTGCGAAACTCGCAGCATGCGATTCGGGAAAGCCGTAGTCGCCGAAGCCCTGAATCTGGCATTCAAGCGCGTCGGCGAAATCGTCGGCATAGCCGCGCTCGCGCATGCCGGCCAGCATGCGCGCGCGGAAGGGCTCCAGCCCGCCCTTCCTTTTCCACGCCGCCTTGGCGCGCCGCAACTGGTCCGCCTCGCCGGGCGTGAAGCCGGCGGCGTCGATGGCGATCTGCATCGCCTGCTCCTGGAAGATCGGTTTGCCCAGCGTGCGTTCGAG
>VEPA01000173.1 GCA_012026675.1 Betaproteobacteria bacterium | reverse complement strand
TCGACCTGCTTCTCGCCGACGAAGCGCCACAACGCATTCATGTCCGGGTAGCCGGGATTGCCGTCGAACAGGCAGATGGTGCAACCCGCGAGGAGTCCGCCGACCTGGAAGTTCCACATCATCCAGCCGGTCGTCGAATACCAGTGATAGCGGTCGCCCGGTCCGAGGTCAAGGTGAAAGGCGATCGCCTTGAGGTGCTCGACCACGACGCCGCCCTGGGAGTGGACGATGGGCTTGGGCAAGCCGGTGGTGCCGGATGAATAGACGACCCACAGCGGATGCTTGAAGGGGACGTGCTCCACCTGCAGCGGCAAGTTGCCGGCGGTGGCGTCGGCCCACGTCGTGGCCTTCCTGAAGCCGCTGGTGCCTGCTTCCGGGCTGAGTGCCGGCAGCAGGATCATGTGCTCGACGCTGGGCAGTTCGGCGAGCAGTTCGCCGACCAGCGCCCGGCGGTCGTGTGCCTTGCCGCTGTAACGGTAGCCATCGACGGCGATCATCACCTTCGGCGCGATCTGGCGGAAACGGTCGAGCACGGCGACGCGACCCATGTCGGGCGAGCAGACCGACCAGACGGCGCCGAGGCTGGCGACTGCGAGGAAGGCGACTACCGACTCCGGGATGTTTGGCATGAAGGCGACGACACGGTCGCCGCGGCCGACCCCTTGCGCGCGCAGCGAAGCGGCCAATGCGCCGACCTGACGCTGCAGCTCGGCCCAGGACACGTCGCGGTCCTCGCCGGCCTCATTGCGAAAGACGATCGCGGGACGCGCGTCCGTGGCATGGCGGAAGACCTGCTCGACGTAGTTCAGTTCGACTCCGGGAAACCATTCGGCGCCGGGCATGCGGGCATCGGCCAGCGCCTCGCTGCGCGGCGTTGTTGACGGGACGGCGAAATAGTCCCAGACGGCGCACCAGAAGGCGTCGATGTCGGTGACCGACCAGTTCCACAGGGCGTGATAATCGGCGAGCTGGATACCGCGTTCGCGTGACAGCCAGTCTATGAAGGCCGTGACTTTGGCGTCGCGGATGAGTGCGGGGGAGGGGGTCCAGGCGGGGGCAAGGGTTTCCACGGTTGTCTCCTGTTTCGGGTTTCTGTGTCGCAAGGGTTTGAATCAATGAATCGGTGCGCTTTCCAGCGCTTGCGTCATTGCGGCCAGCAGGTCTGATGGGGGGCGGGCGCCTGAGGCGGCGAGGCGGTCGTTGAAGACGAAGAAGGGGACGCCGCTGACCTGATGGCGTGGCGGTGCTGCCAGTTGCCGGGCAAACTGGCGCTGCCGGTCGGGGTCGGCAAGGCCGGCGATCAGGGGCTTCGCCGCATAGCCGACCTCAGCAGCAAGCGTTGCCAGGGCAGCGGTATCTCCGATGTTGCGGCCTTCCATGAAGTAGGCCGTGAAGACGCGGTCGATCAGTCTGGCCAGTTGCTCAGGGCTGCCCTGCGGGGCGGCCAGTTCCACCAGTTGATGGGCGCGCAGGGTGTTGGGCATCAGGCCGATCTTTTCGAAGGCGAGCTCGAGGTCGGCGCCGCGGGCCGCCTCCCGCACCTGCTCGCGGCGCACCGCGACGGCTGCCGGGCTGCCCAGGCGATTGACATAAAAAACCTCGTAGTCGACTCCCTGTCCGGGGATGTCGGGCAGAAGCTGGTGCGTGCGCCAGTCGATGCGGACGGTGACGTCGGGGCGGCCTTTCTTCAACTGGTCCAAGGCGGTTTGCAGATGGCGCTTGCCGATCAGGCACCAGGGACAGACGAAATCGAAATAGACGGTCAGGTCGAGTTGGGTCGTCATGGCAGGAAACTCAGGTGGCTGCGAGTGAGGCGATGCGGCGCTGGCGCCGTTCGAGGTAGAGGCAAAGTGCGCCGCTTGCCGTGATGGCGGCGCTTCCCAGAGCCAGGTCGAAGAGCGAACCCCAGAGCAGCGGAACGAGGACGCCGGCGCAGATCGCCATCGCCGCGAACTGCAGGAAGGGCTGGCAGGAGGCGGCAACGCCTGCATGCACGTGAACCGGTGTCAGCGCCCAGTCGATCAGGATCGGCAGCGCCAGCGCCATGCCGATCGTATAAAGATAAATCGGCAGCAAGTGGATGAGGCCGGGTGCAAGCAGGCCGCAAAGCGTCAGGTTGGCAAGCACCGCGAGCGCGATGATGCCGTAGGCAATGGCGAGGACAGCCGTACCGGGACGGCCGCGGGCTAATCTGGAGAAGGCAATGAAGCCGGTGCAAAGGCCGGCCGTCATCGCCAGGAAGACCAGATAGACATCCGCTGTCTCGCGTCCGAGATGGCGCATGACAAAGGCCGGGGCGGCGAAAGCGTACAAGGCCATGCCGACCCAGTTGGCGACATGGGCGAGCGACAGGCGCATGAAGCTGCCATTGCGGACGACTTCGCTGTATGCATGCCAGAGCGTGGTCGGCTGCAGCGGACGGCGTTGCGGGCGTGGCAGGGTCTCCGGCAGCCAGCGCCAGCAGGCCAGGGCCAGGGCGGCGATGAAGGCCGTCGACATCGCAAATATCGATCGCCAGCCCCAGACATGCACCAGCCAGCCGCCAAGCGCGGGCATGCCGACCAGGGAGAGCGTCTGGATCATCATGATGCGGCTCAACAGGCGTTGTGCCGTGAGACCGGTGTAGAGGTCGCGCACGATGGTACGGCTGATGACCAGGCCGGCCCCGGAGGCCAGTCCTTGCAAGGTGCGCAGGACCCAGACCTGTTCGATGCGGGAACTGAGCAGGCAGCCGATGGTGGTCAGGACAATGATGACGAGGACGCCCAAGGTAACGGTGCGGCGTCCCCAGGCGTCGGCCAGGGCACCATACCAGAGCGACATGAAGGCGCAGGCGCCAAAGAACAGTGAGATGACCTGCTGCGCCTCCCAGTCGGTGGTTCGGAGGTCGTCACGCAAGGCCGGCAGGCCGGGAACGACCAGGTCGGAGCCGACGGAGTTGAGCAGACCGATTGCCGCCAGCAGCGCGGTCAATGCCGCAGGCGGCAGCGGGTTCATCGTGGGATTTTCCGGGACCAGGCTTTCAGAGCAGTTCGCGGACGAGGGTCTCGCCCTGCGCCCATTCCCCAAAGCCGGCGGCCGGGTTGATGTGGCCGACCGCACCGACATTGACCAGGCGGCTGCCCCAGTCCGCGGCGAGTTGTGTCACGCGGTCGAGACTGCCGAGCGGATCATTGATGCTGGCCGCGACGATGCTCGGAAAGGGCAGCGGAGCACGCGGAATCGGCAGCCAGCCGTTCTCGCGCAGGACATCGAGGGCAGGGTAGCCAGCCGGCATAGGCGCTTCCAGGTCGGCCGGGGCGGCCAGCAGGGCGCCGTGGATCGGCCGTTGGTATTTCTGCGCCCAATGGACGGTAATCATGACGCCGGCACTGTGGGCGACAAGGATCACCGGGCCTTCGATTTCGGACAGGGCCTGCTGCAGCGCCTCGACTCTGGCATCGCGGCTGAGCTTGTCGTGCTCCAGCGGCGGTACCGAACGGGCGCCGGGAATTTTCTTCTGGAAGATAGTCTGCCAGTGCTCCTCGACATGGTCGCGAAGACCCGGAACAAAGAGAATGCTTGGGGATGTTGCTTTCGAATTCATGGGTAACTCCGGAATCAGGAATGTTCCAGGCAATGCTGGCTGCCTTTCCGTTCAAGGTCGTTCTTGTAATTGCGCACGCCGACCATCAGGACGGCGGCGGCGGCAACACCGGCCAGGGGCAGCATCTGCAGTGCATGGTCGAGGCCCAGGCGGTCGGCGAGCAGTCCGGTGACGAAAGGTCCGGGAGCCAGGCCGAACAGGTTGTTGGACAAGGCCCAGGTCGCCATGGCGGTACTGTGAATGGCAGGTGGCGTCAGGTTGGCGACCATGGTGCCGGTCGGGCCCATGATCCCGGCACCAAAGAACATGGCCAGACCGATCAGCACCAGTTGCGGCATGCCCGGCGCGAACTGGAATGCCAGCGCCAGCAGCGAGCAGCAGATCAGGATATAGGTCACCGCCAGCGTGATCTTGCGCGACGGGCAATGGCGGCAAAGGCGGTCGGCCAGCGCGCCGCACAGTGGCATTCCGGCGGCGGTCGCGAAGACGAAGATGGCGGCGACGCCTCCGGCCTTGGGCAGCGGCATGTCGTAGAAGCGGTTGAGGTAGCTCGGCAGCCAGGCCAGCAAGGCGCCGGTAATGAACAGCTGCAGGCCGCTGCCAATGTAGATGCTGATCACCGACGGTGTCGAAAACAGGCTGCGCAACGGCGGCCTGACGTCGGGGGATGTCCCCGCAGCGGCCGGGGCGGGCTCGATCCTGCCCGGTTTCACGAGCACGGCGTACAGCACGGTGAGTGCCAGCCCGTAGGCCGCCATGCCGACGAATGACATGCGCCAGCCGAAATGAGTGGCCAGCACACCGCCCAGCCCGATGCCGAGCACCGAGCCGATCATGCTGCCGGCAAAGAAGGCGCCGGTGATCGACGAACGCTGCTGCGGCGGAAAGATGCTGAGCAGCACGGCGAGGCCGACGCTGGCGTAGGCCGCTTCGCCGACGCCAACGAAGAAGCGAGCGGCGAACATGCTGACATAGCCCTCGGCCAGCCCGCAGATCAGCGTCGCCAGGCTCCAGATTGCCGCCATGATGACCAGGCTGCGAATGCGACCCCAGCGGTCGGCGACCAGGGAAAGCGGAAAGGCCAGAAGGCCGACGGCGACCGAAACGACTCCGGAGAGCGACCCCAACTGGGTATCCGACAGGTTCCATTCAGCCTTGAGCAGCGGAAATACGACATTGAGTACCTGCCGCGACATGTAGTCGGACAGGAGCAGGCCAAAGGTCAGCGCGAAGACGATCCAGGCATAGGATCGCGGGATGCGCTGCCAGGCGTCGCTGCTGATGTTGCTCGGTACTTGCATTGCCACTGTGTATCTCCTCGGTCCAACTGGACTTGATTTAATGGGTCAGACGCCGATCGCAACTTGTTTGCGGTCGCCTGCGATGCGGGCATCAAAAACCTGGAAATTCATTTCGACGTCGAAAAGCGCCGGCGACGGGCATGCCACGCGCGCCGTCCTCGACTGAGCGGGGGTGATTGTTGGCAGGGCGCAAGCATCGATGAAGTGCATTCCGTTCTCCAAAAACAAGCCTAAGCTTCGACCGAAGTTTAGGAGGAACGCTTCAAGTTAGCCCCCCCTGAAAAAAGGGGGGACGGAGTTTCGAGGGGGGTTGCCATGCCTCCGCGGGCAAGCAGGCCTGGCGTCTTTGCGGGCCGGCATTTCCGCGTGAGGGGTTTTGAACTTTGACGGCCACTGGCAGTCATGCGGCCTAATTGGTTTGTGCCTCTTCTTCAAGGCAACGCCGGTACGCAGCACCATCTGGGCGTGCGCTGGTGACTCTGCCTGGAGGAAAAGCGCTTTGGCCCCGGGCCGAAGCTTTTCGTTCAGGCGCCCCATTCTTCCCTGTGAAACCCGCGCGCCCTGATTTCCTCGAACTGGGGGATATCCTCGAACACTATGTGCTTGATGAACCAGTGTTGAATAAAAACCATCAGCGCCTTCAGGTCGGGCGTGCGCTCCCTTGCTTCTTCCATGATGTCGGTGAGCTTTTCGAGGAAGTCGGTATGGTGATGCTGATGGTCCATATATGTCATGCGGTACACGCGCCGGTAGAGTTGCATTTCCTCGTCGAAATGATTCCGGAACTCTTCGAATAGCTCGGTCAGGTGTGAATACGCCTCCTCCTTCGACACCGGCCTGCCTGAATTGGCCAATGCTTCAATGGTCTGGCAGATCGCAATCAGCTCCTTGTGCTGGTTGTCGATATATTCGTCGCCAACCAGAAACTCGTCTTTCCATGCTGAATCATTACTCATAGCGAACTCCTTCAATGTTGATCAGTTTGGCAAAAATTGACCGTTAATCCGTTTCAACGGCAAGTCGGATGATTGTTGATACCGCTACGGCAATTGGCCTGCATAGTGGGCATGTGAATCCCGGGCCACTCAGCGTCCCAAGCGGTTACGCCAAACGTCCGTTGGGAATGATCACATTCCATACGGTTACTCGCTTGGCAAAAAGTGTCATGTGCTATGCAATGCGTGACATGAAAAGGCCGGGCATGTCATCAATCGCTCGAGCAGGCGTTTGTGTCAGCAGCGCTCTGGATTTGTCAAATAGGGTGCAGTAGCGCCTAGTTTTTCCTGCCCTTTCTTGACTTCCATGCGGGCGATATTTTGAAGATGGACTTCATCCGGGCCGTCAGCGAAGCGCAAAGCGCGGCCCCAGGTCCACATGTCAGCCAGTGGCGTATCGGGACTGATACCCATGGCCCCGAATACCTGCATGGCACGGTCGCAAACCGTGGTGTAGACCCCGGGTACCAGGGCTTTGATCATGGAAATTTCCTTGTGCGCATGCTTGGTGCCAAACCGATCGATCATCCAGGCTGTTTTCAGCACAAGTAACCGCGCCTGATCGATCTCGATCCTTGATCTCGCGATCCACTCGCCGATCGTACCGTGCTGATGGAGATACTTTCCGAAAGCGCGTCGCTCCAGGGCTCGGTCAATCATCATTTCCAGCGCCAGTTCGGCAGCACCGATTGAACGCATGCAATGGTGAATACGCCCAGGGCCGAGACGCGCCTGGGCCAGGGCGAAGCCACTGCCTTCCTCACCGAGCAGATTGGATACCGGCACGCGCACATTGCGGAAGACGACCTCGCAGTGGCCCTCCGGCGAATGGTGGTTCATGATATTGATATTGCGTACGACTTCCAGCCCCGGCGTGTCCCGAGGCACCAGGATCATGCTCTGTTGCTTGTGCCGCTCGGCATCCGGATCAGTTTTGCCCATGACAATGAAAATACGGCAGTGCGGATGAGCGGCGTTGGTGATGAACCATTTGCGACCATTGATGACGTAGTCGCCGCCTTCCCGCCGGATCAAGGTGGTGATGTTGGCGGCGTCCGAGGATGCTACGTCAGGCTCTGTCATTGCGAAAGCCGAACGAATTTCGCCCTCGAGCAGGGGGCGCAGCCAAGCCTTTTGCTGCTCCGGGGTGCCGAACATGTGCAGAAGTTCCATGTTGCCGGTGTCCGGGGCATTGCAGTTGAAGACTTCGGACGCCCAGCTCACACGCCCCATGATCTCGGCCAGGGGCGCGTACTCCGAGTTGGTCAGTGCGGTACCCGGTTCGTCAGCGTGCAGGCTGGGCAGGAACATGTTCCACAAGCCTTCCGACTTGGCCAGCGCCTTAAGGTCCGCCATGAAGGAAACCGGAAACTGGCCGCGATGCACTTCCTCAAGCCATTGGCGGTGGCGCGGCACAATATGGGCGTCCATAAAGCCGCGCACGCGGTCCCGAAGCTCTTCTACTTTTGACGAGTAGGCAAAATCCACGATATTTCCTTTCTATCGATCCATCTTCATTTCATTGAGAAGACAATACGAATTCCGCCATCGACAGCTCGACCGGTCATGGAGGAGTTCTCGTGTTGGCAGAACGTCAGCATTATCGTGACCTTCCTAAAGCGTCATGCCGCCGTCGACGACGATACAGTCGCCGTTGGTAAAGCTGGCGGCGTCTGATACAAGGTAAAGCACAGTGCCCGCCATCTCGCGCGGTTCAGCGTGCCGACGCAAGGGGATGTTGGAAATCCATTCCTTGTAGATTTTTTCGTCATTAAATAGCGCTGTCGAAAATTTGGTCTTGGTCAGCCCGGGTAACAAGGCATTGACGCGGATTCCCAACGAGCCGCATTCTCTGGCGAAAGCCTTGGTCATATTGACGATCGCCGCCTTGGTGATCGAATAAATGCCTTGATTCTCTCCGGGCCGCAATGCGTTAACCGAGCCGACGTTGACGATCGCTCCACTTCCCCGCCTTTTCATGAGCTTGCCTGCCTCTACCGACATGAAGAAATAGCCGCGAATGTTGACGTCGACGGTTTTGGTAAAGGCGGCAAGATCCGTATCCAGCACATGCCCGTAATAAGGGTTGGCTGCGGCGTTGTTGACCAGAATGTCGAGGCGGCCGTGAAGCCTTTCGATCTGTTCGAATGCAGCAGCGATGTCTTCCATCTTGCCGACATTGCAGGCAAGCACACTCGCGCTTCCACCTGCATCACGGATAGCGTCGGCTACTCTTTGGCATTCTTCCTCTTTTCGGCTGGAGACGATCACATGCGCTCCTTGTTCTGCCAGCAGCTTGGCGATTTCTTCGCCGATGCCGCGACTTGCTCCCGATACCAGGGCGATCCTGCCTTCAAGGTCGAACAGTTTGGTCGTCATGCGGTTTTCCTTTCATTCCGCTCAGTTGATGGAGCAACGGAAGTTTCCTTTTCGTTCGCCGCGGCGAAGCCCATTTCGGTGAGCGGTACAACCATCTCACCGACTTTCTGTGCATGCTGGCTGGACGCATTGCCGTCGATGGCGCGCTTCTTCACCCCTTGAGCGATGGCAGCAAGGCGGAAAAAACTGAATGCAATATAGAAATTCCAGTTCTCTATTTTCGGGATGCCACGCAACTCACAGTAGCGCTGGACTATTTCCGCCTCTTCGGGTACCCCGATGGCGCCACGATTCTTGCTGCCCAGCCCGGTGACGTAAGCATCCTCCGGCAATCGCAGGCACATGCAGAAATAGGCGAGATCCGCCAGCGGATTACCCAATGTGGAAAGTTCCCAGTCCAGAACAGCCAGGACGCGCAGCGCTTCGGGATGGAAAATGAGGTTGTCGAAGCGGAAGTCGCCATGAACCAGCGCTGGCCTGCCGTCTTCCGCCGGGCTATGTTTTGGCAGCCAATCAATCAAGGCTTCCATGCTTTCCAGTCGCTCGGTTTCAGAGGCGCGATATTGCTTCGTCCATGTGCCTATCTGCCGCTCGAAATAATTTCCAGCGCGACCATAATCACTCAAGCCGACTTTGTCGACCTCGACGTCATGCAGCGATGCCAGCGCCGCTATCAATGCATCGTAAGCTGGTTTGCGCTGATCAATTACGAGTTCGGGCAGCGATGGATCCCAGAAGATGCGCCCATCCAGATAATCCATGATGTAGAACATGCTGCCGATTACGCTCGCGTCGGTGCAGAGATGATGAGCATGCGCAACGGGTACTTGCGTCGATGACAGTGCTGCGATGACGCGATATTCGCGATCGACCGCATGAGCCGATTTTAAGAGCTGGCCAGGCGGCTGCCGGCGCAGGACATAGTTGCCGCTTCCTGCCCGCAATAGAAAAGTAGGATTTGACTGACCGCCCGAAAATTTCTCTGCGCTCAATGGACCGGCAAACCCCTTGACATGGGTTTCCAGGTATTGGCATAGCCGATTGACATCAAGTTGGTGGATTTCGCTGGTCACAGTCATGGCTACCCATAGGTAATAAGATTTGAACGGTCCGCTCTGTCGAAATACGGAATGCTGTTGAAAGTTGACAGATGAAATGAATCGGCATTGAAGAAATAGCGGCAAAAACTGCAGTTATTGATCTGCATATTGAGAGCTATCACCGCTGCCTTCGGAGCTCCAAGCGTCTGCTGCGCTATTGCTGCTATGGCGCCCCCCGAACTGACTGCCAATATCCTTTGTCCCTTTAGTCCCTGGATATGGTTTTTGGCATCAGCCACCCGCTGCTGAAATGCTGACCACGTCTCCGGGATAGGTCCTTCGATACGATCCTCCATCCATAACAGCAATACTTGCCTTAAGGCCCTGTAGAAATCCTTCATGCCTTTCTTCGCCAGGAGCTTTAAGTCATGGTGCTCCTTGCCAAGGCTCTCAATCAGCGCGACAAAGTCGTATTCGTTGAGTCCCGGATGTTCCTTAACGCAGGCAATTTCATTTGAGCCTTGGAATATTGCCTCCACAGTTTGGCGGTGCCGATTCATTGTCCCAAGCAATACATGATCGAAGACTATTTTTCGCTCGGCAAAGTATTCCCCGAGCAGTTGCCCCTGCTGCTGCCCCAATGATGAAAGCTGGTCATAATTGGCTGCTCCGAAACTTGCCTGACCATGCCTGACGAGATATAGCTCTGCCATATTTTTCTATTGGTTTGAACGAACAATCATTCCAGGTCACCAGCTCCTGCTCAACGTCTCAGGATGTGGATCGCCACCGCGGCTTCCTCGACGCCCTGCAAGCCGCCGCCATTCTCCTGCATGGCATGGCGGGCGCCCTCGACCTGGCGCGCGCCGGCCTCGCCGCGCAATTGGGTCACCAGTTCGTAGAGTTGGCCGATACCGGTGGCGCCCAGAGGATGGCCCTTGGATTCAAGGCCACCCGAGGGGTTGATCGGGATCCGGCCGCCGACGGTAAATTGACCGCGCTCGGCCGCCGGGCCGCCTTCACCCGGTGCGACGAAGCCGAGGTTTTCGGCCTGGATGATCTCGCCCATCGCCGAGGCGTCGTGGACTTCGGCGACGTCGATGTCGCCGGGCCCGATGCCGGCGATCTCGTAGGCCTGCAGCGCTGCCAGACGGCCGACGGCCCTTTCTGGCTCGTCAATGCCGCGGTGGCTGAAACTGCGGATTACGCTGGCCGCGACCTCGACCGCGCGACGGCGGTCGGTGCCAATCCGCTTCAGCCCCTCCTCGGTGCAGACGATGGCGGCGGCGGCGCCGTCGGACAGCGGTGCGCACATCGGCAGTGTGATCGGATAAGTAATTGGCGGCGCCGCCAGCACCTCGTCGATGCTGAAGGTCTTGCGGAACTGCGAGTAGGGGTTATGCACCGAGTGACCATGGTTCTTGGCGCAGACGGCGGCGATCTGCCGTTGCGTGGTGCCGTAGGTCCGCATGTGCCAGCGGCACATTGCAGCGTAGATAGCCATGAAACGACTGTAGGGCCGGCTCGATTCCGATCCCGGCGGCGGCGTGATGCCTTCGCCCATCCTGATCAGGGTGGCATAGTTTTCTTCGACACGCGAGACGTCCCAGCCGCCCTCGAACAGTGCCATCGCGCGGGCCTTGTCGGGGATGTTCATCTTTTCGGCGCCGATCGCCAGCGCCACGTCGGTGGCGCCCGCCTTCAGGCTCTGCAGCGCGAGGTGAAAGGCGCTGCTGCCCGAGGCGCAGGCGTTCTCGACGTTGAATACCGGGATGCTGTCGATCCCGATCTTGCTGAAGATCACCTGCCCCGGCACCGAGATCTGGCCCTGCAGTGCGCCGTTGGTCATGCCCGAGTAGTAGGCGGCGCCGATGTCGGCCGCGACACAGCCGGCGTCCTTGAGCGCACCGGCGAGCGCTTCGCCAGCCAGGTCGTGCAGGCTGCGCTCGAGGTGACGGCCGAAGACCGTCATGGCAATGCCGGCGATGTAGAGTCGCGTCATGATCCTAGATCTTCCGCTCGGCAGCGCGCCAGTACTCGGCACGCAGGTCCTTCTTCAATACCTTGCCGACCGGGCTGCGGGGCAGGGTGGCGAAGTCGACCGTCTTGGGTGCTTTGACCGAGCCCAGCTTTTGCTTGCACAGGGCGATCAGTTCCTCGCCGCTCACGCTCTGGCCGGCGTTCAACTCGACCACTGCCTTCACCGCCTCTCCCCACTTCTCGTCGGGAACACCGATGACGGCGCAGTCGCGCACCGCCGGATGGGCCCAGATCACCTGTTCGACTTCGCTGGGATAGACGTTAAAGCCACCGCTGATGATCATGTCCTTCTTGCGGTCGGTGATATGGAGGTAGCCGCCGGCGGCTATGTGGCCGATGTCGCCGGTGTGCAGCCAGCCGTCGATGATCGTTTCCGCTGTCTTGGCCGGATCCTTGTAATAGCCCTTCATCACCAGGTCGCCGCGGACGCAGATCTCGCCGGTCGCGCCCGGTGTCAGGACGCCGCCGGCGTCGTCCAGGATTTCGACGCGGATCAGCGGATTGGGGCATCCGACCGACGCGAGCCGCTCGTCGGGCGCAAACCCGCCATCGGCGAAGTGCGCGTCCGGCGGCAGGTACGAGATCGACCCCGGCGCTTCGGTCTGGCCGTAGCCGCCCATCATCACCGCTCCGAAAACCTCGATCGCGCGCTTGAGCTTGTCGACCGACATCGGCGCCGCCCCGTAAACGAAATACTTCAGCGACGAGAAATTAACTTTCTTTTTCAAGTCGGGGATGTCGAGCAGCCGATAGATGACTGTCGGCGGCAGGAAGATCTCGGTCACCTTGTGCTTCGGGATCGCATCGAGCAGCAGCGCCGGGTCGGGCTTGGAGAGGATGATGACCGTGCCGCCGCGTGCCGTGCACGGCAGCGACAGCAGCCCCGCGGTGTGGGTCATCGGCGCCGCCGCCAGATTGACCGGACGATCCGTCGCGCCATAGCTGCAGCAGATCATGAAATGGGCGACGAAGGTCTGAATGCTTCTGTGGGTGTTCATCACGCCCTTGGGCAGACCGGTGGTCCCCCCGGTGGGCATGATCGCGACCACATCGTCAAGATCGACCGCTGTGCCCGGGTCGGTATCGGCGTGACCCTCAACCCAGGCGGCAAGCGAAACAGCACCCGCAGCCTCGCCGTCTATGCAGACGTAGAGCTTGATCTTTGGCAACTGTGGCCGCAGTGCGGAGATCGTTGCCTCAAACTCCTTCTGGAAGAACAGCACCTCGCAGTCGAAGGCATCGAGGACGTGGCGATTTTCTTCGGCGGCGTTGCGTGCCCCCACCGGAATCCAGGCCATATTGGATCGCCACAGCCCAAGCGCACAGGTCCAGGCTGTGGCGTCATTGCCGGCCCAGACCGCGCCCTTGCTTCCACGCCCGAAACCTGCTGCCTGCAGCGCGCGCGCGATGCGGCAACTCAGTCGTCCGACCTCATTGAAGCTGTAGGAGCGGTCTCCCTGGATGTAGGCCGCACCCTCAGGGCTGATGCGCCAACCACGGTCAAAAAAATCGATGATCGCCATGGTCTAAGCCTCAAAGTGCAGTGCCGCTGGCGCTCGCCAGCCCGCGCTGCTCCAGGAAACCCAGGAGATAGCGGTGACCGAAGGCCTTGCTGGCCGAGGCGAATCCGACTCTCGCGGTCTCGCCGTCGAGCAGTTTCATCACGGCGGCCGTCTGCAGCGCGCCGGTCGCGATATAGGGAGTGACGCCGCGTACGGTCGCGCGCACCGCGGCGAGCTGTCCGCGCCCGATGGCGGTATCGACCGTGCGTGTCAGGGTGGTGCGCTCGCGCGGTGGCATGGTGGGTGTCGTCGAGTCGACGAGACCCTTGACCACCTGGTCTTGCGCCTCCTTGGACAGATCCTTGTATTCGCTCTCCCACTTCTGGCCCACGGCGTGCACGAACTTCATTACTTCGTTGTCGTAAAAACCGACGCTGGAGACGCAACTGCGCACGCGCGGATCGTTCTCGAAGAAGACGGGCAGCGACGTGCCGCCCCACGGTATCGTGAACACGGGTTGCAGGAGGTCCGGAACGGCGACGGTGTAAGAGGCGTTGGCCGCATGTGGAACCAGCTTCTTCTCCCAGAGGTAGCAGGCCTCATGGCGGAAGATCTCGAAGATCGATGCCGTCGAACCTACGGTGACACCCGACCCGGCACCGCGCGGCCCGCGACAAAGCGTGGCGGTCTCCAGCGCATCGACACCGGGTGTCTCCAGGGCCAGTTCAGCGGCGATATCGGAGAACGAGTACATGTAGGCCGTCGATGGCGAGAGCAGCAGGCCTGCCTGGCGGAACAACTCGCCGAATTGCTCACGGGCCGCCCGAATAAAGCTCTGCTCGCCCGTGGTGTCCAGGTAATGGCAGCCCGCCCGGAGCGTTGCCTCGACTGTCGTCAGACCAAAATTGACGAAGGGGCCCACCGTATTGCAGACGATCTTCGCGCCCTGGAACGCCCGCGCCAGCGAGTCGACGTCATGCGTTGCCTCGATGATCTCGTAGACGGCTGACTCCAGGCGCACGACGCGCTGGGCCATCATCTCCTGCGTCCGTTTAACGTTGCGCGCGACGGCCGTGAAGGGGATGTTCTGGTCGATCAGCCAGTCCATAATTAGCATGCCGGTGTAACCACTGGCGCCATAGACGACGACGGGATATTTAGCCACTTTGAGTCCTTCGGAAGATTTTCAGTTGTTCGACCAGCCATCAGCGTAGAGCTGCTGTGCAAGCAGGCCCAGGCGCATGGTCAGGACATAGTTTTCGCCGTCTTCGATCAGCGCGGAACGCGCGTCGCGGAAAAGCTTTTCAATCGGATACTCGCGCGAGGTGCCGAAGGCGCCGAAGAGCTGGAAGGCCTCGGTCGCGACCTTCATCGCTTCCTCGGTGACCGTGACCTTGCCCGACGCCGTCGCGTATGGGTGTCCGGCCGGTGAGAGCCTGGCATAAGTCAGTGAACGGCGGGCGACGGCGCGGCAGAGCTCGACCCGACGCAGCATGTCGCCCAGTCGCCAGCGGGTGAGCTGGTGATCGATCAGCAACTGCCCCCCCTGCTTGCGCTCGTGGCAATATTGCAGCGCCATCTCGAAGGCCGCGCGCGCCAGTCCGGTCATGATCTGGCCCATGTGGCAACCCGCGAAGGCCCACACCGATGCCAGGTTGCCGTAATACTCGTCTTTGAGCGCCATCGCGAAACGCTTGGGAATGCGGACGTTGTCGAAATAGATTTCGCCCTGGGGCAGCGCGCGCTGCCCGATCTTGTCCAGCGGCTTGCCCTTCGAGACCCCGGGCAGATCGAGCGGGATGATCACCGCCAGGCCGTACGGGCGGCCGTTGGCGTCAAAGAACCCGTCGCCATAATCGGCATTGATATAGGCCAGCGCCACCTGGGCGACCGCGCCATTGGAGACCCAGGCCGAACATTGCCCGTTGATGACGATTTCGTCCTTGCCGACGACGGCCCAGACATTGCCCTTGTTTCCCTGGCCGCCCTTGACCGGCCATTCGCGCGCCATGTCGAAAATCTGGGCATCGCTTCCCCGGTCGGGCTGGGTGATCATCCAACAGCCGATCTTGTCGCGGCAGAGGTCGGCCAATTCGGAATTGCCGGCGGCCTTGGCCATTTCCAGCGGAAAGGTGACGCAGGCCAGCGAGACACCCAGGCCGGCGTCGCCCCAGCCCATTTCCTCGCCGATGATCGACTCGACGCGGATGGCCGTTTCCGGCGGCATTTGCTCCAGCAGACTGGAATCGAGGCCGAGCTGCGCGCCCTTGGCCAAAACCTCGTAGTAGGGGGACCCCGGGGCAATCACCTGCTCCGCGGTCATTTTGTCGAGTTCCTGCCCGGCGGGTCGAAGCACATCCTTGGCGAACCGGTGCAATGTTTCCTGGATCGCCAATTCGGTTTCGTTGAGCGGCGCCTCGAAGCCGGTCAAGCCCACGGCCGGAAGCGTCAGCTCCGTCTTCAGGTTGATCATTGAAATTCTCCTGTTGAAGGGTCTACTTACTGAGCCAGCGCTTCGGCGCCAATGGTCTGCCCTCGAGCTTGCGTTTGGGTGGTCGCCTGCTGGCGTTGGAGATCCCGGACGCAACAGTAGCTTAACCACATGCTATCGAAGAAGAACGTGATCCAGATCCAGTACCAGTTCCACGCACCTCCATAGGAGAAGGCCCCTACATGGTCGAAGGGAATAAGCGCCAAGGATATATAGCTGACGCCAAATATCAGCGTTGCGACGCCAGTCCAGCGCGGAAAGAGCGGTGTCTCGGATTTGTCGATAAGGGCAAACAGGCCGATGGCACCAAACTCCATGACAGAGACGAAGTAGGTGCCGTCGAACACATACCAGATTAAAAAGTGAAAGAACTTGACGATGCTAGGATCCAACGAGCCTGCATGCTGAGCCAGGGCGACCCACATCATGCCGCCCGCCAGGCCGGCCACGCCCGTCCCGACACCGCCCACGAGCGCCACCATTGATAGCACGTGGCTCCCCTTTTCCCTTTGCCTCATCTGCGAAGCCACCTGACACGACCACACCATGTAGATCCCAGCGGCAAATGTGGCGATCGTCTGTCCCACCATGATGCGGAAGCTGTGATCCCGGTAAAACTCCATGAACTCCTGAGCACTCATGGAGGCTTTGGGGATCCACGGCGGGGCACACATGCCCAGGACCCCCCAGCCGATCACATAAAGAGTGACGCAGAACATGCCGCTGGCGGCAAACCACATCTGGATCTTGTTTGATGCGCTTTCGTTCAACATGTCAGCACCTCCATTGAATTGTCATTGTTCATGTTCTTGCTCAAGTCAGCGACAGTAGTCACCATCTGCAAGTCGGGAAGTTTCTCCACCGCAATCACGCCTTCGATTTTGAAACTACAACTCTCGCTCGCACGATGTTCCTCCAAGGCGTAATGTCTAATCTGCCGTGCGTAGCAACATTAAGCGCTTTGGCATTGTCGAGATTGACATTCAAGGACACCAACTTGACACTTCGTGATACGTCCCCCGTCGGCTTGGTCTTGCCGTGTCAAAACAATTGACTTGCATTTTGTCTCCCGCAAGAAGGACATTGTCCGAGGCGTTCGATCAACTGAAAGCTGAGCTGGTAACGGATTGTGCTGATTGGGTCTGATACGTGCTCCTGCGAGGGCTGGACTGCCGCGAGAGATGTAATCCGCGGGAAGCGCAGGAGCTTTGCGGACGGCGAAGTGTTTTTGGCGCCAGCGGGTTTGCTGGCGGTAATACGCTCGGTGACGAGAAATCCGTAGACGGCAATCATTGATAGCTTCTGCCGCGCACCGCCCACGGTCTCTTTGCCGGCAGCTTCCTAGAAGGGCAGATTGTCTTGCCGGGCGGTCACTTGATTCCGAGCCAGTAGGCGAGCAGGATGACCGAGAGCGTCAGAAGCAGCCAGCCTAGCATGATGCCCCGCCAGAGAAACTTGACGCGGCGCAAGGCCATGAAGTCTTCGATGATCAGCCAGCCCTTTATGGCGGAGATCAGTAGCACGATTACCACCATGCCGGCACCCATCGCTGTGTTCTTGCCAATGAACGAGGTCAGCACCGTGGCGACCATCAGGGCGATCCAAATGACATTCAGGAAATGTGTGCTCATCGCATTACATACACCAGCGGGAAGAGAATGATCCAGACTAGGTCGACCATGTGCCAGTAGCTTGCCCCGGTCTCCATGCCGCCATGGTCGTTGGCTGAATAGCCGTCGGTCATGGCCTTCTTCCAGACGAAGGCCAGAATTATCATGCCGAGCACGACATGCATGGCATGGAAGGCCGTCAGGGAGAGATAGAAGGTGTAGAAAAGATTGGTTTCAAGGTTGATGCCGGCAGAAAACTTGGCGCCGTATTCGAAATACTTGACGACCAGAAAGCCGACGCCGGACAGGATGGCGGCCAGCAGCCAGTGGGCGCTCTGGCGGCAGAGGGTGCGCTTGATCGCGGCCACCGCACGCGCGACGCACCAGCTGCCGGAGATGAGGAGCAGGGTGTTGAGCAAACCGGCATCGGCATCCAGTGTCCTCTGCATTTCGTTGAACAGTTCGAGGTGCATGAGCCGCGTGAACGCGTAGGCGGCGAACAGTACGAAGAAGACCGAGAGTTCGACCAGGATTAAGATCCAGATGGCGAAGTCGCCGGGCGGGTAGGGCAGCGGCTTGTGGCCCTCTTTCTGCAGTGAGCGGGACATGAGGCGGTGGCGGGTCTTCTAAGTGAATCCTTGAGGAGCAGATTAAAAACTTCGGCAAGGCCGAGATTGACTGGTGGTGACACCACCTTGACATTTCGTGATCCTTTCTTCGCACAAATGACCGGATCGCCCAGCGATTCAACGTCGAATGATCAACCAATGCGCCACGTTCCTGCATCATTTCTTCGAGGACACCTCAATGCGAAAGTACCCCTTTGGCCGCTTCCAGGTCGAATCAGCCGGTTCTTTCGAGGTGAAGGACTGTGAGGCGCAATGTCAAGAGACTGAGACACAAAGTCAATTGCATCTGCAGTCACTGGGTGCCTAATTAGGCCAGGGATCAAAGCGTGAAAGCCCATTACTTGCCGGCGCTTCATACCGCTTCAATCAATGAGTCAAGTGCGTGTGCCACTCCCTTCAACCGGACATCAGGTGACATAGATGAACATTTGCGCAACGAATCCACAATCCGCGGCGGGCCATGCCTCGCAAGTGGGAAGTCTCGGCAGCGAGCGAACCCGGTCAATCGAGGAACTCGACAGCGTGGTCATCCGGTTCGTCGGCGATTCGGGCGACGGCATGCAGCTTACCGGCAATGAGTTTTCCAAGACCATCGCCAGGGCGGGACACGACTTCGCTACCCACCCCGACTATCCCTCTGAAATCCGCGCCCCGACCGGCACCCTGTTCGGCGTTTCCGGCTACCAGATCCAGTTCTCTTCCGCGCCGGTATTCACCTCGGGCGACGCACCCGACGTTCTGGTGGCGATGAACCCGGCCGCACTCAAAACCAACCTCGCCGATGTCAAGCACGGCGGCATGATCATCGCCAACAGCGGAGCCTTTGGCGAAACCAACCTGCAGAAAGCCGGCTACAAGAGCAACCCGCTCGACGATGGCAGCCTGGAGGGGTATCGCGTTCTTAAAATAGACATTTCGGATCTCACGGCGCGAGCGCTGCAAGCCTCCGGCATGGGGAAAAAGGACGTCGCCCGCTGCAAGAACTATTACGCGCTCGGCCTGATGCTGTGCCTCTACAGTCGTCCGCTGGAAGACGAGGAAGGAAACATCCGCGCCAAGTTCGCCAAGAAACCGGAGATCGCGGAGGCCAACGTGACGGCCCTGCGCGCCGGTTATGCGTATGCCGAATCGACCGAGGTTATCGCCACGACCTACCAGGTGCGCGCCGCCGACATCGCGCCGGGCAAGTACCGCAGCATCACCGGCAATCATGCCGCCGCGCTGGGTTTCGTCGCCGCGGCCGAACTGGCTCAAGTGCCGCTGTTCCTCGGTTCCTATCCGATTACCCCGGCGACCGACATCCTGCATGAATTGGCGGCACTCAAGAATTACAACGTCACCACCTACCAGGCCGAGGACGAGATTGCCGGCATCTGTTCTGCCATCGGCGCCTCTTATGGCGGCGTACTCGGTATGACGACGACATCCGGCCCCGGCATGGCGCTGAAGACGGAAGCGCTTGGTCTGGCGGTCATGCTGGAAATTCCGCTGGTCATCGTTAACGTTCAGCGCGGCGGCCCCTCCACGGGCTTGCCGACCAAAGTCGAGCAGTCGGACCTGCTGCAGGCAGTGTATGGCCGCAACGGCGAGTGTCCGCTCCCGGTCATCGCCTCGAATTCGCCGGCGGATTGTTTCGACTGTGCCATCGAAGCCGTTCGTATCGCGGTGAAGTACATGCCGCCGGTGATCTTCCTCTCCGACGGCGGCATCGGCAACGCCGCCGAGCCGTGGCGGATTCCGGCCGTCGCCGATCTGCCGCGTCTCGATGTGAAGTTTCGTACCGATCCCGAGGGCTTCAAGCCTTATGCCCGCGATGCCAACCTGGCCCGCGCCTGGGGCAGGCCAGGCACGCCGGGCATGGAACATCGTGTGGGCGGCCTCGAAAAAGACTTTCTTACCGGCAACATTTCCCACGACCCGCTGAATCACCAGCGCATGACCGAGACGCGCGCCGCCAAGGTCGCAGGCATCGCCAGGGACATTCCTCCGCTGCAGGTCGACGGGCCGGCCAGCGGCGATCTGCTGGTGGTCGGCTGGGGCAGTACCTACGGTTCCATTGTGCAGGCTCGCGCGCAGGCGGAGAAGGCCGGCAAGTCGGTGGCGCATGTGCATTTGCGCCACCTCAACCCGATGCCGGCCGACCTTGGCGACCTTCTGTCGCGCTACAAGACCGTGCTGGTGCCGGAACTGAACCTTGGCCAGCTTAGCCGGCTGCTGCGCGAACGCTATCTGCGCGAGGTCGTTCCGCTGACCAAGGTGCAAGGCAAGCCGTTCAAGGTTTCGGAAATTGTCGACCGCATCATGGAACTTTGCTGAGGAATTCACCATGAACCAGATGACAGACATCAAGCCCTTGATCCAGGATGGAAGCATGAACCCGACGGCTCCAATCAAACTGCTCAAGATGAAGGATTTCGAGTCCAATCAGGACGTGCGCTGGTGTCCCGGTTGTGGCGACTACGCCGTGCTGGCGCAGATCCAGAAACTGTTGCCGACCCTGGGCATTCCGCGCGAGAACTTCGCCTTCATTTCAGGCATCGGCTGCTCCAGCCGGTTTCCCTACTACATGGAAACCTACGGCATGCACAGTATCCATGGCCGCGCCCCGGCGATCGCCAGCGGCCTCAAGATCGCACGTCCGGAGCTCTCGGTCTGGGTTGTCACCGGCGATGGCGACTCTCTGGCAATCGGCGGCAATCACTTCATCCATGCGATTCGGCGCAACATCGGTCTCAAGGTGATTCTGCTCAACAACCGCATCTACGGCCTCACCAAGGGTCAGTGTTCGCCGACCTCGGAATTCGGCAAGAAGACCAAGACCACTCCCTTGGGCAGCATCGACAGTCCATTCAGCCCGGTTTCCCTTGCACTTGGCGCTGGCGCCACTTTCGTTGCACGTACCATCGACAACGACTATCCGCACATGCAGCAGACCTTGAGGCGGGCCGCCGAGCACAAGGGTACGGCCGTCGTTGAAGTGCTGCAGAACTGCGTGGTCTTCAACGACGGCGCCTATGAGACGCTGACCGACAAAAGTACCCGCGCCGAAACGCGCCTGCTGCTCGAACACGGCAAGCCGCTGCTCTACGGCACGGAAGGCAAGCGCGGCATTCGCATGCGGTCCCTTGCGCCGGAACTGGTGACCGTGGGCGAAAACGGCGTCACCGAAGCCGATCTGGTGGTCCACGACGAGCACGCGGCGAACGGCGGCCTGGCTTTTTTTCTCTCGCAGTTCGCGGCGCCACTGCCGGTTCCGCTGGGCGTCTTCCGTGCCGTGGAAGCGCCGGCCTACGAGACCTTGAATAGCCAGCTGGCGGCCAACACGCGCCAACAGCGCGGCCAGGGAACGCTGGAAAAACTGTTCAACAGCGGCGACACCTGGACCATCAATCCGTGACTCGACCGCAGCTGACCCAGGCCACCCGTCCCGCGACAGTGACGTTTGCCGCCATCAACGAGTTGGGCGATACCGTGCCGACCGTGTCATCGCTGCGTATTTTGGAAAGTCCAGTGGAAAGTCGAATGGAAAGCCGCAATCTGTCTTCTCCTCTCCCTATTCTTTTGGGGATTTGCCTCGGCGGATGCCGGGGTCTTTTATTCGTCACAGGGATGGTCGCCGATCGTCCCTGCCCGTGAACGTCCTGGCCATGTCGCCATTCAAGGAGCAATGAAATGAACGAATCCATCGCCACGTCAAGCGTCATTCCCCTGAAGTTGGTGCAAGGCGATTCCGCAATCAAGGAAAACCTGACGCGCCGTCTCGAAAGCGAGGGCTGGATTCGCCAATCGACGATAGGCGAGCCTCACCTGTCAGCAATGGTGCGGACTTATGAAAGGCTGGGCTACGAGGTGCGCATTGAGGCCAATCAGGATTCCGTCGCCAGCGACAGCGTCTGTTCTTCCGGTGGTGCAAGCGGGTGTTCGGGCGGCGCGACAACGGGCTGTTCCGGCGGTGGTTGTTCGTCCGGCGGCCCCGCTGTCAACTTCAGTGTCGTCCCCATCCCCGTCGACGACGAGGTCGAACTGCGCACCCTCTTTGTGCGCAAGGCCGTTCGGTCCGGCAATTGAATTTCTACATTCTCGGGAGCCATTGATGTCGCTGCAACTGGATTTTTCGACGCTTACCCTGCAAGATGCGCTCGACTTGGCGGTGCTGATCGAGAAGGAAGCGGAAGAGCGCTATCTAATGTTCGTGGATCAGCTTGGCGAGCGATACCGCGGCGACGCTGCGGATTTCTTTGCCATGATGGCGCGCAATGAGCACTGTCACGCGACGGACCTGGCAGAACGCAGGCGCCTGCTTTTCGGCGACAGCCCTTCGCGAGTCACGGCGGACATGATCGAGGATGTCGAAGCCCCGGATACGGGAAGACCCAGGCAGTACATGTCCCCGCGCCATGCCATGGATGTTGCAATGGATTCTGAAGTGAAGGCCTACGAGTTCTTTGAACAAGCCTTGCCGGGCATTCGGGATCCGGAAGTACGAAGGCTTTTCGAGGAACTCAGGGACGAAGAGGCCATACACCAGCAACTCCTGAAAGATGAAATGGCGAAGCATCCAGCGACCCTGGATCCGGACGTGGAGCCGGATGAAGTCGATACGCCTGCAATGTAAGTCTCTGACACAATGTAGGTCTCTGACACCCGGGAGCTCGGCATGGCTAACAACAGCATCATTCAGCACATGATGAACGTCCTCGATCAGTACGAGGTGAAGGCGCTTCCTGCGGGCCAGGTTGCCATGTTCCTCGACGAATACGCCCACGTGCTGGAGGGCATCAGCTCTGAAACCTTGGTTTTGGTGCGGCAAGCAGCCGCCCAACTGGTGAAATCCGATGAAGAATCTTCGGGCCCTGTTTCGGCCGCCGCCGCCCTGGAGCAATTGCGGGCACAGGTTCTCAGTCTGTTGGGTGAGTCATCAAACCCGGATATTCTTGTAAGAGCGCCGCAAGCCGGCTCCTGATGCGTTTCTGATCGCGAAGAAGGGCATCCGAAAAGCACCGTGCGGCACCCAGTGCTTGCGCACCGGGTGCCGAGAGATGCTCAGCGCGTGTAGTAGCCGACGCCGATCAGGTAGTTGTCGAGGCGCTCGATACGCAAATGCTTGTTCTCGACCTTGTTGGTCGTCGGGTTGAGCCAAACGTAATCGACAGTCCCGCTACCCTTGCCTTTGGCGAGCGCGATCATGTCGGTGCATTCCTCGCAGCGGTTCTAGCCGGGGGCGGATCAGTCGTTCATGAGGGATTCCCGGTCTGCCTGAAACGGACGACAGATTGGAGGTCCGGTGCGACAGTGCTCAGGTTACCGTCAGCGCCTTCCCATTTTGCTTTGGCCCCAGCTTCAGTAGAAACGGCACCGCACGCTCTGCCCATGTGATCGCTGATTCGTAGTTGCCCGCGTCGTCCCCGAATGACGTGCGCAGCATATCGGTATCGATGATTCCTGGATTGAGCGGAATGGCGGCCATGCCCTTGGGCAGTTCCTGCGCCAGGGCGCGCGTCAGTCCTTCGATGGCCCATTTGCTGGCGCAGTAGGGTGCGACGTTGGGAGCTGAAACGCGTCCCCAGCCCGAACTGAAATTGATGATCACCCCGCGGCCTTGCCCGATCATTGCCGGCACGAAATGGCGCAGCATGTTGGCGGTACCTTTGATATTCACGTCGATCAGGGAGGCAAACTCCGCTGCCGGGATCTCCCATAGCGGGGCCGGGGTATTCGTCAGCGCCGCGTTGTTGATCAGGATGTCCGGGGCACCCATCGTCGTCAGGACATGGCGTGCCCATTGGCCGACCTGCATGTCATCGGCGACATCCACGGTCGCAAAGCGGTGAGGTGCCAGAAATTTTAAGCGGAGTTTCTCGATAGTGGCTTCCGAACGCCCACATCCGGCGACGCTATGACCCCGGGCGGCGAATTCGTCGAGCATGGCGCTGCCGAGGCCACGGGTCACGCCGGTGATTACGATGCGTTTCATTGATTCAGCCATGTTGGCGGGTTCCCGCTTACCTGTTTTCATTCGACGGGCCGGATCCCGCATTGGGCGGAGGAGGGCTGTTCGTCGCTCCGATCGAGAATGTACAGGCGGCGAGCGGCATGGCGCAGAGCGCCAGAATCAGCATTGATAGGAGGTACGCGCGGGGGTGGGCGGGTTTCATGTTGTCGTCGATGTCACCCCTACCGCGGATTGCGGATCGATTCACTCGTCTGAGAAGGGCTGGGCTTTTGATGTTGTCAGATAGCATGTAATTTTTGAAATTCTGCCATTTGGAAAGTTTTGCATAAGGTCGAACATCGGCCCTACATTTTTTGAGCGTCTCGGTTCGTCAGCGCTCGAGCTTTCAGATGATGGCACTGATGCGGCAAAAATTGGTAGTCAGAAAAAGTCACCGTTAGAATCACACGATGCTTTCCCGTCTCGACCTCGCGATTGACCTCCTGCATTCCGTATCCGACGCCGCACTGGCGACTCATTCGTCGTCTGTGGCAGGTTTCCCGTTCGCGAGCAACGCCCCTTTTGTTGTCGACGAGCACCAATGCCCGATCCTCCTGATCTCAGGGCTTGCCGAACACACGCGAAATCTTGCCGCCAATCCGCGGGCGAGCCTCATGATTGCCAAGGCACTTGGTGAGGGCGAGGTCGCGCGCATCTCGTTGGTTGGGGAAGTCCATCCGCTTGACCCCGATCCGCGACTGGTGTCGCGCTACCTTCGATATCACCCCCACGCCGAGCGCTTCCTGAAACTTGGCGATTTCGGGTTTCATCGGCTGGAAACCATTCGTGTATTGACGGTGGGTGGATTTGCCAAGGCAAGTTGGCTGGAGGGAAAACGGCTGCTGGAAGCTTCGTCGATCTCTTTGGCGCAGGAGGTTGTCCTATTGGATGCCGCCGCAAACGAAGTTCCCGGTGGACTTGCCCTTCTCGGTGTCGACGCCTACGGTGCCGACGTGATGTCGAGCCAGGGACGCGCACGCGTGCGCTTTGGTGTCGGGCCGGTTACCCCGGAGGCTTTGTTGCCGACCCTGCTGCGCGAACTCGAACCCAAAGGCTTCCCCGTTCGGAAGCCATTGTTCGAATCTCCTTAGATTTAGGAACACCCAGTGCTGACCATTAGTGTCAAGGCTGTCTCGGTCGTTTGGTCAATCGCACTTTCTTTAATTGACGCCAGCAAATGTGACATGTTGGAGTTGTGTTCAGTTGATCATAATGCGATCGTCATCGCTTAGGCCGAGAATGGGCCACCAGTGGGCCATGATTGGGCCATGACTGTTTTCTTGTGCCAAAGCGAGAGACGAAAACGTCCTGCCAAAGCTGGTGGGCAGGTCTCGCGGATGGAATGCGCATGGCCTGAAGGCCGCACTGTGGCTGAATGTTGCGTGGCACTTCGGCTTAGGCTAGAATCCGCCCCCTTGAGTAGCAGGCGCGTAGCTCAGCTGGTTAGAGCACCACCTTGACATGGTGGGGGTCGTTGGTTCGAGTCCAATCGCGCCTACCAACACCAGACAACGGCCGCAGGATGAATCCTGCGGCCGTTTTGTTTTCAATCGTCAATCCGGCTGTGCCACCATAGGCGCAAGTCTTGGCATAGACCACTGCCGTCGAATTTGACAATGGCGATACCATCCAAGGCCAGACGTGGCAGCGGATCGCCAGGCTGGCGCGCCAGCATGTTGGTGCCGCTCGACGCGGCCCACATCTTGAACATTTCCTCGGATGTCACCTGGTAGGTGGTATGCCAGTGGCCTATGCCGCCTGTGGCGTGACGCTGCAGCACTTCGTAGGTGAGGCGGATATCGGCCTGCAGCTTGGTGCGCTGCCAGTACTGCTTGATGGCCTCATGCCCCTGCTGGACGGCGAATGGCGTGTTGCGGTAGGTGCCGTCAGGCGTAAATAGCGACGCAATCAGGTCTTCGTCGCTGGTTTCCCATGCCCGCTTGTAGGTTTCCATGAATCCGTCGATGTCCATGATTCGTCCTCTCTGGTGACAGCGGAATGATGCCGGAAGCTAGGCGGGTGCTGTGATAAAATTTGTTTTATTGAATGGCTGGGCGCACCGCGTGAATTCCGCGTGAACCGTGCGCCCTGTTGCTTTTCTGGAGCTGCGAAATGCCGGTGATTACCCTGCCCGATGGATCGAAACGCGAATACCCGCAGCCGTTGACGGTGGCGGATGTGGCGGCGTCGATTGGCGCCGGACTGGCCAAGGCGGCGCTGGCCGGTCGCGTCGATGGCGCCCTTGTCGATACCTCCTACCTGATCGAGCGCGACGTGCAACTGGCCATTGTTACCGACAAGGATGCCGATGGCCTCGACATCATTCGGCATTCGACCTCGCACCTGATGGCTTACGCGGTCAAGGTACTGTTTCCCGAGGCGCAGGGGACCATCGGTCCGGTGATCGAAAACGGTTTTTATTACGACTTCGCCTGCAAGCGTCCGTTCACGCCGGAGGACCTGGAGGCCATTGAAAAGCGCATGGCCGAACTTGCGAAGAAGGATCTTCCAGTCACGCGCGAAGTCTGGCCGCGCGACAAGGCGGTGGAGTTTTTCAAGTCCATTGGCGAGCAATACAAGGCGGAACTGATTGCAGCGATTCCGTCAGACGAGGATGTCTCGCTGTATCGCGAGGGCGACTTCATCGCCCTTTGCCGCGGCCCCCACGTTCCTTCCACCGGCAAGCTCAAGGTCTTCAAGTTGATGAAGGTGGCCGGCGCCTATTGGCGCGGCGACCAGAAGAACGAGCAGTTGCAGCGCATCTACGGCACCGCTTGGGCGAAGAAGGATGACCTGGACGCCTACCTGCACATGCTGGAGGAGGCCGAGAAGCGCGACCATCGCAAGCTGGGTCGACAGCTCGACCTCTTCCATGTACAGGAAGAAGCGCCCGGCATGGTGTTCTGGCATCCGCATGGCTGGACCGTATGGCAGGAAGTGGAGCAATACATGCGCCGCGTCTATCGCGACAACGGCTACCAGGAAGTGCGCTGCCCGCAGATCCTCGATCGCAGCCTGTGGGAGCGCTCCGGTCACTGGGAGCATTTCAAGCACAACATGTTCACTACCGAGTCGGAGAACCGCGATTACGCGGTGAAGCCGATGAACTGTCCCGGGCATGTGCAGATTTTCAACACCGATGTGCGTTCCTATCGCGAACTGCCGCTGCGTTATGGCGAGTTCGGTTCCTGCCATCGCAACGAACCCTCCGGCGCGCTGCACGGCGTGATGCGGGTGCGCGCCTTCACCCAGGACGACGGCCATATCTTTTGCACAGAAGACCAGATTCAGTCTGAGGTTACGGCCTTCAACGATCTGCTGCGCAAGGTGTATGCCGATTTCGGTTTCCACGATGTCGCCGTCAAGCTGGCTCTGCGTCCCGACGGGAGGGTAGGCGAGGATCATCTGTGGGACAAGGCCGAGAGCGCACTGCGTGCCGCACTGACGGCAAGCGGTTTGACATGGGAAGAACTCCCGGGCGAAGGCGCCTTTTACGGTCCGAAGATCGAATTCCACATCAAGGATGCCATCGGTCGTTCATGGCAATGCGGCACGGTGCAGGTGGATTTCTCCATGCCCGGGCGTCTCGGTGCCGAATATGTCGGCGAGGACAACAGCCGCCATACACCGGTTATGCTGCATCGGGCTATCTTGGGTTCATTGGAGCGATTCATCGGCATCCTGGTCGAAAACCACGCCGGCGCCTTCCCTTTGTGGCTGGCGCCGGTGCAGGTGGTGGTCATGAATATCTCGGAAGCGCAGACCGATTACGCCGAGAATGTGGCGAAAATGCTGCGCGACGCCGGCCTGCGCGTCGCGAGCGATTTGCGCGGCGAGAAAATTAACTATAAAATACGCGAACATAGCTTGTTGAAGCGGCCCTATATCGTTGTTGTGGGTGACAAGGAAAAGGCCGCTGGGTTGGTCGCTTTGCGTGCCCGAGGCAATCAGGATCTCGGGCAGATGTCCCCCCAGGCCTTGATCGAGCGTCTATTGCATGAACAATGCAGCAGAAGCGCATCGGTCTGATTTTTAATTTTTTGGAGATTTGAACCATCGCTCAGGATAAATCGCAGCGTCTCAACGAAGAGATCACCACCCCCGAGGTTCGCTTGGTCGGGGAAGACGGAGAACAACTGGGCATAGTCCCGATTCGTCAGGCGCTGGCGCTGGCCGAAGAGGCCGGTGTGGATTTGGTGGAAATCGCGCCCACGGCCGTGCCGCCTGTCTGCAAGATCATGGACATCGGCAAGTTCAAGTACCAGGAAGCCAAGCGCCAGCACGAGGCCAAGCTGAAGCAGAAGCAGGTGGTGGTGAAGGAAGTCAAGTTCCGTCCGGGCACGGACGAAAACGATTACCAGATCAAGTTGCGCAACGTGATCAAGTTTTTGAGCGAAGGCGACAAGGCAAAAATCACCTTGCGTTTCCGCGGACGTGAAATGGCGCACCAGGAAATCGGCATGCGCATGCTGGAGCGAATCAAGGTCGATCTCGAGCAGCAGGCGATGGTCGAGCAGTGGCCGAAAATGGAAGGGCGCCAACTCATCATGGTGCTGGCAGCCTCCAAGAAGAAGCCGCATTGAACAGGTAACAGAATTTGTTCCGCGTGCATTGCATGCGGAAACAAGAAGTGGTTGCGGGTCACCAAGCGTTCCCGAGGCGGGAAACACCTGGCAGCCATGTAATAGGGAGATCTTCGATGCCGAAGATGAAGACCAAGAGCGGTGCCAAGAAGCGCTTTGTCGTGCGCGCTTCCGGCGGCATCAAGCGCGGGAGTGCGTTCAAGCGCCACATCCTGACCAAGAAAACCACCAAGAGCAAGCGCCAGTTGCGCGGTGTGCACGAAGTGCATGCCTCGGACGTCAAGTCCGTGCGCGCCATGCTGCCCAACGCTTAAGGAGAGCCACCATGCCAAGAGTAAAACGTGGTGTACCGGCGCGCGCGCGTCACAAGAAGGTTCTCGACCTCGCCAAGGGCAGTCGCGGCCGGCGCAGCAAGGTCAATCGCAACGCCAAGGAAGCGGAGAAGAAGGCCGGGCAATATGCCTATCGCGATCG
>VEPA01000181.1 GCA_012026675.1 Betaproteobacteria bacterium | reverse complement strand
TTCGGCCGGCAGAAGGGCCACACCGAGTTGTATCGTGGTGCCGAGTACGTGGTCGACTTCCTGCCGAAGATCAAGATCGAGATCGTCGTTGCCGACGAAACCGTGGAAGCCGCCATCGAGGCCATCATCAAGGCCGCGCGCACCGGCAAGATCGGCGACGGCAAGATCTTCGTGTCATCGGTGGAACAAGTGGTGCGCATTCGTACGGGTGAAGCCAACGAAGCAGCAATCTGACCGTGACCGGCCTTTGGGCCGGTCAGATTTCTGCTTGGCAGCAAATTGGTGGGCCTATCCCCCGGCCCCTTCCCCGCGGGAAGGGGTGATTAGATCGGCTCGCTACGCTCGATTATTTTTGGCGGCGAGCAACACAACTACTGCGCCGGCGCCGCCCTCAGTGGCGCGGGCCTGACAGAAGGCAAGCACTTCACTGCGTTGGCTCAGCCAGCCCAGCACCAGTTTCTTCAGCACCGGCTCGCGGCCGGGTGAGCTCAGGCCCTTGCCGTGCACGATGCGCACGCAGCGATGGCCGTGATCTCGACAATTCCTGAGAAAGGTGACGACGGCGGTTCGCGCCTGGTCGCGGTTCAGGCCATGCAGATCGAGTTTTTCCTGCGTCACCCAGCGGCCCCGTCGCAAATCGCGCAGCCAGGCCTTCGGCAGGCTGTCGCGTCGCCATGCGGCTTCGTCGCCGCCTTCGAGAAAGAGGTCGATCAGCGCCGGGCCATGCAGGGATTCGTCGAGCGCGGCAGCCTCGTCGTGCAGGTGCTGGCGCGGAATGGCCGGTGGCAAGGGCGGTTCGTGATGGACGCGGTCCCATTGCAGCGGTTCGACATCGGCCACCGCTTCGCGGAAGGTGGCGCGTTCCTCGGCTGTCGGCGCGGTACGGTTGGCCACGGCCGGCGGGCCACGGCGGCGGAAGCCGGAGCCAGGGACGCCGCCGTTCCCCGGGGTCATGGTCTATTCCAGGCTGTCGAGATACTTCTCGGCATCGAGCGCCGCCTGGCAACCGGTGGCGGCGCTGGTCACGGCCTGCTTGTAGACATGGTCCTGCACGTCGCCGGCGGCAAACACGCCGGGGATGCTGGTTGCGGTGGCATTGCCGGTGCGTCCGGCCTGCGTTACGATGTAGCCGCCTTCCATGTCTAGTTGGCCGACGAAGAGATCCGTGTTGGGCTTGTGGCCGATGGCGATGAACACGCCCATCAGCGGAATATCCTCGGTGGTGGCGGTCTTGACGCTCTTGATGCGCATGCCGGTGACACCCGACTTGTCACCCAGCACCTCGTCCAGCACGTGATCCCATTTAATGGTGACCTTGCCGGCCTTTTCTTTTTCGAACAGCTTGTCCTGCAGGATCTTCTCGCCGCGGAACTTGTTGCGCCGAAGCACGACCGTGACGTGGCTGGCGATGTTGGACAGGTACAGTGCTTCCTCGACCGCCGTGTTGCCGCCGCCGATCACCGCGACCGGCTGGTTCTTGTAGAAAAAGCCGTCGCAGGTGGCGCAGGCCGAGACGCCCTTGCCGGAGAAGGCTTCCTCGGAAGGCAGGCCCAGATACTGCGCCGAGGCGCCGGTGGCGATGATCAGCGCATCGCAGGTGTATTCGCCCGAGTCGCCGATCAGGCGCATGGGCTTTTCGGTGAGCTTCGCGGTGTGGATGTGGTCGAAGATGATCTCGGTCTGGAAGCGAGCGGCGTGCTTCTCGAATCGCGCCATGAGGTCGGGGCCTTGCACGCCGTCGGCGTCGGCGGGCCAGTTGTCGACGTCGGTGGTGGTCATCAGCTGGCCGCCCTGGGCCATGCCGGTGATCAGGACCGGTTTCAGGTTGGCGCGGGCCGCATATACGGCGGCGGTGTAGCCGGCCGGGCCGGAACCGAGGATCAGCAGGCGGGCGTGACGAGTGCTCATGGCGGGGAATCCTTTGTGGTAAGTCGGGCAGATTATATAGACTGGAACAGGGGCGGACTTGGGCGGCTTTTTGGGGCTTGGGCACACCGGCCGCCGGACATAATTTGCCAGTGTCCGTCATTCCGGTTCGTGTTCGATCACGGGCCTGCCTTATCCCATGAATGTTGTCAGCGCATCCGGGTCCCCCGCGACTCCCCTGCCCGAAAAAATAGCCTTGCTGGTGCATGAGGCCCGCTGGCTGCTGGTCGGCCTGGCCGGGCTGTATCTGGGCCTGATCCTCGGCGGCTACGACCGCGCCGATCCGGGCTGGTCGCATTCGGCCATCGTCGAGCGCATCGCCACCCCGGGCGGACGCTTCGGCGCCTGGCTCAGCGATTTGCTCTTGTACCTGTTCGGAATTTCCGCATGGTGGTGGGTGGCCCTGCCGTTCTTCATGGTGGCCTGGGGCTACCATCGCCTGAGCCATCTGTTCGGCGGCGATCGGCGCTCCCTGCTGATCGCCTTGACCGGGTTTCTGGTGCTGCTGCTGGCCAGTTGTGGCCTCGAGGCGATGCGCTTCTGGAGCATCAAACTGACGCTGCCCCTGGCGCCCGGCGGCATGCTGGGCTTTGAAGTCGGACGTCTATTCGCACAGTTTCTCGGCTATACCGGCGGCACCATGATCCTGCTGGTGCTGGGCATGATCGGATTTAGCCTGTTTACCGGCTTGTCGTGGATTACCGCGGCCGAGAAGGTCGGGATCCTCGTCGAGGGCGCCTGTGTCGGTGCGCGCAGTTTGTGGGATGGCTGGCAGGATCGCCGCTATGGCCGAGTGGTGGCCGAACAGCGCGAGGAAGTGGTGGAAACCGAGCGGCGCAAGGTCGAGGAAAGCCCGGTCCGCATCGAACCCGTCGAAATCGTCGTACCGGTGGCGCCCAAGGCCGTAGCGAGGGCCGAGAAGGAACGCCAGGCGCCGCTGTTTTTTGACGCACCTGGCGGCGCCCTGCCACCGTTGCACCTGCTGGCCGAGCCCTCACACAATCCGGCGGACCTGCCGGCTGCCGAGACGCTCGAATTCACCTCGCGCCTGATCGAGCGCAAGCTGGCCGACTTCAACGTCGAAGCCAAGGTGCTGACGGCGCACCCCGGGCCGGTGGTGACGCGCTACGAGATCGAGCCGGCAGTCGGCGTCAAGGGCAGCCAGATCGTCGGTCTGGCCAAGGACCTGGCGCGCGCGCTGTCGCTGGTCTCGATCCGCGTCGTCGAGACGGTACCCGGCAAATCCTGCATGGCGCTGGAACTTCCCAATCCGCGGCGGCAGATCGTGCGCTTGTCCGAGATCATCGGTTCGCAGGCCTACCACGGCATGCATTCGCCCTTGTC